>CAZCZX010000191.1:0-5812 GCA_964503095.1 uncultured Sangeribacter sp.
TCAT
Source organism: uncultured Sangeribacter sp. (assembly GCA_964503095.1). Classification (GTDB taxonomy): domain Bacteria; phylum Bacteroidota; class Bacteroidia; order Bacteroidales; family Muribaculaceae; genus Lepagella. The sequence goes on from CAZCZX010000191.1 coordinate 5, forward strand.
GTTGGCGGATTATTTGAGGAGTTTCGCATTGAAGTCCACGAGAGTGTCAAGGACATTGACGCGAACGTGGATAAAGTTTTCGATTCCCTGAGCCTTCAGCTCATCCATGCAAGCAGGTGCACCAGCAACTACGAACATTGCGCGGCCATCAAGTTCCTTGAATGCTTCGGGAGCATACTGAGCGTATTCATCATCGCTTGAGCAAAGAACCACAACGTCGGCTCCCTTTTCGATAGCTGCGTCAACACCTTCCTTGACAGTGGCGAAACCATTGTTGTCGATGATTTCATAGCCTGCGCATCCGAAGAAGTTGCCGGAGAATTGAGCACGAGCAAGACGCATAGCAAGGTTGCCAATTGTGAGCATGAATACCTTAGGACGGTTGGCAGCACGCTCTGTATCAAGGCGAAGCTGCTCGAATTGGCTTGCAGCGCGGTCGAAGTTGAGATACTCAACAGCACCATCTTCTGCTTCTCCACAGCCACAACCACAAGCACATCCGTCTTTCTTGATTTTGTCAAGAGCCATCTCATTGATGTTAGGATATTGGTTTGTGCCGAGAAGGATTTCTTTTCTGCGAGCCACGTCAACGTGACGCTTCACGCCACTTTCATTGACTTTAGCCTGAATCTCGCCTTTCTTAAGCATTTCATAGAAACCACCATTGTCTTCAACCTCATTGAAAACTTTCCAAGCCTGAGCAGCGATGGAAGAAGTAAGAGTCTCAATATAATAGCTACCACCAGCGGGGTCTACTACCTTGTCAAGGTGAGACTCTTCACGAAGAAGGTGCTGCTGATTGCGAGCGATTCTCTCACTGAATTCATCAGGAGTAGTGTATACGAGATCAAATGGAAGAGTTTCGATAGAGTCTACTCCGGCAAGAGCTGCACTCATAGTCTCAGTCATGGAGCGCAATAAGTTTACGTGAGCATCATAGATGGTCATGTTGAATTCGCTTGTCACAGCGTGCACTGCCATCTTGCAGCATTCCTCGTCAGCACCATAAGCCTTGACAATTTCAGCCCAAAGCATGCGACCGGCACGGAACTTAGCAAGTTCCATAAAATAGTTAGAGCTGATGCCCATATTGAATTTGATGCGCTTGTTGACTTCACAAGGAGTCAAGCCAGCCTCAGTCATGAGAGTCATCCATTCAGCACCCCATGCGAGAGCGTAACCAAGTTCCTGAGTGATATATGCACCGGCATTGTTGAGCAAGAAACTGTCAACAGCGAAGCAACGAAGGCCTTCTACCGGTTTTACTGCCTCATAAACTGCAAGAGCAGTAGCCTTAAGATCTTTCGGGAATTCAAGGCCATGCTTGAGAAGACGCTTGAATGGATTGAAACCGATGCTACCTTTGAAAGAGTCTTTAGCGCCGGCTTTTTCTACGAGCTCTACGAGAGCCTTAGCCATTTCTTCAGCCTTACGCGGGCAGCAGATAATGTTTACTTCTACCTTGCTGAGATCGATACCTTCGAGAACCGCTGCAAGGTCAGAAGCCTCAAGACCTTTCATACTGATTCCGAGTGATTCTACACCCTTGTCGATGGCATGCTTAGCGTTGGAATTGATTTCTTCAGCCGTAGTTCCGAGAATCTGCTGGCGGATAAGCCAGTCGTTGTTGGTCTTAGTGCCTCTTACGTATGGGAACTGACCAGGCATCGAACCTACTGATGGAAGACCTTCGATGTCCTCCTTGCGATAGAAAGGCATGACATTGAAGCCTTCATTGGTGCGCCAAACGAGCTTCTTATTGAAGTCGGCACCTTTTAGATCGACATTTATCTTCGCCATCCATTCTTCAGTGGAGACCGGCGGGAACATGTCAAACAGTTTTTCTTTCTTTTCTGCCATAATTAAATAGCTTGTTATAAAATGCTAATGAATTATCTTTTCATGGTGGTAGGGCAACAGGGAAATATGAAAATTACCCTTACTTTCCTATTTTCGTGCAAATTTAATCATTTTTTTTTGAATAAAGAAATCTAAACCTCATAAAAAACAAGAAAAAACACCGAAATAAATATACAAATGATAAAAAACGTGTCAAGCAATCCATCTTGACACGTTTTTCTCATATATTTTAGTAGATTTCATCAATAAGCTCATGGTCTCTACATCGCAGCACACGCGCTGGGAAATCATCGCAAAGTTGAAGGTTGTGGGTTGCCATCAATACGGAGTGCCCGTTGGCCGCAAGGCTATGAAGCAAACTCACAATTGTTATTCCAGTCTGAGGGTCGAGATTACCCGTAGGCTCATCTGCAAGAATCAGTTTCGGATTGTTTAGGAGAGCCCTTGCAATTACAATTCTTTGCTGCTCACCGCCGGAAAGTTCATGTGGCATCTTGTAACTTTTATTGTTCATGCCCACATCGATAAGAACATCCTCAATCCTATGGTCCATATCAGTACGATTGTGCCAACCGGTGGCTTTCAAGACAAACATCAGATTGTCGTAGACAGACCGGTCTTGAAGCAATTGGAAATCCTGGAAAACGATACCGATATTTCTTCTTAGAAATGGCACTTGCTTCTTTTTAATGTTGAGCATATCATAGTCAAGGACTTCAGCTTTTTTCCCATCAAAAATTGGCACGTCGGCATACATTGATTTGAGAAGGGAACTTTTGCCACTTCCAACCCGGCCTACGAGATAGCAGAATTCTCCTTCTCCGATAGAGAACGATACATCCTTCAATACAGTTTTTTCAGCGCGATGAATCTCGACGCCCTCGTATTCAATAATCTTTGACATTATGCTTCTTTTTCTCCGTAGGTCAGATTAATGAAACCCACTGAAATTGCACCTAACACGAGAAGGACTCCAGCACCAACAAGCATATAGCTCTGGTTGCCACCAAGCGACTGAAGGACAAGGCCACCAAGAGCAGCAGCTACGATCTGAGGGAGACAGATTGTGCCATTAAATAGACCAAGGTAAGCACCCATGTTCTCACCCTTCAATGAGTTTGTAAGGATGGTGAAAGGAAGAGCAAGCATAGCCGCCCAAGCGCAACCAATGAGTAGATAACTTATGAACAGCAAGTATTTGTCGGTGAAGAAAATAGTGGAAATGAATCCTGCTGCACCAAGAAGGAGACTAACAATATAGACAGTCTTGAGACTTTTAAAACGAGGAATCACCACAGCCCAGAGAACGGAGCCAATAGCCTGGACTGCGAAGAGAGTACCAACCCAGTTACCGGCTTCCTGATAGCCTGCAGAAGTCACATCGGTAGTTCCCCAAACACTTCCAGCGATAGCTCCATTGGTGTAGGTCCACATGAAAAGGAATGCAGACCAGCAGAAGAACTGCACAAGACCTACGCTCCAGAATGTGGAAGGAGCCTCCTTGAGAAGCTTTACGAGATTGAATTTCTCTTTCTTCTCAGTCTTACAAGCATCAATGCCATGGAAACGAGCATACTCGGCGGGAGGCATTTCCTTAATGGTGACGAAACTATAGATGACACACAGAATGAGAACTGCTGCTCCAATATAGAAAGAATACGTAACTGAAGCAGGGACAACCCCTTTTGGCGCGACATTGCTGATGCCAATGGCTGTCAAGATGATCGGAGCGAGATATCCCACGAGTGAACCGGCATTGCAAAGAAAACTCTGGATGGAATAAGCTAATCCTTTCTGTTTTTCGTTGACCATGTCGCCCACCAGCATCTTGAATGGCTGCATTGCCATATTAATAGATGTATCAAGAAACATCAAAGCGACAAACCCGAAAACCATAGCACCGCTGACTGCGAGTCCGAAGCTTCCGGCATTTGGAAGCAGACACATGACAATCACTGCTATAAGAGCACCGAGCAACAAATAAGGCAAGCGTCGGCCGAGTTTACACCAAGTGCGGTCGGAAGCGACTCCAATTATTGGTTGAACTACGATACCCATGAGAGGGGGAAGAATCCAAAAATAACTCAAAGAATGAGGATCAGCCCCCAATGTGGCGAAGATACGAGAGATGTTAGCACTCTGAAGTGCATAGGCAATCTGAACACCAAAGAATCCAAAACTGAGATTCCAAAGTTTCCAGAAACCAAGATCAGGTTTTTGTACTGACATATTTTCTAATATATTATAAGGTTAACAATTCTTAAGTATCTACTTCTCTATCATCTGATAGAGGAGTTTGATCTCCTCCGGCCAAATAGCAGGATTGGGAGTCTCAAGGATGATTGGCATATTGTCGAAACGAGGATCATTGACAAGGCGCTTGAAAAATGCCATACCCAATGTACCTTTACCTATTTCAGCATGTCGGTCGATTCTCGAGCCAAGTTTTCGAAGATCATCGTTCAGGTGCAACGCCCTCAAATAATCTTTACCGATTATTTCGTCGAATTCTTTCCAAGTGCGCGCATATCCTTCTGCATCGGCAAGGTCGTAGCCAGCAGAATATGTATGGCAAGTATCAATACAAACTCCGACTCTCGACTTGTCTTCAATCTTGCTGATGATATGCGCAAGATGCTCGAATCGATGACCGAGATTGCTTCCTTGTCCGGCTGTAGATTCGAGGACAGCCGTCACTCCACTTGTCTTCTCTAATGTAATATTGATTGAATCGGCAATCAGATCAAGACATTTCTCCTCTTCTATTTCATTAACGTGACTTCCCGGATGAAAGTTTAGCATTGTCAGACCCAACTGCTCGCATCTCTGCATTTCCTCAAGAAACGATTTTCGGCTCAGATGCAACTTCTGGGGGTCTGGACTTCCCAAGTTAATCAGGAAGTTATCATGCGGTAATATTTGTTCCGGCTTGAATCCACCTCTGAGACAGTTCTCCTTAAAGGCCTCAACTTCTTTTTCTGGAATAGCCTTTGAAGTCCAGCGGTTGCTGCTACCAGTGAAAAGAGCAAAACTTTTTGCTCCTATGGCGATGGCTTCGAGGGGAGCATTTGCCACGCCCCCCTCAGTACTTACATGTGCACCTATATATTTCATAGTCGTATTCAGATAAATTCCCACAAAATTACTAATTTTTTCGATTTTTACATACTTATCCCATGATTTTTTTTTAAATTTGCAGTATGAACCTGTCAAAAACGAAATTGAATCTATATTCCCGACTCAGTTCCCGCAAACAGCGGGAGAAACTTGGGTTGTTTATTGCCGAGGGTGAAAAATGCGTGACAGATACGTTGCAATTTTTCACTCCGGAAGCAATAGTGGCACTTGAATCTGCAAGTATTGATTTGGAATCATATAAAAAATATCCACTCTTTACGGCTTCAGAGTCTGAAATGAGAGAATTGTCTCAGTTCCAGTCTCTTCCGGAGGTAATTGCCATACTCCATATGCCAGAAAAGTATGAAATTAAAGATGAAAACTTTTCAGAAGGTTTGACACTCATGCTTGATGCCGTACAAGATCCTGGAAATCTTGGCACAATTCTTCGTATCGCATCATGGTTTGGGGTTGCAAGGGTGATTCTTGGCTCAGGATGTGCTGATCCATTTAATCCTAAGGCAGTACAGTCTTCGATGGGAGCGATAGGAATGGTCAGAATAATTCAATCAAATCTGGTGCCGATCATTGAAGCTAATCCAGACATTCCTGTTTGTGGAACTCTTCTTGACGGCACAGATATCTACTCCACTCCCCTGACGCAGCCGGCTTTTGTAGTTATGGGGAATGAAGGGAACGGACTGAGTGAAGAACTCCGCAAAAAGGTGAATCTTCCATTGCTCATCCCAAGTTTTGCGAGTGGACCTCATGCGGAGTCTCTCAACGTAGCAGCTGCCACTGCTATCACAGTCTCAGAGTTTATGCGTAGGA
>CAZCZX010000192.1:0-5802 GCA_964503095.1 uncultured Sangeribacter sp.
GGAACATATGTAGAGATGGCATTGACTCGTGCTTTTTTCATCAAGTTTGGAAGAAGAGTGTAGAAATCTTTCGCAAGACCAACCTCCTCTTGGATACCAACGTCGGAAAGAAGACCCCATTTTGATCCGGTATTGTCTTCTACTGCTTTCACCAAGGCGCTGAATTTCTTGCCTTCCTTGGTGAGAGTGCCTTCCGTATTGGCTTTGGCAATGGCTTCCTGGAGTTTTTCAAGTTTCTTGGGAGAAGAGATATATCGGGCGCCATGGCGTGCCACACGTGCCACATAGACTGGAGTCAGGGTGTCGGGCCAAATGGGATTTGACTCAGTATAACTGAAATTATATGGCATCATTGAGCCAGACAGGTTGGATGGCAATTGCGATGGCTTCTTCACAGCAACTGCCGACAGTGAAACCATTATCAACCCAATAGACAAAAGACGTCGCGCTGCGACAGAAAATATGGAATTTTTCATGATATATCTTTATTTGGCGTTATCTGATGAATTGGCGAGATTACAATTTGCTTCTCCATTCTTTGTAGATAGGGAAGAGAACGGAGGGGCGGTCGTTATACCAGGAATAGCCGTTTCTCCGCTCATCGCCTATCTCATCCAAATTACGACGAGGAATGCCATCACGGTCGCATACGAAGGGTTGACAATTCTCCAAGTCGTAGTAGCGAGCCCAGACAGGAGTGTCATCATTTGGATTCTCGACAAGGGTTGCTACCCATTTGCCATCTATATTTTCACGAGTGTATGAAATGCATCTGATGCGATTGGCCTCAAACCATTTCATAGCACCATCTACAGCCCTGACAATCCGAGGATTTGGATTGGGGATCTCCATGAGCATACGCACTATAGCAGCGCTTTCTTGCGAGCAAAAAGATGGAAGTTCGTAGGAACGAGCTTTTGCAGGGGCGAATGTCTCGCGGTCATGTTGCTGGCACCATACAGTAGGCTCTCCATCTACAACGATTTGGGTGGCAAGAATACATTCTACACCTTTGTCAAACGCCACTTTCATCCTCTGCTTCATAGAATCATCACAGATGTCGCTGTCGAATGGAGATGTTGCTGCGACTATATCGCGGAGCAATGTCATGGTGTTGACCATGGCGTCGTCGTTAAACGTAATGTGTATCTGGTAGTCGCGCATCTCTGGCCAAAATTGAGGCCAACCGCCATTTTCATACTGGCCGGAAAGGAGATACTCGATCCCCTTCTGAAATGCATCTTTATAACGTGCTTCCCCAGTAGCCTGATATAGGCGTGCCAAAAACTTCAACTGCAACATGGTGGCGTCGTTGTCGGTAGTGGAATCATCTTTGCGATCCTTATCTGCCAAAACTTCTGCTTTCATCTGCTCCGACATGGGTGTGACCATATTGACATTCTTCGGCCAGCCCCCTGTATTACGTTGCCAGAGAAGAAGTTGGTCGCCAATCCTTGAAGCCTCTTCTGTCTTGAAAAATTGAGAATCAGTTTCCTTTAATATTTTTTTAGCCGCGCGTTTATCAATTACAGGTGTGTTTACTTGGCCAAAAGCTGAAGGAGCCACTGCGATAGCCGAGCACATTGCCAGAATCAAGATTTTAACGAATTTTTTCATGATGCAGATAATATTAAAAGAGATACCGTCAAGATGAATGATTCATCATGACGGCATTTGTACCCTGAGCCGGGGTCGAACCGGCACGGATTGCTCCACTGGTGTTTGAGACCAGCGCGTCTACCGATTCCGCCATCAGGGCTTTTGACGATGCAAAGTTAATGGGAATTTTTGATTATTCCAAATTTTTTTGCAATTTAGTTTGTCAAAATCTGTCTTTTTATGTCTTTAGCCACAGAATCTTCACTGTTCGGGCCAATTATTCTATCCGCGATCGCCTTGACTTCATCCACGGCATTCTCAACAGCCACTGCATCTTCTGCCACCTCAAGGATAGGCAAATCGTTGACATTATCACCATATGCCACTATCCTGTCGGCTCCTACCATCTCAGAAAGCACTCTTACTGCATTAGCTTTCGAGGCCTCCGGACCAAACACCTCCATCAAGGCAATATCATCGCCATACATATCATGATAAAAAACCGCACGGAGATCTTTTGAATCTTTTATCTCCTCATATACCGGCTCCACTTCTTCCGTAGGACGCATAGAATAGAAAAGGAGCACCTTATCAAGATGCGTGGGCAATTCACTATTGCCATCGTCAGGGATGTGAAATATCTTATAGGGAGTGTTGAGCCGCTCTTCCATAAACTCTCGTTCCAACGGACTCATAGAGCCTATATGATAGATGTGAATTACATTGTCGTCGCCAAGGGTATATACAAATGAACTCAATCCATGTTTTCGATAAAGATTTGCAAGCCTACTGGCTGTAGATTCTGAATGGAAGGAGGCATGATGGTAGAAATTGCTCTTTCTATCCCATATGGCTGCTCCTGTCATCACTATGAGTGGCAAAGTGCAATCAACATCCTTCATAAGAGGTCCAACTGTGGCAGGGGTGCGAGCGGTTGCGACGCTGAACATGGCCCCTTTAGATATAGACTCGTTGAGAAGCCTCACGCTCTCGGGGCTTACCTTACGGTCTGGTCCTAAAAGAGTTCCGTCGAGATCTGAGACAAACAGTGTGGCCATGGCTAACGGTCTCTTCGGATTTCTATGATTTCGGCATCGCTAACTTGCGATTCCACTGAATATCTCACTTGATGGCCGTCGGCAGCGATGGTTTCTTCGGAAGAATAGGAGCGTATCTCTGTATATTCCACGTCGACTGCATATTCTTTTGGGATGAGCGGACCGGACGAGTGTCCACGTTGGCGTGCACGGGTGCCACGGGTGCCATAGGAGCCTGATGAAGAATACGACTGGTGGCCATTTGACTGCTTCCTCGACTTATCGCGTGGCGGCATTCCCATCTGACGGCGCACATAATCTTCCGTACGGTGCTGAGCCCATCGGAAAAAGTAGGGTTTAATCCAACGCCAGAGTAATGGAATCCCTATAAAAATCAATATTAATATTAGCAATCCTGACATCGCTTTATCATTTTTGGGTTTAAGGATTGAATGGTCAATTTGTATGTTGACGCGCAAAGAGGAGCGACATGATGATATAGAACAGTATCACCCAAAGCATCCCCTGGATCTGAAGGCAAACAAGGATGACCACCGATCCTAAAACCAACAAATATCGAGCCAAATTTTCTTTAATACCCCATGTCTTAAATTTTAGCGAGAGCATTGGGACCTCCGAGACCATGAGCCACGACACAAGCAGAAGCACCGGCGACAGCACCCAAGGGGATGCGAGCCACTGAGACCATTGCGGATGCTTGAGACACGCCACATATCCAATCCAAAAGACTGCATTGGCAGGCACTGGCATGCCCAGAAAACCTGTAGTCTGGCGTGAATCATTGTTAAACTTCGCAAGACGTACTGTTGTTGCCACAGGAATTATAGCAGGGGCAAACGTCAGCCACAACGGGACATTTCCCCAAAGATTAAAAGCGAGAAGCACTGCCGGAGCCACTCCGAAGCTCACCTGATCAGACAAGGAGTCAAGGTCGGCACCTAACGGACTGGTCTCATGAAGCAACCGTGCAGCAAATCCATCAAAAAAATCCGCTACGGCAGCAAGCACTATGAAGATTGCTCCCCATTTCCAAGAAGGAATACCATGATATGAAAGTTGAGGATGTGCGGATATAAGGATGGCAATCGTGCCACACAATACATTTAGGCACGTGATGGTATTAGGAATATTACTTCTAATTTTTTTAAATATATTCATCTGTGAGTATTCTGCATTAACATAGATATAATATCTATACCCAGAGAGACGGCTATTTGTTCACTTGTTGAGTGTCTTTATATCCTGGAAGGGTAGCAATCTGGGTCTGGTCGCCCACTACTCGCTGGCCTATGCGCACCAACGGAACAGCATCAACGGGGAGATAAATATCGACACGCGAACCAAATTTGATGAAGCCCAAATGCTCATCAAATTCAGCCTCCTCGCCAACTCTGGCATAAGTGACAATACGACGCGCCATAGCCCCTGCCACCTGGCGAACCGTGACACGATGACCTTCGGGAGTGACGATCCCTATGGTGGAGCGCTCATTCTCTGTGCTGGCCTTCGGAAGCCATGCCGAATAGAAGCGTCCTGCGTGATGGCGCACATACGCCACTCTTCCTTCCACTGGAAACCAATTAGCATGAACGTTGAGGGGAGACATGAATACAGAAATTTGCAAAGCCTCGCCTCCAATGAACTCATTCTCCATTGCGCGTTCGATCACCACGACGCTTCCATCAACCGAACTGACCACCATGTCCTTTCTGGGGCCACGGTAGTGCCGGGCAGGACAACGGAAAAAATTGAATACAAACGAATACACAAGCACCGACAGCGCAGAGAGCACAGCCGGAAGTATCCAGGGCGGCAAGAACAGCCAAACCGGGATATTTAGAGCCAGCAGCACGGCTGCCAGCATTATGAGGATGTTTGTACCTTCTCGGTGAATCTTGTATTTCACGTTCATTCAGGCGCACATAGGGCGCATCAATGTGCAAATTTATAAAAAATCCCACATACTGACAAATTTATCAGTTTTTTTTGCTAATTTTGCATCCAAATCACCATAGCAAAAGAAAAAACAACCATTAAAACCCATGGCATCAGCCCTAATGCTCATCAATCCCATATCGGGAACACGCGATAAGGAAGGGATCTGCAATATGGCATCGTCCCGACTTGAGAGCGCTGGAATCAAACTCGAAATAACTCATACCCAACATAAGGGGCATGGGGCAGAACTTGCTGCAAACGCTTCTCAAAAAGGCACCGACATCGTAATCGCAGTAGGGGGAGACGGCACGGTAAATGAAGTGGCTTCTGCTCTGATGAATACAGACACAGCGCTCGGGATTATCCCGTGCGGAAGCGGCAACGGATTGGCTCGTACGCTTGGAATACCAATGGACCCGGAAGGTGCAGTCAATATCATTGCTGGCAACCGACCATATTCCATAGACTGCGGAATAGCAGACGGCTTCCCATTCTTCTGCACTTTCGGAGTGGGATTCGATGCCGCTGTGACAGAAAAATTCGCTTCCGGATGCCGCCGCGGAAAGATGCAGTACGTAAGAAGCGCTCTCCTGGAATACCTTAACTTCACACCTGACAGTTATGCCATGGAAATAGATGGCGAGATCTTCACCGAAGAAGCCTTGCTTATCGCAGTATGCAACACTGCCCAATACGGCAACAACGCCTACATCGCTCCCCGCGCCTCGCTTACAGACGGACTTCTTGACGTGACAGTGATACGCAATGGTCCACTGATTCATCAGGCTATGGCAGGAATCGGGCTACTTAGTGGCCAGATTGACAGAAACCGATATGTAGATACATTCAAGGCTAAAGACGTGAAGATAATCAGATTGAAAGATGGTCCGGCACAGATTGATGGCGAACCACTCGCCCTGGGGAGAAAGATCAGCATCCACTGTCAACCATCATGCTTAAAAGTATTGAGCGATGGCACAGAGCCGGAATTCCAACCCATCATCACCCCAATGCAAGCCTTCTTCAACGACATGATTTCCGACATGCGCTATCTCACTCGGCCACTGCCAAAGGGGTGAGATGTGTCAAAGCCATAGGGACCAATTGATTTTTTAGATTCAGAGGTGCTATTGATCGAGGGATTGACGGCTTCAGATTCAAGCATGAAATAAGATTAGAAGAGTTGTTGAATCAGAGACATGAGGAA
>CAZCZX010000193.1:0-5790 GCA_964503095.1 uncultured Sangeribacter sp.
CTGGGGAAGAAGCGCCGGAAAGGCGCTTCCTTCATCTAAACGCAATAAGACAGACCAGAACCATAATTTAGGACATAGTTATGTTATGCTCTCTTCAGCCAAGATGATGGCAGAAGATCCTAAAATGAAGTGCAACTGGCTTAATCGTGGCATTTCAGGAAATACCCTAAAGAGTCTCAAGAAGCGCTGGAAAGAAGATGTGATAAATGAAGATCCGGATGTTCTTACTGTAATGGTCGGAATCAATGATGTCCATAAGTACTATAGAGATGGAGGAGTTGAGGATTTCGATGTAAAATCATGGACTTCAGATTTTAGAGATATTCTCACACAAGCAAAAATTGCTAATCCTTCATTAAAGATTATACTGATGTCTCCATTCGTGGCTGAAGGGAGATCAGTAGATAGTAATATTTTCCCTCGTGTGAAGAAATCAATTGATCAATGTGCTGCAAGCGTGAAGGAACTTGCCAAGGAATACAATGCCGAGTATATTGACACCAACGCTCTATTTAATTCCTTGACTTATGGCAATCCTAAGAGTTCAAGATGGCTATGGGACGGAATACATCCTACTCCTGCCGGACATCAACTCATAGCAAATCTTTGGACAGAAAAAGCCAAAAAGAAAAAATTGATATATTAACCGTGGTCAGTCAAAATCAAAAACAACATGTATGTTAAAGCCATCATCGCCGGGTTTTATTCTTATGACGTCGGGTTGGGACTGAGGTCCCTGCTGTTCAAGTGGCTTGTAACTTCTGATTGGCGGGATGGAAAGGAGAAAAGAAATGTCGCCATCCGGAAATTTCACCATTGTCTTTTCTTTCTTAACTATTGGCTGAGAAGCATTAGATAAGTGATCCGCTCCTGTTATCTCACCTTGATTTGGTTTATCTGGCTCCTCCGGAGTGAAAAGGCGTACATAAAGACGTTCATTGTCAGTAATAAACGAAAATCCATTGTCATCCTGGGAGAATATTTTCATATATCTCACGTCGGCATGATGTCCTTTAAATTCAGGATAAATGGGAGGTGCTGGGGTTCCATATTGCCCAGTGACTGTGTTATTATATGTCTTTGACCAAAGTCCCGGCATCATACCCTTTTCCCGATTTCTCCATACTCTTCCGGGACCATTGCCGATCCATCTGACACTATCTACCAGACTCTCCGGATATGAGAACGATAATCCTATTTGCCAGCCACCTTCATCTGTAATGAAATTACCCTTGTATCCATGTCCATTGGGTGAATTCAGGATGACTGCATCCATCTCAAGACTACCATTGGGATGAAGAGTCCATTTTATGCTGTCGATTCCACCCTTATATCGGAACACGTCGATTACCCTCTCGTCGCTTTCAGTTCTGTGGGAATGGGAATAACATTCTGCTTTCATCCCTATCGGTATAGGACCTCCCGAAAGCGGAATCAAAATGCCGTCTTTAGTTATTTTTTCTATTATCCCATTAGAATTGAAAGATACATTCACTTTCTTATGGGTATCGTGCTTCGCTTCTATTTTAGGATTTCTGATGAAAGATCTCCAATTGCATACTTCCGACCCATCTGGTGCATAAGCCGAAATTTCCAAAATGTCACTCTCTAAGAAATTGTCGGGAAGTTCAAACTTTGCAAATCCTCGTTCCCCTGGTTGTATGGAAGGGAGATTGACAATTCCACTGCTGTTCTCAGTCATTTCTTCAGCAGAACAAAGATATGTCTTGAAGTTCATTGAGCAGTCATCAAGCGCGGTGTATATCCAACGGTTTTCCACAAGGATTCTTCCGTCGAAAGAAGGAGTAATATTGAGTGATTTGATATAGATAGGACTCCAAACTTCCCGGATAGTGGATGCACTCATTTCAGGTTGCCTATAAGGATCTACGCAGCCGTCCGGTCCGTTTGGTCCGTCACTGTCAAGTATGCAGTCTTTTATATCAAAACCGTAGTCGCCGAATTTAAGGCCAGACGATTTGCCTGTAGGCATGTCTGTGCGTCTCACCGCCTCATCCACAAAAGCCCATAAAAATCCACCCGCAAAGAGATGCGACTGACTCCAGTTGTCCCAGAAGTCTTCCAATCCTGCACCTTGGCCTTTATCATACTGACCATGAAGGAACTCCGTAGGCATAAACACATTGTTTCCTTTATGCATGCGATATGCTCCTGTCTGGTATGCTGGATAGTGATGGGTATCTATTCCTTCAAAATCAGACCAAGGATGAATCACTTTCCTGCCTTGTATATCATATTTCGCAAAAAGGGAATCGACGCATGTGTTCCATCCCCCTTCATTGCCATTTGCCCATATAAAAACAGATGGATGATTCACGTCGCGGTTTATAAATTCAGGCAAAAGCTTCATTGCAGTAGTGTCATCATAATGAGTTTGCCATCCCGGGAACTCGTCAAGGTAAAGAAGTCCTATTGAATCGCAAGCATCAAGAAAATGCCGGTCGCTTGGATAGTGGCATCTCACAGCATTCATGTTGAGACTCTTTATAAGTTTTGCATCTGAAATACTTCTTGACTTGCTCACTGCTCTGCCTGTCTCCGGGTCGAAGCAATGGCGGTTGGTACCTTTCACCACAAGTTTTTTCCCATTTAAATATAAGCCATCATTAGGCTTAAATTCAATAGTCCTGAATCCAATCTTCTGCGAAACACTATGGCCGCTCTCATTGTCCAAAAAGAAAGTTAACGTATGGAGATTAGGTGTTTCAGGTGTCCAAGTTGAAATTCCGGGATAATACGCATTTACGAGATAGCAACTGTCTGATGTAGAGTATTCAGCAGTTACATATTGAGGTATATAGCCTGGCAATTCAATTTTTATTGGAGTTTTAGTATCTGCCCCTTTTGCGTACACTTTTGCAAACAGATGTCCATCAGCACGAGCATCGATGCTCAATCCGGAAATATGGCATTTTGGAAGAGCTTCAATGTACACTGGACGGTAGATGCCACCGAAAAGCCACCAGTCAGCCCTTCTTTCAGCGGAATTTACCGATTTATTTTCTGACTCCTTGCTCACTACTACTTCCAAAGTCTGCATCTTACCTGGTTTAATGAGAGGAGTGATGTCATATGAAAATTCAGTGAATCCACCTTGATGTGCCGGTCCGACACGATTTCCATCTATAAATGCTTCAGTGTCGGTCATTGAACCCTCAAACACGAGTTTGAAATCCTTCCCTTTCATATCAGCGGGGATTTTGAACTTCGTAGTGTATTTACCCGACTCTTCACTCGGTACTGCACCTTTGGTTTTGTAAAAACGTCCGTAAGTATACGCTCCGAATCCCTGTTGCTCCCAATTGCTCGGCACTTCTATCTTGCTTTTTTTCTTGCTTTTCATGCCGTCGGAACAATAGAAATCCCATGTGCGTGTGTCACCCTCACCAGTACCCGAAAGGTATATACGTTCAGTTGCAATGCCAGTTGAATACGTGGATACTACAACCGACAATGCAACCAATGTAAATAATAATCTTTTCATGGGTGTTCGATTTTGCGGTAGATAAGGTCGATGGCTTCATAATGCCGCTCTTTCGGATTGTTCCAATGCTCCATTATGCCAAGAGGCTCAGACAGAGGTTTTCCATCAGACATATAGACTGTACCGCTTGGGGCATTCGGAATAGAAGCCGCCTCTCTAAGATATTCATCACAATAATTTAGGCTTCCAAATTCGGGCCATTCTCCGATGATCATGTCCATGCCAACAGCATCTGCAGCCAGAGGATCCTGTGAGGCAATTATAGAGCAAGCCCAGTCATTGTTAAATGGTTCTTTCTGCCATTTGGGATAAGGAGCACCGTTGACGTCGCGCGATCCATAGGTGCCGTCGATGAGGAATAGAAGGCAATTTCCTCCAAGATGAGGATTAGATATGAAATCAACGAAAGTCTTATAACCAGGTTTTCCGTTACGCTTGTCCTGACTCACATTGTTATGGGCATTCTTACGCCATTGCAAGGCAATATCAGTGGCTCCATACCAGTTTTTTCCTGTAAGTGTCACTCCTGGACCTGAATGGGTCTTAAGTAAGGCGCTGTTGATTACATAATCTGCATCTACAATGCATTTGGCAAGTCCGCGTGCCATCTTTCCATTGTCGATGGAATAAGTCAAAGCCTCAGGATAATATTCGCATTTCAGGCGTCCTTCTCCTCCAATATTATCGATAAAAGTGACTTCCGGATATTCACGTAAGATTTTATAATAAATGCTGTCTGTTATTGCGCGGCTTGGCTCACAGATTATAATGTCTGAAGGGCTGACTCCTCCATCATTCACGAGAGAGCGAACCAGAGCAAGAGTCACAAAAGGAGAGGAGTTTAGTTCAATAGTATCCCTATGTGTTATGGCATTGTTAAGATTTAACTTCACAGCAATTTTCTCACCTTTTTTGTATCCATTGTTGCCCTTGTCATGCCTAATATTGAAATTTCTGAACATGGCATCCCAACCATTCGTGGCATCTTTTTTCCCTCCAACGACTGCTATAGTCTCGCGTATCATCGAGTCGGCAAGTTTTTGGTCGTTCCAACGATCCTCCACCCAAAGACCTGAGCGGCCATCCCATTTGGCTACACCTGGAGCGTGAACCCATGCTACCCTACCAGGAACTGCTCCGATACCTTTACCGATAGGCTCATTAGGACCAACAAAGAGTCGTGGTGCGACCGCATTGAATTCTCCAAAAAACATTCGTTTTCTGTTGACAGCCTGATCAAGAGGTTGAATTGTTGTAGAGGGTCCAAGGTCAGGATCCTTCCATGAAGATAGAGACCACACCAATTCTCCATCCTGAGTAATCTCTATTGCCTGCAAAGGGGCATTAAGAGAATCCATTGGAGTCTTACTCCATTCATTATACCAGTTATTAATTATAGTGTTGCCATTTTTGAGTCTTACTGCTTTCTGGGGCGAAGTGACACCATAATCGGAAAGATGTTTTTCCCAAACAGTATTTCCTCGTCGGTCAATCTCCTTTACAATGCTTCCTTTTCCTACAATCAAAAGGTTGTTGGCTTTTCCAACTTCCGCAACAGACCATGGACCAGGAACATTCCAACGGTCGATTTCCCTTCCATCGCTATTGTATTCTGCTACGAATCCAAGTCCCATATTAGCCACCAAGAGCGTTCCTCTCGATGACAGACGAGCATTTCTAAACTGTCCATGCACTGATCCCTTGTCAGAAACAGGAAGGGAGAATTCTTTAAGAATTTTCAAGGATGGAATTTCCATGACTACAACTTTGGCTGGCATTCCATTCTGAACGAAAAGCACTTTGTCTTCTCCAATTGGCTGGATGGTATGAATCTCACATCCTTCAGGTGCATTATAACTCCATACTGTAGAATGATCCGGGGCTATTTCCGCAATTCCATATTGATGTGCTATCAGCATATTACCATCTGTCATTATAATAGCATCGCTAATCTCACCCTTACGGTCAGATGCAAGATGTTGCCACTCAATTCCTCCATTTTTTACGATATACATTCGAGGTTGTTTACTTTCTCCTGCATAGAAAAAGTCATGACGTGAAATGTCCGTTGACTCAGTTGTGCCTGCCAACATCCCTATGCTTGATGAAGCCCCAAAAAAGGACAAGGTAATCCTCAAGAATTTAGTAAATCTTTTCATGATAGTAGGTTATAGTTTGATGCTACAAAATTAATAAAAACCATCAGATAAAACAAGTGAGTGCATCATAATCTTACTTATGATACACCCACATTATCAAATTATATGGAAAATTTATTCCCACTC
>CAZCZX010000194.1:0-5758 GCA_964503095.1 uncultured Sangeribacter sp.
ACGGCATTGTTTAGCACATTAAGTTGTTCAACTCCTTGGGTGGTAAAATACTTATCCCAGTCGAAAGTGTGAAACTGACGGTGCAATATGTCAAGCTCATCTTTCAGCACCTTGAGAGCCTGCTCAATAGTATCAAGAGAATTACCATCTACGTTACCACCGGCATAATGGGATAGAGCCTCATTCATCTGGCGCTTGATGCCAAGATAGTCAACTACGAGCCCTTTTTCCTTACCGGGATATACGCGGTTTACACGTGAGATTGTCTGCACGAGAGTGTGCATCTGTAGCGGCTTGAAGCAATACATAGTGTCGAGGCTCGGAACATCAAAGCCTGTTATCCACATATCCACTACAATAGCAATCTTGAAATTGCTCTTGACCGACTTGAATTGCTTATCGAGTGTCTTCCGATACTCGTCAGTGCCAAGAAGATTATAGAGACGCTCGTCATCATCTTTTTCGCGGGTAAAAACCATTGCAATTCTAGGCATTGCCTTGATTTCCTCGCGCTCCTTGTCAGTCAGAGTCTCTCCTTCAATACATTCCTTGACTTCTTCCCATTCAGGACGAAGTTTCACTATTGCCTGATAGAGATTCCAAGCAATCGAACGGTTACTGCAAACAATCATCGCTTTGCCTTCTACTGTCGAACCTTCCTCTACGCGTTTCTCATAATGCTGAACGAAGTCGGTTGCAATATTGGCAAGCAAATCCGGATCATTGAGGATAACGTCAATACGTGTCATTTGCTTCTTACTTTCCTCAATGGCGTAGTCGCTTGAACCCTCCTGCTTGCATTTTTCGTAATATTTCTCAATCTCCTTGACTTTATCGGAGTTGAGTAGAACTTTGGCTGCACGCCCTTCATAGACTATCCTGCGGGTAATCTCATCTGCCACGGCCTCGGTCATAGTGTAACGAGTCACAATAGGACCGAACACGTCAATAGTGTTGTCGAGTGGCGTTCCTGTAAACCCAACGTAGGTAGCATTGGGGAAGGAGTCACGAAGATACTTGGCAAAACCATAACTCCGTTTCACCCCCTTGTCAGTAATGGTAGTCTTTTGATTCAATCCGGCTTGTGAACGGTGGGCCTCATCGGATATGCAGATGATATTTGCCCGATTGCTCAGCAATCCGGTATTTTCCTCAAACTTTTGAATGGTAGTAAGGAATACCCCTCCAGAAGTGCGATTTTCGAGTTGCGTCTTGAGATCCTCTCTACTATTCACTTGCATTACCACTTCATCACCGATGAACTTCTTTGCATTGATAAACTGCTTGGCGAGCTGATCGTCAAGGTCTGTTCTATCGGTGATAAGCACAATGGTCGGGCTGCTCAGCTTGGTGGTGCGCATAAGCTGACGCGCCAGATAAAGCATGGTATAACTTTTTCCACATCCAGTCGCTCCGAAATAAGTTCCGCCTTTGCCGTCACCATCCGGATTCTGTCGGTTATGGTTCAGTATATTATCAAACAACAGCGTCGTGGCGAAATACTGTGGATAACGACATACAATCTTATCTTCATGCTTGGGAGTATCGGGGAAGAATACAAAATTATGTACCACATCAAGGAGCCTCTCCCTTCGGAACAGTCCCTGCATCATAGTGAACATCGAGTTGAATCCACCTTCAACCTCCGGATCATCGTGCTCAACCTTTCGCCAACCATAGAAGAACTCGTAGGGAGCAAACAATGAACCAAAGCGATTATTAACGCCATCGCTGATTACGACGAAAGCATTATACCGGAAGAGTTTCGGTATGTCTCTACGATAACGCACAGTGAGCTGGGTGTAGGCATTTTCAATGGTGGTGTTCTCCTTAATCGCATTCTTGAACTCTAACACGACTAACGGAATACCATTGACAAACACAATACCATCAGGTATTCGCGTGTGTTCGCCATCCACCGTAAACTGATTGACAAACTTAAAAGTGTTATTATCTCTATGCTGTGGATCAAAGTCAATGACATTAATATAGAGATTTGGTTTTGAAGGGTCTTCGCGCTTGATAGAGAAACCGTCCATTATCCGGCGCATAGCCTCGACATTTTCAGCATATACACCGCCTCCATCGGTCGTTTCCAGCTTCGAGATAGCCGAGGTAATCTCATTCTCTGTAATGCCCACATGCTGATACTGCCGGCGTAGAAAATCGCGCAGGTCATCATATAGCAATACATCCCGACTGTCACGCTGAATGTCGTCACCATGCATATAGTCGTATCCCTGTTCCTTGAACAGTTCAACAAACGCCTGTTCTAATTGAGCCTCTGAGAAGTGTGACATTAATTAATAAATTTTGATGCAATAATAGAAGATATAACTCCAAGAATAATAGTACTGAGGCCTCCTATTATCTTATTTCTACGACTAAGTAGTTTTTTATAGGATGCGTCTTGTTCGCCAATACTGAAAACGGTTTCAGGATATGCCCATTCTATTGCTTTCATAAATCCTTTAAAAATTATTACTAGAATAAGCATTTGAAAAATCGTAACCTCAATCCACCAGGAGGCATTATTCTCCTTAATGAGTGGCACTAAATATGTATATAATACAATCGAAAGAATACCTGATAAGAGTAAATTTAAGAACAACAAAATCCATTTACTATATACCCAGGAATATGGGGCTTTTGCTTGAGTGATAATATCAATCAAATCCTTAGATATTCCTGTGATTTCATCTGATGAAGCTTCATTAATAAATAAGGAGGCTGAGTCATCCCAGATCCCTTTATCAAAGAACTTTAATGTTATAAAACCCTGGAGGGAATATTTACCCTCTCTCTTACCATTGATTGTTATTCTTTCTATTTTAGAGTTTGAATTATTGGGGTATTGTAGGATATCTTGAATATCATTAGTTTCATACATTGCACCATTAGTGGTATCAAAATTATAAACAATAGTAGCATTCCTGGTTTTCAGATAATTATCTATTTTCAATAAAATGTCTGCAGTAACTATTGTCTGATATTTAAAAGCCTTATAAAAACAACCTTTCAACATAATTAGTTAGTTTAGATTTGAAAGCTTGGAGAGAAGAATATTTGATAATCTCGTTAAAACCAATATTTCTCGTTCTTTTAGTAATTTTATTTGAAGCGTATGTTTCGCTATGATTGAAAATTCTTTAATGGATGAAGAGTTAAATACAATATTGAAGTCAGCAATGTCCCCTCTAACTATATACGGAATAGAAGTTCCTCTTGAACCTCCCATATATATGGGTTCAAATTGAGTCTTTAATGCCCAATATATGAAGTCAATCGGTATCTCTTTCGGATTATTGCTCTCAATAGCATAAGTCCTTTGATATAAATCAAATTCTTTGTCGTAGAATGATACTCTACCGGTATAAGAGCCATTCCCTGCAATCAGTACTGCTGGTCCTTTTCCTATAGATTCATTTGAGTAAGTGGGTATGGGAGCACACGAAAAAAAAGGATACTTACCTCTGCTTAAAGACTGATTTACATCTTTTTTCCCAGTAAAAATATTACAAAATTCTCCGATTGTTCCCATTCGCCAACCTTCAGGAAGATTATTCGGGTCGATGTTGTCGACGAACATATTGCGGTAGATGGTTTGGGCGGTGGCTTCAAGCGTGGCAATTAAGCGACGATTGTTTTCAATCCTACGTTCTATTGCCTGATACTCTGCCACAATCTTCCGCTGCTCCTCAATCGGAGGAACAGGTATATAAAGATTCATAAAATCTTCCCAAGTTAGACTACCTCTCACACCACCAACTGCCCAAAATGTCACTTCTCTATCAAACTCTTTACGAGAGAACCACATCATAAGAAAATCAGGCAGTAATTCGTCTGTCCGACTAACCTCAAACATCGGATAAGCTGGCGACATTATTGCTGCATCTCCTTTATAAATGGCTACGGGCATTTTCCCATCACGGCTAACCTGCATCAATGAACAAGCAAACTGATTGTGAGATATAATCTTATAGTTAGACAAGTCGGTGCCAACTGTATTAGCTACAGATGGTATGAAAGCCTTGTCGATTGTTAAGCCCACAAGTTCAGTTACATTGAGATCCCGATTCCGGACATCAACCTGCCGAATATAATCGCCTAACCGCTTATAATTCGATTTCATAGCCAAGAGATTTGAAAACATCGAGTACAGCTTCACGACTTTCAGCTTCTTTGCGAAGAATGTCTTTAAGCTCTGTTTGAAGCTCTTTCATCTTAGTATCGTAGTCAACCGTTTCATCGCGATTGACAAATTCGATATACTTACTTGGAACCAAGGAGTATCCTTTTTCCGCAACTCCACCTTCACCTTTAATTGAAACTGACTTGCAGAACTCAGGCTGATCGTGATATGTTTCAGTATGTCCTTCACGTTGCCAGTTGTGATAGGTGTCAGCAATTTTGCGGATATCCGCATCGGAGAACCGCACATATTTCTTCTCAAATGGTTCACCCATCTGGCGCATATCAATGAAAAGAATCTCTCCCTCGCGGTCACGATACTTTATCTCTTCTCCTTGACGCTTCACCACACGCGCTTTCTTGTTTGCATTGAGAATCCAAAGCGTAACGGAAATATCTGTCGAGTAGAAAAGGTTACGAGGAAGAATGACAATAGCCTCGACCAACCCTTTTTCTATCATTTTGCGGCGAATAGCTCCCTCTGTGCCATCAGCCGAGAGTGCGCCATTAGCAAGAATAAATCCTGCTACACCATTACTCGACAGTTTGCTTACCATATTGAGAATCCAACCATAATTAGCGTTTGAAGTCGGTGGGACGTCATAGCCTTGCCAACGCGGATCATCGGTAAGCTGATTCTCTGCTCGCCAGTCTTTCTGATTGAACGGAGGATTAGCCATAATGAAATCGGCTTTCAAGTCTTTGTGGCGGTCATCAGTAAACGTGTTGGCAGCATAATCGCCGAGATTGGCAGCGATACCGCGAATGGCAAGATTCATCTTCGCCAACTTATAGGTGGTCTTGGTAAACTCCTGGCCGTAGACCGACACATTGCGACGGTTGCCGTTATGGTTCTGAACGAACTTCAGTGATTGCACAAACATACCACCTGAGCCACAGCAGGGGTCATAGATGATACCCTCGTAAGGCTCTATCATCTCGGCTATCAGATTGACAATGGTCTTGGGAGTATAGAACTCGCCCTTACCCTTACCCTCCTTAATGGCAAACTTTGAGAGGAAATATTCATAGACGCGACCTATGATGTCGTTCTCCTTGTCGTTTTCAAGGATAGAGTCGAAGCCATCAATCTTATCTATAAGCGAACCGAGCTTTTCAGCCTCAATTCCGAGCGAGCTATAGTAGTTGTTTGGCAACGCTCCAGCAAGCGACTTATTCTCCTTCTCAATGTCGGCAAGAGCCTTATCAACCTTGATGGCAATATCATTCTGCTTCGCATTCTCTTTCAGATAACTCCAACGGGAGGTTTCCGGAAGATAGAACACATTTTTCGCCGTATAGAAAGCCACATTATCAACGAAAGCCTCCTGACCGGCAGCAATGATCTCCTGACGCCGCTTATCGAAATGAAAACCGGCATACTTCAAAAATATCAGTGAGAGCACGACGTGCTTATACTCACTCGGCTCAATAGAGCCACGCAGAGCATCACACGCCTTCCAAAGCATTTCCTCCATCGGGAGAGCTTCCTTTTTATTTGTCGCTTTCTTTGCCATATATCTTTCTTTTCTGCAAAATTACAATTGTTGTGTTCAATTTATCTGAA
>CAZCZX010000195.1:0-5734 GCA_964503095.1 uncultured Sangeribacter sp.
GCCCTCGCCCAAATCCGCCCCAGGGGCTCTCAAATTTTTATGAGATGGGCTCTTATCTTCTTACAAGCAACTACAGAAATAGAAAGAAAGCCGAAGCATTCCGCTCCGGCTTTTATTTATTTGGCTATTTTATTAGTCGAGTGTCTGGACACCGCCACCGTTGACCATCAAGGTTTGGCCTGATATCCATGGTGACATTGGAGAGGCGAAGAAGAGGACTGCCTGAGCGATATCTGACACTTCACCAAGACGGTGGATTGGAGTGTGCGAGAGCATACGCGATTCAATCTCCGGAGTCATGACTCCAGCCAAGGCGGCAGTGCGCGTTGCGCCAGGGCCTACACAGTTGATGCGAATGCCCATCGGGCCGAAATCATGCGCCAGATTTGCCGACATGTGGTTGAGGGCAGCCTTGGTGGATGCATAGATGGCAATCCCCGGACTATGATTGATGCTGCTCATTGAAGAGATATTGACAATACTTCCATAGCCGGCTTTCTCCATATGGGGAGTAGTAAGCTGACAGAGACGCCATGGCGCGAAGACGTTCATATTATATATTTTCTCCACGTAAGCACGGTCAATCTTGAACGGGCTCTCTGTGCCACCGCCACCTCCTCCGGCATTATTGACGAGGATATTAATTTTGCCGTAGGTCTTCAATGTAAATTCGACCAAATTCACGAGATCTTCATCTTCGAGCACATTGCAGGCGCATGCTACTGCCTCGCCTCCTGCCTCTTTAATAGTAGCAACAATATTTTCTGCCTTAGAAAGGGTTCGATTGCTCACTACGACTTTAGCACCGGCTGCTGCAAGGATCTCCGCACAACCGGCACCTATTCCGTCGCCGGCACCTGTGACTATCGCCACCATACCGGTCAAATCAAGTAATTCCTGAGGTTTCATAGTATTTATTTCAGTATTTTACTTTTCCAACACTCTCCGAGGCAGTCTGGTTCAGTCGGACACGATTTCTATTCTATCCCTTGAGGGGATCAAGCCAATAATGGGCCTCCTCCCAATCAGGGTCTGGCTCCATTACGAAATCGAACTGGAAGGGGTAGGATTTTGATGATATCACTGACTGAAGGAAACTATTTGCTTTTTCAGGATTATTGACATACCACATAGCTTGGGTTTGGCTATTACCAGTGACACGCCCTAAGAACAGAGCATTAGGATGATCTTTATCGCCAGCGAGTTTCTTGCAAAGGAAATCTATGAAATCCTGCATCTTTATGGTATCTTCTTTGTCGGGCATATCGTCTCCGACAGTATTATCATAGTCTAAGATCAACGACAGATACCATCTGAAAGGTTCTTTTGGCGACAACTCCATAATGGCTTCATTAAATACGCAGACATACGGCTTACCGTCCATCTGAACATTGGCAGTCACAAATCTTTCTTCCGGTATGTTCACTTCAAAATGGCCTGAAGCTTTCACTTTAGGCTCCTCCACTTTCTTATCCTTTCCCTTAAAAAAATCAAATATTCCCATGCCTACATAGTTTGCTCAATGCAAGAGATATCACTTATATAATTGAGAAAATAATTTGTCATTCAATCATATCCTCCAAAGAGAGGGCTGTGAATCCGATTGCCCACCCTTTTCGTTTTTGCTTTATTATCTCTGACTTTTGCTCAAGTTTGTGGAGATCAATACGACGTTTGTTGCGTTTAACTTCTCCAATCACAATTTCTCTGTCAGCCTCATTTACAGCAATTAAGTCAATCTCATTCAGACCATTCTTCTCCCAATAGTTTGTAACTATATTATACATCCCAGTCTCCTGATATAGCTGACGGAAATACCTTTCTAAAATAAAACCAGAATATGTCTCATAGTCAGCCATAACTTTATCACGTATGTAGTTGAGATTTCCAATCTCTACTGCACTACGATATTTATAAATGAATCTGAACCAAAAATTCAAGAAGTTATCTTTTATTCCATACTTTACATTCCTGCTATTTGAAGCTGCAAGATAGGGCCGATAACGATAAAGAAGGTCGTAGGTGGTTTCAAGTTTATCAAGATATCCACCCGCTTCAATTCCGGTATATGATTTAATTTCGCCACGTTCATTGAATCCAGAGGCTATTGCAGACAGAATTGAAAAATAGTTACCATAATCCTTACCGAACTCATCCGAAAGAAGTTCTTTTCCTTCATCAATAAAGTAAGATCCATATGATAGCACATGTTCAATGATACTCTCTTTTGTAAAGGTTCCCGCTTCTACAAGTTGCTCCACATATTTAGCTACTCCACCCGTCACCATGTAAAATGTGAGAAGATCGTCTGGTTTAAAATCAGGCTTATTATCACGCATAATTTCCACCATGGTTTTCAAAGGGAAAGCTCTTAGACGCATACGTGAAGTTGCTCGCCCATAAAGAGGTTCTTTACGGTCATCGAAAATCTTTGTCATCATTGAATACAAAGATCCACAAATAATCAGATTTATCTTGGCATCGGCCTTATTAGAATCCCAAATATTCTGCATGTCGCTGAAAAATGATTCATTTACATATTTGAAATTCTGAAACTCATCAAAGACAAGAGTTAAATGCCTTCTTTTAGCAATCTGCAAAATTGTAGAAAAAAGACGTGCCATGCTACTAAATTCACCGATGTCTTCTCCTAATTTCTCACGAAGAGTATCTGTCAGTTCTTTGCACAGCAAAGCCTCGCTTTTCCGGGCCACAAAAAAATATATCATCTCATCAGCACCATAGGCATGCTTTATCAGAGTAGTCTTGCCAATCCGACGACGACCTGTAATGACCGTCATCTGTGCATAAGACTTTGAAGTCTCCTCAATCTTTCGCAATGTATGCGTTTCTATTTCTCGATCGTAAAATTTCATATTAATGCAACAGCGGTTACAGTAACCGTTGTTGCAAAATTAACAATAGTTTTTGAGAAATCAAAATCCATGCAATTATTTTCACAAATTATGGCATCGTTTAGCCGATTTACATTATCTTTCAATGCCCAAGACAATTGCAGAATTCTTTCAGAAAAGGAAGGAAATTACCTTCAGGATTATGGGCTTTGCTTGAGTTATGATCTTCGATGATGGCAAAAACTATTTTCCTGAATTTATTCTTGAATTCCTTCTCATTAAGAACTTCATGGAAAAGGGATGCGATGTGCTTCGGTGGATTATGATATGCTCCACATCCCCATGCTCCTAATACCAATGCATCGTGGTGGTGGCGAAGGGCAATCCTGAAGATGGTCCTCATTTTGTTTTTTACGCCTCTGATGAGATGACTACTTATTTTGCCGGAAGATGTCAATTCCGGATTGCGCATGGCAGCCACAGAAATCACATTTATATATTCTGGGATTTCAAGCAACGAGCATCCCTTGCTTTCAGGATGCCTGAACAATATGACATCAGGAGAGTAGATTCCACCAAAGTTGGGATCCAAAGGGTATTGATTTTCTGAAACTATGACACCAAAATTTCTTCCATATGGCACAAACTGATAAACCGACTTGAAAATATCGGTACGCCTGAAGATGCTTTCCTCCTGAGCTCTTGATCCTTTCAGGACGCCTCCACCTGGATTCTGCCGGCTTGCCATATTCAGGACTGCCGTGAAATAGCCTTCATTTGCAAGCCGAACAGTTGCTTCCAAGCAATCCTCATCTACTACCTCTATTATTGTCTCCTCTTTAAATGAAGGAGCCTTATCTACTGAGAATTCTTTACTATAGAATACAGTACCACTTGTGACCTTGGGATTATTGGGCAATTCCACTATATGCCCACTTTCAGTTTTATAGGATCCAGCATGGGCAATATAGACAGTCTCATGAAAAGTTTTGATGTTGAAAAGTTTATTTAAAATGATTTTCTTTTCCATAAATGATTATTAAGTCTTTTAATGACATTCTTGTGTATTTACAAGACTACAATACTATAAATTGTTTTGTAACGCTTTATTTTTTTGATGTTTTAGTTGAAATATTCAAGATATTTCACTAATTTTGCAAATAGAAACCGCGGTTTCGGAAACTGCGGTTTCTATTATAATTAGATTGCTTATGAATTTTTACGATAGGAAAGAAGAGATAGCGACTCTCCATAAAATTCGGGAGAACGCCAAAGAGAATGCCCAGTTCACTGTAGTCACCGGACGTCGACGCATCGGCAAGACTTCGCTCGTGCTTAAAGCATACGAGAATATTCCTGTGCTATATTTCTTTGTGGGTCGCAAGGCAGAAAACCTTTTGTGCGAGGAATTCCGACAAGAGGTTGAGACAAAACTTGGAATAAAGATGGGTGGAACCCCAGCTAACTTTGCTGAAATTTTCGATTTTCTGATGTCTCTTTCAAAAGATTGTAGTTTCACATTGTTTATCGATGAGTTCCAGAACTTTTCCAGGGTTAACCCTTCCGTTTTCAGCGATATGCAGAAAATTTGGGACTTAAACCATGCAACTTCTAGAATCAACCTGATTGTCTGCGGTTCAGTATACTCAATGATGACCAAGATTTTCAGGGACAAAAAAGAACCTCTCTACAACCGTCAGAACCGCTTTATGCAAATAAAGGCTTTCAAGCCATCTGTACTGAAAGAGATTCTGAATGATTACTCTCCCGGCTACACCAACGATGATTTGCTTGCGCTGTATTCATTTACAGGAGGTGTGGCGAAGTACGTACAACTCCTTGTGGAAGACCATGCTTTCACTGTTGATTCCATGATCGACAGTATTATAAGTTCAGATTCAGTCTTTATCAACGAGGGAAGAGCAATTCTTGTGGAGGAGTTTGGCAAGGATTATGACACTTATTTCTCAATTCTCTCAGCCATAGCATCCGGACATACCAGGAGAGCAGAGATAGAAACACTCATAGGGAAGGAAATTGGAGGGTATCTGACAAGACTTGAGGATGACTACGGAATAATTAAAAAGGAGATTCCTCTTGGAGCCAAGGCCCTTACCAAAAATGCAGTATATACAATTCAAGATAACTTCTTCACATTCTGGTTCCGGTTTATTTTCAAATACGGGCATATACTTGAAATTGGAGCATACGAGCAGATGCGAACCTTGATTAAACGTGACTACACAACATTCTCTGGCAAAATGCTCGAACGCTATTTCCATGCGAAAGCGGCCGAAAGCGGCAAATACACTATATTGGGAAGATGGTGGGACCGTAAAGGGGAAAATGAGATTGATCTAATTGCAGCAAACGAGATTGACAAAACTGCTGAAATTTATGAAATAAAGCGTAAACGAAGCAACATTAATATAGCCGATCTGGATAAAAAATCCCAAACGATGCTTTCTCAGGTTGATGTCTTAAAGGGATGCGGCATTGAAATTCGAGGTCTCGATATGGAAAATATGTAACTTAATTTTGGACTATATCCAATGAAGGGTCCGCATAGATTATTTTTTGGTTGCTTAGCATGACTTCTACAAAATCATGATCTTTGGTGAAGTTTTTCAATTTGGTTGGAAGTCACTTCGAATAGTCATTCAGATTGGTTCCGTTCAAATAAACTTGACCTACGACTGGTTTGGCAGTTGCTTTCATACCATTGACTGAATTACAAAAAAATTCTATAGGTAGTCACAGACTCGCTAATGCGTTGACTTAATGGATAAACAGTTTATGGGCGCCATACATGTAAAGGCCTGGCGATAATTGGAAGGTGTTTGTGCCGGGATGTAAGGTCAATATGCGCGTTATGCCAT
>CAZCZX010000196.1:0-5679 GCA_964503095.1 uncultured Sangeribacter sp.
TGAGCGTTGAATTATGCAACTGCGATAATAATCTGCAAATTTACAAATTTTTTTTGTAATTTTGCTATTCCAAAGGCAAAGAATTGATGAATACGAGAAAATATTACCCAAATATGGACCTTGTCAGGTATGTCTTGTCATTGGCAGTCATAATTGCTCATGCCAATTTTCTGACAGGCTATGATGTTCCATTTTTTGTATCGTCGTTTGAAGGAGTGGGAGGCTTTTTTGCGTTGAGTGGATTTTTAATGTATCCCAACTATCAGAAACATAGTAATTTGATTGGTTACACCAGGCAGCGTGCACGCCGCATACTCCCTCCCTATATATTCATCATCATAGTTTCGGCTATTTTTTTAGTTTTAGTCACTACGCTTACCTCACTTGAGTATTTCTCGTCGGCTGGATTGTATGAGTATCTTGTCGCCAATCTCTGTTTTCTCAATTGGTTACACCCCGGACTTCCTGGTGTGTTTGAGGGAGATGAATTTGTCAATTCTGCGGTCAATGGTTCGTTGTGGACTATGAAGGTGGAATGGTGTCTATATTTCTCCGTTCCAGTATTCGTTTGGCTACTTGCTAAGGTAAAGAAATTGCGAGCAGAGTGGCTTGCGTTGATGGTGGTGGTTTTTTCTATAGGGTATCGTTATGCTTTTTTTGAATTATATCAGGCCTCTGGGAAGGAGATATATAGTATTTTGGGGCGTCAGATATTCGGTCAACTTGCATATTTCTATTGTGGGATGCTGATATGGATATTCAAAGATTTCTTTATAAAGCATATACTAATAATGCTTGTCGGTGGATTGGTGCTTGTGGTGGCAGGAGGATGGATAGAATCTTGGTCGATGTTCGCGTCCTTTATCGTCAATCCCTTTGCTATCTCTATTTTGGTGTTAGCCTTCAGTTTGTGGCCAAAGGATATCAAATGGCTGAGGCATAAGAATAATATCTCTTATGAGATGTATCTCTTTCATTATCCTCTGATTCAGTTGGGAGTCTGGCTTGGCATAGGGGCATATGGAGTATGGGTGGAATTCATCTATGTACTTGCCGCTACCGCAACCCTCTCCTTGCTTGCCCACCTTCTGATCCGAAGAGTTATGCATTGATTTCAGATTGCATGGGATCTATTCACAGATGGTTGGAGATAGGAAAAAATGTGTCAGAAGAGGCGGGGCTGGCAGGGGCCGAAGCTTTTTCTGTGGTGGGGTGTTAAGCCGAGGGTGTCTAAGGCTGTCAGGTGTTCTTTTGTGGGGTATCCCATGTTTCGCTCCCAGCCGTAGCCGGTATGTTCTTGGGCGAGGCGGGTCATCAGTTCGTCGCGGTGAGTCTTGGCAAGGATAGATGCTGCTGCAATGCTCATGTAAGTTGCATCTCCTTTTACTACAGTGTCATATGGCACGTTGCGCCAGGGCCGGAACCTATTTCCATCTACTATTACGTGTTCAGGCACGATGCTTAAGGCATCGAGTGCGCGTTGCATTCCGGTGATGGAGGCATTGAGTATGTTGATGCGGTCGATTTCTTCAGGACTGACCATGATCACAGCCCATGCAAGTGCCTCTTTCTCAATGATAGGGCGCAGGAGGTCGCGTTGCTTGGCAGAGAGTTGCTTGGAGTCGTTGAGGAGATCATTGTGGAAGTCGGGAGGGAGGATTACGGCGGCGCAACTGACGGGCCCGGCAAGGCAGCCACGGCCAGCCTCGTCGCAACCAGCCTCGATGACATCCTTGAGCATGAATCTTTTAAGCATTGCCATTTTTATGAATTACAGAGATGGTTTGCAGACGATGCCTTTCCCTTTTCGGCCGTTGATCGCAATTGGAAGCGCAGAGTCGAATTCCACTACACGGAGATGCCCTTTTTCGTAGATTGCAGGTTGTGCATTCAGGAAATCCTCATTCCAGAAGCCGTTGTCGGCAGCAGGGTCTACTGTGAAATAGCCTACTCCAAAGGATGTCAAGTTCTGGAAGAAATGGGTGCCTTGTGAAGGCTCAATTCGGTAGCCTCGCATTGCATACTCTACAATGACGCGCGCTCCGGCAATCTGTGGCCAACGAACCGGGATGCCGAGTGCGGAGTCGCTCGACCCCCAACGTCCCGGACCAATCAGCACATAAGGCCTGCCTTCTTCAATCATTTTCTTATTGACAGCGTCCACTTCCTGGGCAAGCGCCACGTTTCCGGCAGCATCAAAACCTTCGCTGCGAACGTAGACTACGGTCTTGACATTGTCCATAAGTCCATGTCCGAGGGCAGCATTGCTCTTGACTATTAGATTTTCATCCGGCACATCAAGAAGAGAATCATCGAGCATCTCCTTGCGGTCAACGATCGGGCGCATCTGAAGCCAGTAGAGAGTACCTTTGCGTTCACTTTTGGCTGCATCCTGTGAGATTATTCCGGCAAATTCTATTTCCACAGGGCGTCCCATCTCATATTGTCCGGTTGCGAGCATCAACTCTGTTGCTTCAGCCAGAGGATATACCCCTTGCTTAAGGACGTTGGCAAAAGTAACGAGTTTGCGTCCGGCTCCAAATTCGCTGTCGCGAATCATCATGTCGTTCATGTCGAAAGTGGAGACGAGATATTTCAGGGCCCCGGTCTTGAAAGCTTCTGCCACTGTGATTTTCTTCAGATTGAAAGCATCGTTTGTGCTGAAATCCTTGGCTTCTGTCTGCTCAAGGGCGTAGATATGCTTCTGGGTGTCGCGAAGTGCCAACTGCACTGTAGAGGTCTGAAGCACCTTCCCGGGATGTTTTGGGGAGAACCGGAGTGCGAGTCCGCCATCTACAATATACTTTCCGAGTCCGGCGGCAATTTCCACTACACCGTCTTCCGCTTGCTCGTCGCCTATCGGATAATAATTTAGCGAGCGTCCTACTCCGGAGAAGGATGGATAGTACAAACCGTTATGGTCTTCCCCTACCACTTCTTGAAGTATGATTGCCATCTTCTCTTGGTCGATGACATTGCTCGTGGCATTCATGTAGAGTTTCGAGTCAGCAAAGAAAACGGAAGCATACACTCCTTTTACAGCCTTGCATAGCTGATCGAGCATCTTCTCGCGGTCGTCGAGATGGGGAATCATATATGTGGAATAAATTCCGGCAAATGGCTGATAGTGGGAATCTTCAAGGAGCGAAGAACTTCTGACGGCGAGTGGCTTGTCGATTACATCATAAAGATATTCGAAGTCTTCTTTCAGATTCTTTGGGAGTTTTGCAGCCAAGAAAGCCTTAAGAATCTCGTCATCCGAGGCATCGCTGAGGGCTATAGGGTAAAGGTTGTTGCTCTCCATAAATTCGTCGAAAATGTCGGTGCAAAGCACAAGAGTACGAGGAATGCTTATGGAGATGCCCCCAATTGAGTCGAACGCGGGATTTCTCTTTATAATCTGGTCGATAAAAGCAAGGCCACGCCCTTTGCCACCGAGTGAGCCTTGTCCGATTCGGGCAAAATTGCTGTATCGGTCGAAGCGCCCCTTTCGGAAGATAGCCACTACGCCGCGGTTTTTCATGCGCCGATATTCCACGATGCAGTCCATAATCATCTTCCTGACGGCCGGGGCCTGGTCCATACTGTCAAATCTGAAAGCATTGAGGGCTTCGGCAATCGGGAAAAGGGCGCGGCTATAGAGCCATCGGGATACGTCATTGTTTGCGCAATGTCGGAAAAGAGCCTCAGAAGGAATATTGTTGACGGCAAGCTGAAGGTCTTTCAATTCATGAAAGCGCATAAGTTCGTTGCCGGTCAATGGATCTTTGACAATAAAATCGCCGAAACCGAAAAGAAAATCGACAGCTTTTCGCAAATCCTGGGGGAGAGTCTTGCTCTCTTTGTCGAGGAAAGTCAGGCGCATAGCCTCTGCAAGACGGCGATTGGAGGTCTCTGTGCTTTCGAGGATGATGGGAATAAATGGGTTTCGTTCATGCACATATGCGGCGAATCGCAATCCGGCATGAGCATCCTTCACACCATTGCGTGGGAATCTGACGTCGCTAATGATGCCGAGCATGTGCTTCCCATATTTGTCGAAAAGCATCTGTGCCTCCTCGTAGTCGCGGGCAAGAAGCACTTTCGGGCGTCCGCGCATACGGAGCATCTTCTCATGCTCATTAAGGGCTTCCGTGGAGAATTCCTTCGACTGCTTGAGCAGATGCTTGAAGAGATGGGGGAGGATAGAGCTATAGAATCGGATGGAGTCTTCTACGAGGAGGATACATTGCACCCCAACGTCGAGGATGTCGATATCGGCATTCATCCTGTCTTCCATCAGCTTTATGATGGCGAGGATGAGGTCGACGTTTCCAAGCCAAGAGAACACATAGTCTACTCCGGAAAGGTCTTCGTTGGCGATGCGGCGTCTGACTTCCTTTGAGAATGGAGTTAGCACTACAAAGGGAATCTCAGGATATAGCTTCTTGATATTCTTGGCTTCAGTAAATGTTTCCGATACGTCGACCCCGGGCATTGCCATGATGAGGTCGAAATGTTTGGAAGAGAGAATAGAGAATGCCTCCTGATAGTTAGCCACCATTGTGAAGCGAGGTGGCGAACTCAAATTGAGGGAGACGTATTCAAAATACACTTGTTCTTCCACTCGCCCGTCTTCTTCCATCATGAAGGCATCGTAAGGAGTGGCTATCAATAAAACAGAGAAGACACGCTTCTGCATAAGGTCTGCAAAAGCCGTGTCTCTTAAATGTACTCGTCCATCAGGGCCGATGTATGGTAGGTTTGGTGTCACTGCACTTTCATCTTAGATTCGAGAAATTTCTCAAGAGCAGCGGTCATTGAGGGAGTCTCAGGAGTTGGAGCACTGAAATCGAGGCGGAGCCCTTCATCTTCAACAGCCTTGGCAGTGGTTGGGCCGAAAGTGCCGATGAATTTTCCGTTGACATCTTGATCGAAGTCCGGGAAGTTCTTCTTTAGAGAAGTTATTCCCGAAGGGGAGAAGAACAGAAGCACATCATAGTCGAATGGCTCATCGGGAGTGAAATCGTTGGTGAGAGTGCGAAACATCACCGACTTCGTAAGGTCGATGCCAAGGGCTTCAATCTCAGATGTATTGTCTTTATTGACATCGCTTACCGGCATCAAGAATTTCTCTTTCTTGATCTTGTTGACAGCGGCAATAAACTGAGGATCGTTGAGCTTGCCGGTAGTGCCGAAAGCGATTTTTCTCTTTCGGTAGACGATATATTTCTGAAGGTAGTGAGCCACTTGTTCAGTGGTGCAGACATAGCGCATCGTGTCAGGAACGTTTACTCTTGACTCTTCGCAAAGTCTGAAATAGTTGTCGACTGCTGTTCTGGAAGTGAATATAATTGCAGTGTAGTCAGCCAGATTGATTTTCTCCTGACGGAATTCCTTGATCGTCAGACCTTCGACTTTAATCATCGAACGGAATACCACTTCCACTCCGAACTTCTCTGCTATGTCATAGTAGGGGCTCTTGCCCGATGCCGGTTGAGGCTGGGAAACCAGTATCTTCTTTATCATCTTGTTTTTCATTGTTTTAGCCAAGCAATGAGCATGCCAGGCCGAAAGTAATCACCAAGGGGACTATTTCCAGACTGCAAAGATAATACAAAAAAACGACCCAGAGCGAACTTTCTGTGAAAAAAATGCGAAAACCCTTAATAATAAATATTAATTTCACTAAAATTAACA
>CAZCZX010000197.1:0-5578 GCA_964503095.1 uncultured Sangeribacter sp.
AGCGTGGCATCATAGCGTCGGGCAAATTTCCCAAACGGTATCTTCTCCTCTACCCCACCCAGCGACAGGCAGAATTCTCTCAACTCCTCCACATTCATAATTATATCACCTTCTTTTAATATTTTTTTCTCCTTTGATGATTATGCAAAACCCGCGAGGAAGATTTTTCATGTCATAATAAGGATTTTTGGTTACTATGAGGTCATAGATTAAATTAATGTTTACATATTTATGTTGACGTTCTATAAGACACATGGTTTAATTCACAATAATAAAATTGTGTGCAATGTGCATCTTCCTGATAAAGGACGAAAAATCATCATATGTTATATCTTCATTTGTAGACATTCAATGTCAATTTTTAACGCATATTTTATATTTTATTGGCAATCAATCATTAAATTTAATTATAAAAAAATATATTCATCGCAGGCTGGATGTTGGCAATGCAACATTTTTTATATATTGCGACATGTTGAAATAATCATTGTGACCAACTATAGCTTGGCTGATAATCGAATTTATTGACTGAATGAGACTTGCAATAATAATGCTACAATAATTAAAATATATACAACAAATAATAAAATGATATATGCGATGAGTTAAAGCAATGCGACAAAATAAGAAGCGGTCGTTGGATTAAATGCTTAATTTTGTGGCATGAAACAAATTTCCGAAACAAAGGCTACATCTGTGGAAATGATGCGCCGTTTTATTGCAAAGGTCTTGTTGGTGGCCGTGATGTTGTCGAGTGCGTTGCATGTGTTTGCACTCGGTGATGTCGTCGTTAGGCTCTACAATCAACGAAACCTCATTGCCGGAAGCTATAATGCTTTCTGCAACGATAGCCGAGGATTTCTTTGGATTGGCACTGATGCGGGGCTTTTGAGGTTTGACGGGAACAATAGCGATCTCTATCGCAACGATGAGCTGGACCCCTTCTCCATCAGCGACAACAAGGTGGTGAGCCTTTTCACAGATAGCAAGGGGCGCACTTGGATCGGGACTTTTAATGGGCTGAACCTATATGATGAGCAATCCGACTCATTCCGACTTGTGCGTTTGCCTGGTTTGCTGCTTAACGGATACATCCGTGACATTTCGGAATTCCCTGACGGGAGGGTTCTGTTTCTTGTATCGGGAGTGGGTCTGTATACCGTCGACATGAATTCCATCGATTCCGGAAAAGATGAGCTTCAGGCTAAACGTTTGAATTATACTTTTGACGACGACAAGGGGATAAGCCGCCTTAAATCATCAGAAAAGAATGAGATATATTTTTCCACTATTTCGGGGGAGGTATGCCGTCTTAAACCTGATAACACTGTAGAAAAATTAGCAAAAATCGACAGAAATGTCTCCGAGTTCGCATATGAGTCAGATGGGAATCTGGTGCTGGGTTCTCAGTATGAGGTGTTCAGGCTTAATCCTAAGACGAAAGTGCTGACTTCTTTAAATGTCAAAGGGAAAGTGCCGATTAAAGTGACTGATATCTGTCCCGCCGGCGACATTACATATTTTTCTACGGGTGGCGACGGAGTGTGGGAGGTGAGAAAGGGCTCCCTTGATATCGAGAGAGTCAAGCGCTTTAATTCTTCTACTCTTGATCTTTCTTCCATGAAGTTGGGTTCTGTATTTGAGGACAAGTCAGGAAATATTTGGCTTGGATGTAATCATAAGGGGGTGGCCATGGCTCCTGCTGGCAGAGATCCGTTTTCGTTTAAGTCATTCGCCTCCGAACTTCGAGAGGAGGGCGGAGCTGAACTTACTTGTATGTGCATAGCAGGGGGAAGACTTGTGGTAGGACTTAACAACGGCAAAGTGCTTTTTGTAGACAAATCGGGCAATATAAGTAAAGTTACAGTCTATCCAGGAGGTCCGGTCACTTCTTTGAGTCCATATTCTGATGATAAGTTGCTTGTCGGAGTGACTCGTGGAGGCATTTGGAACATTGATCTTTCCTCTTTAGCGTTGTCAAGGGTCGTTTCTCCAACCGCTCCTTTTTCAGGGGTGCTTGTTTCTGTATGTGGCAACGGAGATATTGTGGCTGCTTTTGGAGAACTTGGTGTGGTTCGGTATAATCCTTCTTCACGTAGTGAAAAGTGGTTCCACCCGGTGCTCGGTAGCAACCTCCTTTCGTGTCTATATTATGCAGGGATATCTACTACTTCAGATGGGAAGGTCTGGATTGGTGGATATAGTGGGCTTGCCTGCTATGATCCGGACGCTGACAGTTTGATTCCGATTGGCCAGGACCCATTCTTAAAGGGCGTGGTCTATGATGTGTGTGATTATGACAATGGCGTGATGATCGCCACCGACAGGGGATTGATACAGTATAATCTAAAGAAGGGTGTTGTGAGGAAACTATCTATGAGTGACGGACTTCCTGATAATGATGTCCGCACTCTGGAACGTGATGACAAGGGTGGCATCTGGATTGGCACCATGAAAGGTATTGCATATCTTCCAGTTTCTGATTCCAAGATTAGGTCTTGTGGTAGCAAATCAGGAATGTCAAGCGTCTCTAACATGTTTTCTGGTAGTAGTCCTTCTGAGTCGTCGGTGATGATGGGGAATTTTGAAAATGTCGTGTTCTTCAATCCTGATTCAGTCTCCAAATCTACGTTTGGAGCAGATGTGTGCATCACCGGTTTGTATGTCAATGGAAGGAAACTGACCGGCGAAAGCAGCAATGGATCAAAACCGATGATTGAGGGATCACTGTCACATCCTGACGCTATCCATCTGTCTTACAAAGAAAATTCTTTGGTCTTACGATTATCCACAATGGATTTTAGAGATAATTCTGACTTACGCTATGAATGGCAACTCGCAGGGGATGGCGACACATGGCATTCTTCTTCTCCTGGGGAAAGCCTGATTTCTCTTCCGCCGTTAAAGTCTGGCCATCACGTGTTGAGGCTACGTGGCTGGGAAAAAGATATGAGTTCGGACATTACGGAACTTAATCTTGACGTGAAGGCTCCTTGGTACCTATCGAATATGGCGACCTCTGTGTATGCGGTCCTGGTATTGCTTATTTTCTGCCTTATATATAAGGTAGTGAAGAATAAGAGAGAGGAGGAACTTTATGAGGCACGTATCAGATATTTCATGGATATATCTCACGAGCTTCGATCCCCCATCACCTTGATGCTTAGTCCTGTAGAGACGCTTCTCAAGCAAGATCATTCTCCTGAGACCACATCCCAGTTGCTTACATTGCGCCGAAATGGTCAAAGAGTCCTAAACCTTGTCGACCAACTTCTCGACCTGCGGAAGATTGAGAAAGGCAAGATGAGGTTGGTGTTCACGCCTGTTGATATCAATGCTTTTGTGGCAGAACTCGTAGATATGTTCAGGCCTATGGCAGAGGATAAGAAGCAATCAATTTCTTTCAGATGCTCAGAAAGTGAGATTTGGGGAGAGGCAGACCGTAACAATCTCGACAAGATTCTTGTCAATCTGATCTCAAATGCCATTAAATATACCCCAGAGGGAGGGTCGATCGTAGTGGCTCTTGAGAAATCTTCTGATTCTTTTGGTGCTTCCCACTATTCTGTGACTGTGACAGATACGGGTATTGGTCTTGACAATAAGGTGATATCACATTTGTTTGAAAGATTCTACCGTGACAGAGAACAGCATCATGGTAATACTTCCGGATTCGGAATTGGGCTTGATCTCTGCATGAGGCTTGTAGAACTTCACAAAGGTGAAATCAAGGCCAGCAACCGAGATGACGGAGTGAAGGGAAGCGTATTTACTGTCACTCTCCCTTTAATTGCAGTGCGCCCAGGCAGTTATCAAGCGGATGGGGAACCGAAGCATCGCCCCCTTCCAAATCTAATGTCTTCCGGCTCGAACGCTATGAAGCCTGCAAAGTCAGGTTATAGATTCAAGATTATGATGGTAGATGATGATGAGGAATTGAGAGAATACATAAAGGCCTCCCTTTCTCCTTCTTATAAAGTGGTGACAATGCCTGATGCTGAGTCTGCTCTCAAGGAACTTTCAGAAAAACAGCCAGACCTTATTGTGACAGATATCAGAATGGAGGGCATCGACGGGCTGGCATTATTGCGGAGAATAAAAGGAAATATGGCCACTCAACATATCCCCGTGATCCTGTGCAGTTCAGAAGGAGGAAGCGACGTCCGGGTAAAAGGTTGGAAGAGTGGAGCCGATGGGTATCTGTCAAAGCCATTCACTATTGATGAACTCGATGGAATGATTTTCCGGGCTTTTGTCGAATAGAAACATGCTCAAGGGCAAATTCTCCGGTTCGCATGACTCTGTCGACAAGATAGTGGCTCCAAAAATCAAAGGGGTTGATGAAGAACTAATGGACAAGATCAACCGCTACATCAACGAAAATCTATCGGAAGCTGCTATGAATGTCGATGGTCTCAGTGATTATGTGGGACTAAGCCGCTCGCAACTTCACAGGCGCATGAAGGATATCGTAGGGGTAGCACCAAGCGACTATATCCGGAATGTGAAGCTTCGCAAGGCTTGCGAAATGCTCTCACACGGAGATGTGGATATCGCGCAGGTGGCTTATTCCTTGGGATTCAATGCTCAGTCGCATTTCTCAACTCTCTTCAAGCGCTACACGGGAATGACTCCTTCCGAATATCGTGCTATGGGAAAAGGAGAATAAGTTGTTTTTTTAAGATGCGACCTGCGATGAGGGTATAATACCTCAACAAAAGCGAGAGAATTGTAAGATATTGATATTCAGATACGCTGTTACAAATTTGAATAAATATGATATATGCATAGGTAGGATGTGCCACCAATCCAAAAACATTTGACAGATATAATAAAAGGGGTTGCAAAACAGATTGATAATTTTGCATCCGGTTAATTCCCCTCTGATTTTTGCAGAGTCCAGATTTGCAGATTCCAGAGTCCAGAGACAAGTAAACCTGAACCACTTAAAACGGAAAACAAATATCAAAAAATAATAACAACTTTCCATTAACAAAAAAAATCTAACGATGAAAAATGAACACAGACTGCTTCACAGCATTGCTTTGTTGCTGATCTTCATCATGACCTCTGCACTGGCGGCCAGGGCCGATACAGTGAAGGGTACTGTCATTGACGACACGGGTGAGCCACTTATTGGCGTGACCGTGATGGTTGTCGGGGTGCCCGGCGGTACCGTTACTGACCTTGACGGTAACTATTCTATCCAGGTGCCGAATCCCAAAAAAGACGAGCTCCGTTTCACATATGTAGGCATGGAGACTCTGAGCGTGAAGGTCAACTCACGTAGTACAATAAATGTTACACTGAAGAGTTTAGATTCAACTCTTGACGAATTGGTAGTAGTAGGTTACGGCCAACAGAAGAAAGCTTCTGTAGTAGGTGCTATCGTGCAGACCTCAGGCGAGACTCTTGCCCGCTCGGGTGGTGTGTCAAGCATCGGTGCTGCTCTGACAGGTAACCTTCCTGGCGTAACAACTATTGCATCCAGTGGTATGCCTGGCGACGAGGATCCTAAAATTGTGATTCGTGGTCAGACTTCATGGAATGGATCTGATCCTCTTGTGCTTGTGGATGG
>CAZCZX010000198.1:0-5365 GCA_964503095.1 uncultured Sangeribacter sp.
GAGTAGGTAATCGCCACCTTAACGAGGACTCACAGAAATGTGGGTCCTTTTTTTGATTTTATTTGGATTTGTGTTAAAAATGTATTATTTTTGTATTTATTTTACACTTAGCCATGAATAGATACTTTTTTATATTGCTTTTTTTGGTGGCTTCAACGATTTCGGCTTATCCTTATGAGATGGATTGGGAGGCTTCTACTACTGTGAATGCCGGTAGTGGTGAATTTGCGCCCTCCTTAATGATGGCTAATCGGGGTGGTACAATAACTCAGTCAAAAGGTGTGTATGAGCGTGCAGGTATTTTCCATAGACTCGAGCCTGAGAAGAGATTTTCTTATTCTTTTGGACTGGATGCTTATGTGCAGGCCACTTCTTCCGTCGACTATATGAAGTGGAATATTGACGCCAATGATTTTTCTACGATAGCTCGTAGGCCTTCTGCTGCTGTCATTCAGCAACTTTACGGTCTTATAAAATATCGTAGTCTCTTTCTATCTGCAGGCATGAAGGAACACGACAGAACATTTCTGGAGAATCCTCTTTCAAGCGGTGATATCACATTAAGCAATAATGCGAGACCGATTCCGCAGGTCAGGGCTGGCTTTTATGATTTTGTGAATATTCCTTTCACTCAAGGTTGGGTGCAAATCATTGGAGACATTGCCTACGGGAAGTTTATGGATTCCAACTGGAATAAAAATCATTATAATTACTATAATTCTTTTTTGACTACTGATGTGTGGTTTCATTACAAGCGTCTTTATTTGAGGTCAAATCCTAAGCAGCGTTTTGTGGCTACCGTAGGAATGCAGCATGCCGCTCAGTTTAATGGAGAGTTAAGTATTTATAGGAAGGGCGAGTGTATAAAAAAATATAAGCCGCAACATTTTCTACGGTCTTTTCTTGATGTGTTTGTGCAAGCTCAATTTAATTCAAGCACTATCGAAGGAGAATCTATGAACTTCAGTGGAAACCATCTTGGCTCTTGGGATGCAAAATTTGATTACCGATTGAAAAATAATGATGTAGTTTCCTTTTATGTGATGAAACCCTGGGAAGATGGCACCGGAATCGGTTGGCAAAATGGGTTTGATGGTGTGTGGGGTCTTTCCTATAAGACCAGCAACAATAAATTTATCAAGGGCGCAGTTATAGAATATCTTGACTTCACAAATCAGGCTGGATCATTCCTTTATGAGCCTAACGAGGATATTCCTACGAATACCACTGGGGGAGATGACTACTACAATAATTTCATGTATAATGGATGGACCAATTATGGCATGGGAGTAGGAAGCCCTGTGCTCAAATCTACCATCTATAATACCGATGGATGTCTAATATATCTCGACAATGCAGTGAGAGGCTTTCATATGGGAGTGGATGGCGCTGTCGGCAATGTTGACTTGAGAATGCTATTGAGTTGGAAAGAATCCAAGGGCACGCATTATTATCCGAGGGCTAAGAGGCTTCAATCTACATCAATGATGATACAGGGGGAATATGGATTTCCAAAAGCAGAAGGGCTTTCGCTGAAGGCGCAAGTAGGTTTTGATGCCGGAGATCTCTATCCCGGATGTTTCGGGGCTCTTGTGTCGCTCACGTATAAAGGAAAGATAAAAACTAAAAGCAAAGTAAAATGATGAAAAGATATCAAATATTCCTGTTCTTGGCGTGTCTAATACTGGCATTTGGCAGTTGCACTCACAATGGAGGCCCAAGCGGAGACCTTTACGGAAGATGGGTGCTGGAAAGGATCGACGGAGAGAACATGGAAGTGCCAACTCAGCATGGAAATCTTTTTTGGGCATTTCAAAAAAATGTGATCCAAATACAGCGCGATAATGGTTTTCATTCCATATCCCGAATATATGGCACATTTCGCCAAGACGATGATTTCCTTTATCTTGATTTCCCTGTAGAAGAAGATTCTCCATTTCCTGAGACTGGACTTGGACGCCAGAATAAATTGAAGATCCAGAAGATGACCGGAAAGCAAATGGTGCTAATCTATCATCCAGAAGAAGATGCATCATTGATCTATTACTTCCGGAAATGGTGAGAACCCTACTGCAACTAAAAAAATGGGTTAAAAATAGGTGATATTTCCAATTTAAATATTAATTTTACAAAAAAATTGAAGGAGACTCGAAAGAGACTTCGAAATTTTCCTAAAACAACGATAGCAAATAATCTAAAAAACAACGATGGGAACAGAAAACGCAGAACGCATACAGACCTCAATCCTCAATAGCGCAGAGAAGAAATTGCTCATATGGCTTGCCGAGCGGCAGCCAGGGTGGGTGACATCTGATATGCTCACTTATCTTGGAGTCGTGGCAGCAGTGTTATATGCTATTTTTTGCTGGCTGGCTTGCTATAATGTGAATTATTTCTGGGCTTCGTCTCTGTGTCTGGTATTGAACTGGTATGGCGACAGCTTGGATGGCTCACTGGCAAGAGTGAGACAGACTCAGCGTCCGAAATATGGATTTTTCATCGACCATTCCCTTGACGCCCTCACCACTTGTCTATTCTGCATTGGGCTTGGACTCTCCCCTCTCATGCAACTAAGCATCTCCCTCTTTATAATGGGAGGATATCTGTGTATGTCAATCTACACATATCTGTCTACAATCGTCATGGGAAGCTTCCGACTCACATATGCCAGCCTTGGCCCGACTGAGATGCGACTCATCATCATAGCTGTCTGCATCCTTTACATTTATCTGCCATTGCACGATGTGACCTTTGAACTTTTTGGCACTCCCTGGACTCCATATGATGCAGTAGGCGCCATTGTCGCAGTGATTCTATTCTTAATCTATATAGTTTCCCTATCCTCCGACTTGAGGAAACTCGCAAAGATAGACCCTCCAAAACCATTCAAAAAGAATTAAGATGGCTCCTAAGGAGATAGATCCTACTATAAAAAGTGACGGAAAACTTAACCGTATCAAGGATAAGGTTTTGCACAATGATGGTTTTTTCTTCACATTCTTGCGTTCGAGCGTCTCATCGCAAGTGTGTGGATGGATTGATACCATCACGTCGTTCCTTGTGTTTTCCCTTTTGGATCTCTCTGCATGGCTCTCTACTGCGATTGGAGCTTTCGTAGGGGGAGTATTCAATTGCATCATCAACTATAAGTTTACATTTCATGCCTATGGAGTGGAACTTAGGGCTGCCCTGGCAAAGTTTGCATTTGTCTGGACCGGATCGCTATTGCTGAATAGTTTCGGC
The DNA here is from genome assembly GCA_964503095.1 of uncultured Sangeribacter sp. Lineage (GTDB taxonomy): Bacteria > Bacteroidota > Bacteroidia > Bacteroidales > Muribaculaceae > Lepagella. The sequence continues at coordinate 3,244 of CAZCZX010000198.1, forward strand.
ACCCAGATAGTGTATCATTGGGTTGTAGGTTGGGATTGGCTTCATGCCACAGTCGGCATCACCGATGATATGACATTCTTGGCAGCCCGACTGTTTGTGGCATTGATGGTGTCTTTATGTTGGAATTTTCTGCTTCAGCGCAACTTCGTATTTAAAGCAACACGTCTTGACCCCTATATCAACAGATTTCTTGATTGGTGTGGAATCGGCAAAAGAAAACATAAGAAAGAAGTAAATGAGCAAGAACAATAATAATAATAATAAAGAAGAAATACTTACGTTTGACGAATATCCAGGCTTGGAAGTAAGGCCATCAGTCCTTAATTTCGACGATGTAGTGGAGATTGTGCCCGCTGCTGCCAAATTTCCCAAGCTTGTGAAGTGGCTGTTGCGTAAATTCGGAATTGATGAAGTCAACCGCATTCACTCCGCATGGTGCCGAACTCCGGGCCCTGAATTTACAAGGCATCTGATAGAAGATGAATTTCATATTCCTCTTCAAGTGGATGGAATTGAGATTCTCGAAAGATTTAAGGAAGGACCATTTATCACAGTCAGCAATCATCCATTCGGGCAACTTGATGGAATAGCATTGATCAATTTAGTGACTCGTTTCCGCCCCAAGTATAAGGTGATGGTCAATATGATCCTTAATCGAATCTCTGCTATGCGTCCGAATTTCATCGCTGTTGACCAATCTGCTTCAAGCGACCCTGAGAAGAGGAAGGTTTCTGTAGCGGGAGTCCGCGAGGCCCTCTCCTTGCTTAAGAGTGGCAATCCTGTCGGTTTCTTCCCGGCTGGTGCTATAGGTATGACAGATAAAGATGGAATAATAGTGGATCGTCCATGGCAACCTGTGGTGCTCCAGATCATACAGAAAGCAAAAGTGCCAGTGATTCCAATATATTTTCATGGCAATAATTCAAAATTATTTAATTTCTTAGGCCACCATTGTGTGCATTTGCGCACAGCATTCCTTGCTTTGGAATTATTCAAGAAAAAGGATAAGCCTTTGCATATCACGGTAGGAAATCCCATTAGTGTAGAAAAGCAAGCGGAGTTCGGTAAAGACTATGAGGCACTGGGATGGTATATCCGCATGCAGATGTACGACCTTTCCGGACGGCACGTCACTTCATTGAGCAAATAATTGGAACAATACCACAAGTTTTTTTATAAGAATCGGAACAAATAGGCTTTTTTTCTGTTAGAGATATAGACACAACTGTTATTAAAAATGAAAAGTTGTCTATATACAGGAACAGGAGATAATGGGACGACCTCACTTGTAGGCGGCGAGAGAATAAGCAAAGTAAGCATCAGATTGGAGGCTTATGGCACTGTAGATGAATTCTCGTCGTTTCTTGGTGTAGTGTTGTCTTGCCCTTCGTGTCCTTCTGATTTGAAGGGCCAGATGCTTGAGATTCAGAATATGCTTTTTGATGCCGGATGCTATCTTGCTACTGCTGTAAAAGAGGGAGAACGCAATCCCTGCAATGGGATTGATGAAAAGAGTGTGGCCAGACTTGAAGGCTGGATTGATATTCTCGACAGCGAGACACCGAAAATCCGGGCTTTTGTGTTGCCTGGAGGATGTGAATTGGCAGCTCACTGCCATGTGGCACGTACTGTATGCAGGCGCGCCGAGAGACGAATTCTTGAGTTGGCAGCCACGGAATATGTAGATCCTATGTTGATAAAATGGATCAACAGGATGAGCGACTATCTATTCATTGCAGCGCGCTATCTCAACTATTGTCAGGGAGTGGATGAAATCACATGGGCTACATCAAAAAATTCTGATTAGGCAATTAAACAATTAAGACATTAAACGGTTAAACAATTAAACGGATAATCGATTAAATAAAATAACTACGACATATGTATTGGACACTTGAACTTGCGTCAAAACTTGAAGACGCACCTTGGCCGGCTACCAAAGATGAATTGATTGACTACGCGATGCGCAGCGGAGCCCCGATGGAAGTAATAGAAAACCTAAATGAGATAGAAGACGAAGGCGAGACCTACGAATCCATAGAAGAAATCTGGCCCGACTATCCCTCCAAAGACGACTTCTTCTTCAACGAAGAGGAGTATTAAAATTTCAAAAGCTTGTAAG
>CAZCZX010000199.1:0-5319 GCA_964503095.1 uncultured Sangeribacter sp.
CAGTAGAGGGTTCTTTATTCTATATTTGCGTTTTCCATAATTTATAACTAACTTTGTATCCTCAAGAAATCAGATAATGATGGATACGATAATAAATATAGCAGGCTATGGGGCTGCTCTTTGCATGATCTTTGGCTATCTGCCGCAGGCGATAGCAACCATCCGTACGCGTGATACCGACGGGATTGCCATGCCAACATTCCTTATGTTGGGGCTTGGCTCCGTTCTCTTTGTAATCCAAGGAATCCTTCTTGGCAACATCCCCATCGTCATCACCAACACGATCGCCACTGTCTGCTCCATAATAATCTTCGTCATCAAAATCCACAACGACCGCAAAAAGAGAAAGTCATAGATTTTGAGATAAAAGCTTTTTTTTGTAATTTTGCAAAAATCCTCAATAAATAGCATAAATGGTTCTAAGTATTGATAATTTCAAGTCGATTGAGCATGTAGCCGGGTTGGATATTTCTGATTTGTCGGTGTTTGCTGGTATAAATAGCAGTGGCAAGAGCTCTATCATTCAGGCCCTGCTTTTGATGAAGCAAACCTTGAATTCATCTACGAATGAGACTCTCAATCTCAACGGCCCTTATGTCTATGCGAATTCTCTTTTGGATTTGATCCATAATAAAAAAAGTGGGTCGATAAAGTTTACGTTATCTTTATTTGGCGGAGAGCTGGCATACACCGCTATACAAGATTATGTCAAGGACATGGAGACGGCAGTCAATAAGTTGGACCTGTCAGTTTCATTTAAAGTGAAAAGTGATGGGTCGTATGTTGTCTCAAAATTCATTCTCCTGCTCGACCTTTCAAATGGCAACCAGATTGAGAGAAAATTAACGTGGCGCCCCAAAAATAAAGTATACGATCTTGTAAAAGATGGTAAGATATTAAAGGATATTATTGTTGATGGCTATTCGTTTGTAAACTTTTTCCCAGTTTTTGTCAAACGAGCAGGTGAATCCCTTGATCTTTCCATAATGAAAGCGGCAAGAGAGACACTTGTCAGTGTATTGGAAAAAGTATCTTACATTGCTCCATTACGGGTGGCTCCTGTCTTGGCAAGAACATATCAAACAGATGTAGAAAGTAGATTTGTGTTGCCCGATGGAGAAAATACCAGATTTATTCTTGACCGTATTAGTCAAGATAATAAGACTGATTTAGCTCTTGTAAAAGAATGGATTTGCGACAAGTTTCATTTGGCCCATGACATAAATGTGGTCAAGGAAACAGGAAAAATGTATAGGGTGGTTGTCACTACAAATGAAGGTGTAAAAGTGGATCTGGTTCATGTGGGGTTTGGTTTTAGTCAGATACTTCCTATAGTTACTCAGGGCAGTATTTCAAAACCAGGAGCTCTAATGATAGTGGAGGATCCGGAAGTGCATATGCATCCGAGCATCCAAGCTTCGATGGCTGACTTCTTCATCTATTTATGTTTGGAGAAAAACGTGAATGTGCTGGTAGAAACACATAGCGACCATTTTATTACGCGTCTCAGAAGAAGAGTGGCGGAGAAGGTGATATCTCCAGATAAGGTGCATTTGGTTTTTGTAGAGCATGAGAACGGTGCAAGTGAATACCAGACGATTCCTATGTCTTCTAATGGTAGACTTGAAGGAATAATGCCTAAAGGTTTTATGGATTCCCTTGACAATGATTTTAGAGCAATCATATTGGCTAATAAGAAATGAGAATATCAGTTGCTCCATATTTGCCAATAATCCTGAAGCAAGATATGAATACATTGGCATTTGAGAATCTTTGTCTACTGGAACTTCCTCAATACGTAACTCTTTACGTGAACGGCGATTGGAATGATATTCTTTTGGATAGCAATATCCTTAATGTGTCTTACGAAACTTATAGATTGTTACTGGAATTGTCTGTGGTAGCGGTTGTTGCAGATAAAAAAGCCTTACAGTTAAAGGTTGTTCCGGATGTTGTTTCCAGATTGGATCAAGAGAGTAGAGATGCAACAAAACAGCAACTTTATGCATTACTACTCGCTGAATCTTCGAAGAAGATATTTGCGGGAGCGAGGGAGAATATAGAGAAAGTTATTGTGTCATCTGACCATAGCTTTACAGATGTGGATAATTATAATCCTTATGGCAAAGAAACTTTATTGCATTTTATTGATAGATATTTGCCTCGACTTGAGCAATTAAAACACTATCATAATGAAAGGAAATCAGGCCATAAGGATATTTCGGCTTTCTCTGCTTACGATAAAAATGATGAAAATTACGCCAAACATCTATTAATGGTAGCTTTTGCTGAGCATCCTGGAGACGTAACTGATAGGACATACCTGTATACATATGATAAAAAGAACAGGACCTTTGTTGAGTTTCGGCCAGGACGAAACAATGTCTATCATGGCATGGATATTAGCTTGGAGGATGCAAAAAGGAAATCACCTTTTATAGTGAGCAAATATCATAAATAATGAAAAATTGCTACATGTCTTCCCTCCCTCAATGGCATTTATAAGATTTATCTGACGATATATAAAAGCCTCGGCTAAGAGCCAGTATCATAAATTTGAGAGCCCCTGATTCAGTTCAAACTGGCGTTCCTTACGGACAGAAGTATATAGGCATTCGGATCTTCCTCATGAAGTAGGCTCATAGCCAACCTCATAGAGGCAGGAAAGCATCGTATGTAAAGAGTCTCAAACTCTGAAGTGGAATACTGCATTTTAATCTCGTTTGTATATATGACGGTCCAATCTCTCCTTTCATTACTTACAGCATCAAAAAAATTCCATCATCTCTGTGATATTTGCTTTTTCAATATTTTATAATTATCTTTGCATCCTAAAATACAATTAAATATGTTTCGAAAAGCAATTATCTTTTTTTCAGTCTTATTCCCCTTTGCTATTCAGGCTCAAACCGAGCTTTCAATAGAAGAGGTCTCTTCCATGGCTACGTCCAAATCCTATCGCGAACTTGGTATTCACGACCCTTCAATTTATTTCAATCCAGATGATGATACTTACTACATTATGGGTTCACACATAGGATTCGGCAAGACTAAAGATTTGCAAAATATTACAAATATTGGTAGTTCCGGCGTCTACACCAAAAGCTATTTCCAAGAATTCAAATCATCCCCCGAACATACGGTGCAGGTAAGTCGAAACGGTGAGACTTTCACAGAAACGCTCCCATCCTTCGACGCCGGGGCCTACTGCGCTACTTACGCCGGCATAAAAGTAGGAGATCGCCAACCGACCACTGAATCAAACTGGATTTCAGGCGACCAATGGGCCCCCGATGTCATCTACAATCCCAATATGGGAAAATGGTGCATGTATCTCTCGCTAAACGGTGACTATTGGGCTTCCACAATCGTATTGCTCACCTCCGATAGCCCTTCCGGACCCTTCGCTTACCAAGCCCCAATAGTGAGCGGTGGCTTCAACGGCCAGACTTATTCCGGAAAAAGCGTGTCTTATAAAGACACCGACCTTGAAATCGTACTTGGCCCTCTCGACCAACTCCCTTCACGCTATAAAACTTCCTCTTGGGGCAACCTCTGGCCCAATTGTATAGACCCTTGTGTCTTCTTCGACGATAATAATGAACTTTGGCTCGTCTATGGCTCTTGGTCCGGTGGAATATTCATACTGAAACTTGACAATAACACGGGCCTTCGAGACTACACCTATACCTACAAATCAGAAACATACAACGGAAAAGCACCCAACGGAGCCTCTTTCACCGGCTTTACCAGCGACCCATATTTCGGTAAACTCCTCGCTGGAGGGTGTTACGTTTCAGGAGAAGGTCCCTACATCCAGAAGATTGGAAATTACTACTATCTTTTTGTCACATACGGCGGTCTTGCGCCCGATGGAGGATATGAAATGCGTATTTTCCGCTCATCCAATCCCGATGGTCCTTATGTCGACGGCACAAGTGACAAGGCTACCTACACCCAATATCAGTTGAACTACGGTGCGAATGCAAAGACTGATAAAGGTATGAAAATTATAGGCGCAATGAACGGATGGGGATCTATGACAGTCGGAGAATGTGCTGAAGGTCATAATTCTGCCATTGTCGATCAGGATGGGGATGCATTCTTAGTGTATCACACCAAATTCAACAACGGCACCCAAGGCTTTCAAGTGCGTATACGTCAACTGTTTGTCAACGAGAAGGGGTGGCTTGTGGCTTCTCCTTTCCGATTCACCGGCAAACAGACACGCCAGGCCGACATAGAAAACAGTAGATTGTTTTCTCCCTCGGAAATAGCAGGAACATATAAACTTCTTCTGCATCCATATAGATTGAACCACAGTAAGTTGGCAGAAGCCACCCCTGTAAGTGTCACTTTGACGGAAGATGGGAAAATATCCGGCGATTATAGCGGCTCTTGGAACTATTCTGATGAAGGGAAGTCGTATGTGACACTAAGGCTCAATAATGGCACTTATTATGGTGTCGCCCTCAATCAGAATGTCGATGGCTATAACGACATGCCTGCCATTTGCATGACAGCTACAAGCAGCACTGGTGTCCCAGTCTGGCTTTATAAACTTACTCCCAAAGCTGCCCTTGCAGAGGCATATAATAAATTGATGAGCGATTTCATAGGTAATGAAAACTCCATTATTAAGAAAGATGCTCCACAGTTTGACAATGTGTCTGTCATTTTTGACGCAAAAAATGCAGAGTCCGGAATCCCCGAACCTGAGACCCTTTCCGAAGAAGGTATATATACCCCGACTGAAGACGGGCATGCAATCACGATATCCATTCAACTCCAAGCAGGAGACTACTCATTGAATCTCGGCCCTTTTACACGCTTCACTCGCAGTGAAAGTTATGAACCCACAGTCAGAGTATATTACCCTGTTTCACAGCAGAAAAATCTTAATGCAGGATGGTGGAGCAATTTTTCTACTGAAAACTTTGAACTTCAGCAAGGTGATGCTGCCGACTTCCATTTCTATAATTATTCTGATTGCGCCGACAACTGGCACAACTGGGCGCTATATGGTGCAAACGCAACGCATGGAGCAAGCGGATATTCAGAGTATTTCGGAATCCGATGCGACAACTGGGATAACACTACCGGTAGCAACAACGGCTGCTCAAGCAATTTTAATTGGGATACATTCAAGACTGATATGGACGCCTCCCTGGTGGATATGCATACTTCTTACGGTGATGATGGAGTATTCTCCATGACCTCAACTATTACAACAGCATCAGGCAAAGAATACAATTATTCCTTTACCAAGTCTTTAAGCGCAAAACCCAATAAGATAACCCTCTTCTTCGTCAGCGAAAA
>CAZCZX010000200.1:0-5310 GCA_964503095.1 uncultured Sangeribacter sp.
TGAGTTCCGAGGAAGCCCAAAATCTTCTCGAAGTGATATCCAAATATGAATCTCTGGTGTCCACTTCACCAACAGTCTACGAAGCCGCGACTGCTGATCTCGCTGCTGCTATTGCTCTCGTCGCAGGAATGACAACGGTAGCTGCCATTGAGTCTGACTCTGTCGGCACTTACTACAATCTACAAGGTTTCCCAATCGACCCATCCCATATTCTTAAAGGTCAATTATACATCCACAACGGAAAAAAACACATCAAATAATATACTATTCACATAACTTTCTAAAAGGAGAAAATAGCAAGCGCGAGGCTGACTACGAGCCTCGCGCTTCTATATTATCAAAACGAAAGAAACTTACTTTTTGATTACCTTCTTCCCATTGCGGATATACAATCCGGATGGGAGTGAATTCCAGTCGGTGCCTACGCTTACACCCTGTAGATTGTAGATTATATCTGAATTCATTTCTTTTCCCGATATCTCGTCCACTTCAGATGGATCGTCAAGACGAAATACTATCGAACGGTTGGAGACAGGCATGAGAGTACCTTGAATATCATATGCCATCAGCAACATATAATATTTCCCCGGTTCGGCACTTGGCAACGCAAGCACTGTATTGAACGGTGACTCTTCATTCTTCTCCATCACCATCGGATATCCTGCATACGAGAGGATTTCCACATCATAACTTCCCATTGATGAGAACACTGCCGGACATGCACATGCATACATATAGTAGGAGAAGATCCCTTCGCGAAGCATAAAGGATGCCTCAATGTCGATGTTCATTCTGTCTTTTACTACATAGACATCACGTATCTGCCTGTCAACTCTCTCCCATACCACATCGGCATCCAAAATCTTAGGCTCCTTTAAGAGAGTGACTTGCGGATATTCAAGCATCGGCTTCATCACTACAGTCTTCAATAAGTCTTGATCATAGAAATTATAGGTGCTTTCATCAAAGAATGTAAACTGAAACTCTGTGTCTGTAACTATACCCAATATCTGCTGAAGAAGATAAAACGAAGTGGTCCACTCTCTTGTCACCTCTTCTCCAGGCTGCACAGTCAGGTAGATGCTTTCTCCCAAGAAATATACCACTCCATCGGCTAAAAGGGCCGGAGCAAATCCTTTCGTGAGTTCTATATCATTGTCATTGACCACTGTAATCGATACCTTTGACAAACATCCATAATACAAATCTCCCACAATCCCTCCATCTTTTACCGACAGACGGTCAACCGGGTTAATGTCCAGAGTATAATTATCTCCATCCTTTTTAAGGACTACGTAATTATAATAGCCATAGCACTCTTTGACCGGCAAGTATTGAGGATTTTCTTCTTCAGTCGGAATAGTGCCAAAGGTCACTTTGTATGTGCCATCACTCAGGTCTGCCTCCTTGAGATTGACTGTGGGATTAAGGTGAGCCGGATCCGTACCGTATCCCGGCACTACAGAAAAGGCCTGGTCGCTGACTAATATGAATTTTGTATCTCCTTCCGTATCTCCCTCCGGCTCAAAAATAGCACCAAAGTGTATCTTCATAGTTGTGGGATTGTAGTTCACCCACATAGCGCTCTCCTCAGCGAAGAGATCAAATTTCAATTCATCGCCCGAGATAAAGCCGGCAAGGGATCCCATCTGCGTCATTTTCAATGGCCGCTCTTCTTCAGGCAAGCCGGTAGGTGGTTGGATGCCAAATACAGCGTCTTGGGTGAAGTTATAGCCTCCTCCTGATCCTCCTCCCGATCCAAGCGATTCCGGATTGAGTGCATCAAGCAGGTAATAACCGTCAGACATCCCGCTCCAACCCCAATTGAAATGAAAGTATCCATTACCGTCATAGCCATCGCATACAAATGAATGCCCTCCGCCTAACATTGAACTTCCCCCATAGAGTATCGGACCTACGTTCTTCAGATTGTCATAAATCATCTCCTCCCACTCTGCCGATGAATAATACATTCTAAGGGTATATAGCATATTGGGGTCGTAGTTGAAATACTTTTTCAGTGCATTTGCAATATTCATTGCAAGCGCGCCGGAGGATCCGGGGGCATAGTTCATCTTTACAGAATATCCGGCAGCTTTCATCAGGTAGGCCACGGCGGAAGCCTCTTCTTCAGAGTATTGACCGTAGTTGTAGCTGTCGAGCATGAGATCCCAATCAAACCGACGATTGGCAAAGTTGAGCGAAAGTCGCTTCGATAGAGCCTCACAGTCATAACTTATGCTTCCTTGCCCTACGGCAGGATATTTCCAATAGTTCATCACTTGCGCCATCGCAGTGGCTACGCATCCGGTGTAGGTGCGCTCTGTGCCATAGAGTGGGCATTGATTATTGAATGGTGCCACTTGGTCCCACTTCGTCTGAATCTGTGGTGCAATAGATTCTCTCACCACTCTTGGTGCTTTCTTCGCATTCTGATTTCCAAGTCCGGGGTTATGCTCAGATACATATTGGATCTGGCGAGCATATTCCTCAAGCCACCATTTCAACTCCGGAGGAATATTCTCAGCATCAAATGTCCCACTGTCAGTGTATCCTAATAGCGGATATGCCGAATCGTCGGCACTTGCTATCATATATCCTCCGTTGGCTGGACGATTGAACACATACACTCCCGGATTTCCAGTCTCTGTGTCTGTGGTATAGACGTGTTTTATGCCTGGAGCTTTCTTCGCATCCGAAGTGCCGATGCCTAAGCGAGCAAGTGCTTCCTCTGGACTTATAGGAGTTGCCATCAGTGAGAAAACACCACTCGCAAAAGCGAATCCCACTATTAGTTTCTTTATCATGATGTCATTTTTTGACTATTTTCTTTCCTCCGCTAATATATAAGCCAGAGGGAAGTGATTCCCAATCAGAGTTCAAACGCACGCCCTGTAAGTTATAGATGGCTTCATCTGCGCTGACAGGTGTTTCTTCGATTTCCTCTACACCACTCGATCCGGCATTGACTTTAAGCGTTGGGATTGGGTATTTTTCTGTCTCGTAAGCCTGAGTGAAGTCGATTATGTAGGAGCCTGTCTCTGTCTCTGTGATTCCGGCCTTTCGTCCATTGAGTGTTACATCAAAGGCTGCGTACTGTGTCTTTGGGAAAAGCACGAATGGATTATCATACTCGGCATTGTAACTGTATGTGCGTTCTCCCTCACCGATTGCAAAACTGATCGAAGGATTGTCCCAATTGCGTTGGAAAAATTCTGTCGGTTTGAAACTTACCTCATTATTGCCGGTGACATTAACGATAAACTGCTGATCACGCACCAATTTCCGAGCCACTACATAGAATACCCTGTTGCTCTCCGATGAATCAACCCCGTCAATATATGCTATTGGTGCTTCTAAATTGCTGTCCCAAAGGCTCTCGATATAGTACCCCACAGCAGGCGATACATATATGAGCGGACGACGTTCTGAAACCTTTACTTTAAACTTTAAAGTGTTGTCTGATGTCATAGTGACCCCTGGCACAGTTTTGGTATTGCCGGCACTTGATGACCCTCCTTCTCCGGAACCTGCTTCATAATCAGAGATCGTGTAAGCCGGGATGGCTATATTATCAGTAATTGGTTCTCCGGTTTGTCCGGTGACATCCTTAATGGGATTAGGTATCCCCTGATAGTTCTCCAGTATGAGACGCACTCCATCGGCATTGTAGACATAGGCAGTAAATTCCAAGTCATCATATTTCATCGCTTCTCCTGATATGGTCAGAGTTTCGTCTTCATTGACTATCACACGGATGCTGCGTCTAATCTCCGAATAGTCTTCAGTAACGTCGGCAGTGCCTAACATAAAATTCGTGAAGACAAACCCGTCATTGAAGTTTAACTGAATTTCTGACCCTTTCAATACAGTGAATGAATGGCTTTCAGGCATAGTGAAGTTATAGTCTGCATCCATACCCAAGAATTGAGAACTGGTGCGATCATATAGATTCATTATGCATCCATCAAGGGCTTCCGGATAGTCGAGTGTCAATGTTGCTTCTTCTCTTACCGGAACGTCTCCTTCATAAACTTGAGCTTCAATTACATCGGAGGGCGAGATGTCTGGCATATAATATTCATTTCCCGTCGGAGACTGCTCCACCCCGTTGCGTGTAAGTCTATAGACAGACTTGGCTACAGCATCCTTTTTCAAGATAATAGTAAGATCCTTCATATATTCCGAAGCAAACGGAATCTTATTGTCGGAGTCAGTGAGACTGATAGTCTGCTGATAGCCGTAACTATATTGCAAGATGCCGCTCCCCAAAGTTTGGGTCATCTCAAGATATGCCTCGAGGCAGTCGGCTCCATTGATGACATTGATCGTCAACTCTCCGTCATAATTCACCTTGGAAGTCTCAACTTTTATGACTCGGCCGTCCCAAGAATTACCGACACCATAATATGATTGCTGGCGATAGATGGCGTTGCGCATTATGCTGTTGTGCGAATCAGGGTCGTCGGAGCGGGTCACGCTTTTCAAGGCATAACCAACGGCAGGATATATTCTCAACTCAGTATACTCTTCTCCTTCAAATACATATTTGGTCTGATCTGGATTGAGTGGTATTAAGTCGGGATTGCTGGCAGACCCCGTCCCCAGTAGGATTGCTCCCGGATTGTCCCATTCCACTGTCACCTCATAGGCTGATAGATTCTGACTGAATCCTATTGAGAGTGCCGACAGAAATAGACACGAAATTTTATGCAGACTATTCATAACCTGAATGAAATTACTTTACTATGAACTTACGTATTTCGCCATTCGCAATTGCCACATATACACCGGCACCAAGATCACTGACAATCACCGATTCTCTCCCATTTCGGAGAAGTTTACCCTGAATGTCGAATATGCTGATTTCGTGGCTGGCTGCCTTGACGGCCACTCCGTCATAGGATATGGCAGAGTCTGTTGTATTAGTGTCAATTTCTGCTATGCCTGTCGCATCGAATGGCAGATAATATATGTCAAGAGCCATCTTGCCGGAGTTCTGATTATAGTAATAGACATGCAGCATAGGATTCTCAAGCGAAGTATAAGGGTTGATGGTGTTGAGCGCGCCGCGGTTGTCGGCAGTCAGAAGCAGCACGTCGCGACCTTCCGGTGCATCAGGATTGAGAGCCTGCCCTATGAGAAGGTCTTCTCTTAAGGTGTTGGCATCTATTCCTCGCTTGATTAGCATCATATATTCGTTTGGCTCATCTTTAAGATAGAAATCTTTCTGCAAGCAGTAGCCGTCGATATAGCACTGAGCATAGACCACGTATTGCCCCATATTGACTTCATCCATTTTGAGGAACT
>CAZCZX010000201.1:0-5291 GCA_964503095.1 uncultured Sangeribacter sp.
ATCGTTTTATAATCAAGATTATGGTCATCACCTTTTACATCATAATAGCCATACTCTGTATCAGCCTTTGGCAGACGGAACAGCACCTTCGTGGGGGCATTGTTAGGATCATCCGAGATGCCTGAGATATCAGCCTTGATAGAGAAACCAACTCCGCTTCCATAACTTTCCTCCACATCATTATAGACATGGCTCCAGTTGGCTTTCACCACTGCGCTTGAAGTACGTCCATCTGTGTGATAGATGTCAGCCTTTCCCTTATCCCATCCACGCTGGAATACTGCCGGGTTGAAACGGTTATTCTTCTTCGGGTCGTATTTGATAGGTTGGAAGAGTTCAGTCTCCTGACGTGCGTTGGCTGAAGGCAAATAGAATTCTCCAGCAAACACTTTCTTCAGCGGCATGGCAAGAGTATACCATCTGTAGGGGTTCAACTCAAGATCAACCCAAGCTTTCTCATATGTTAGATACTGCTGATTCATGATCGACGCTTCCGGCTCGAAATGAATCTCCTTGCAAGTGTTGGCATACCAGCGGTCACATTCCACATAGCTTGCACCATCTTTTGCCACCATGTCATATTCTATCAGATCCGTCGGAACACCGGATTGAGCAGGCACAACGGTCTCAATCTCGCTGTCGAGTCCTTCGAATTTATACATGAATGGAGCCTTTGCAGATGCTGTTGTAGCAGGGATGATGACCTTGGTAAAGTCCATCGGCATATAGGCTCCCGTATTCTCGTTATTGCCTACATCCGTCACCTTATCCTTGATGCGATCTGTCACTCCTTCAGCATTTTTGTCAGCAAGAAGTCTGTCGGAGGAGATTCTCTGCCAGTTGCCGTCATTATTCCAGTTTCGATTCCCCTCACTCGGGGTCCAGACCAAGAATTCAGGCACTACCTTGATAGTAAATAGATCCTTACCCTTGCAGACATGCTTGATGTCTCCCTCAGCAACTGTTGATGGCATATCCTCCTCAAACTCATAACTGAATGTATATTCATATCCTTCACGGAACTGGAAAGAACTGTCAAATTCTACAGTAAATTCATTTTTGCTTCCGTCCTCGAGATTTGCATCGAATCTGGTTATCTCACCAGCCTTTATATCCGGCTTTACAGTATACTTCTCTCCAGAACTTGAAGTCATTATCTCCGACTTGAAGTCAGGATTTGGATCGGTGGTAGACTCGAGCATCACATCACCAGTTTTATTCATGCTCGTTACGTCCTTCACCACACCTGAGCCTACAACCTTACGCAGCGGGATAATGACCTTATGCTTCAATTGGTCAAGACCTGCACGAAGTGGCACATCTGTCAGGGAATCAGGATATTCTACATCTCTCAGTCCGTGAAGCACATAAGGAGACTCAACCTCCACGTTGATTTCCATCGGAGCAGTACATACAACTTCATTTCCTTCCGTTGTAAATGGTATTGGAAGTGCAGTCACGACATGTTTTCCCTTTGTAAGAATTCCAAATTCATAATTGTCTTTGCTAAATTCAAATTTATCTTTATTTTTTTTGATAATGTCAAGCAGTTTTTGGGAAAACAAGTTACGGGCTACGACTGACTCGTGTTCCGGACCATCAACTTCGGGATATTCATCTCGGAAATAAACCATTGCTTTATACAAGCTGTCGATTTCATTTAATTGCTCATTAGTGCCTTTAAACCAATCGCAACGAGCATCTGTCTCTACCCTATTTCCTTCCGTCTTGACATCAACTGTTATTTTGGCCTCTTCACCTTCGCACACTTTAAGCTGACTACTCTTCGTCACTACGGTGCCATTCAGTTTCACATCATTCTTGCCCGCCACTATAAATGTGCAGGTCTTGGAGCAAGGGTCGTGCAGGTCATATGTGGGAGAATAATTTTCACCGTCTGCCTGAGTATACATGGCGATATAATACTCTTTGCCAATTGCATAATTCTCATCGTCAAACTCCACATTGAAAGCAATCATCTTGGTGCCTCTCTCATCTGTATATCTTCCTACTTGCCCATCTTCTTCTTCCTTATAGTCTGAGATTCCATCGAAGCAAGTATTGAAATTCACGTCTCCTTCCTGAATCCGAGATGCAGCGATAGCGGCAGTCTCCGGATCATCACTGTTTCCCTTTTGTGCCTTCTCATACTCCTCTTCATATTTCTGGCGGTCTAATATCAAGTAAGAGAGTTTAATTTCAGTGTTTTCTTCTCCTGTCTTTGTTTCACTCAGTCCCATCGAACGAAGTGTCTCATTGAATGGAGCATAGAGTTTCACTTTCTTATCTATATCTTTAGTTTCATCCTTATACAAATCCCAACATACCGGTACCACTTGCTCCGCCCCAATCACCGGCGTGACTATATAAATCGCTATCTCATCAATCGCATAGTCAGCACCTACGGAACTCTTACAGTTGTTTTCCAACTCCAATTCATAGTGGTCGATCTGTGCGGATGTATATCCGATTTTATCCACATCCGGTTGGAACGAGTAGAAGATCTTATACCAATCGCCCGAGTCCTTTACATATCCGGACACGAAGGAATGCACGTTGATTCGCTCCCCGGTGCCTGCAAGCACAGCCACCAGATTGAATGCAAGATTGGCCTTTTCAGTTTCATTAGACATCTCTATCACACACGCCGTTACGTTGATTGTACTTCCCGTACAAAGCGTTCCCGCGTTAAGTGTTACCATTACCCCCGGGTCGTTTGCAGCGTTCACATATAGGAAATAGCCATCTTTGCTTAAGGGGCGGCTTGCAGTTTCTTCATCCGCCCTTGTTGCCGGATCCGATTTGCTGGTTGATGTCAGGTTATCATTCTTCCAGCTAAGCAAGTCTTTGATATCATATTGTGGATATTTCCATTTTAGTTTTGAATTACTGTTGGCAATTACATACATATTGTAGTCATGTCCGTCTGCATAGCCGAAACCATAGTTCGAGGTTCCCCAAGCTACTGGCCATTTGAAACTATACTCTCCAGTATTATCTGCCTTTTTCTCTCCATTAAGATATTCCTCCCAGTTATCAAGAGTCTCAAGATATCTGTATTGGTCAAAATCTACCTTATCTTTCGGCTCTCCATATTTTTTTATGAGTTCTTCCTCGCGTGCAAATTCATACTTGCTGTTTTCGCTATTTTTGCTATAAAGATTACTCACCTTTGTTAGGAAAGCCTGTGACTCATCTACGAATTCAATCTCGTATCTCATCACCACCAAATCCTGATCGCTGCCATAAACCTTGATGATAGTTGGATCATCATGCCCGACTATCTCTTCTCCTAATATCTCTACGATATACTTCCCGCTTTCTTTTGGCCCCCCTTTTAGGAATCGGGAATACCTGATACCTTCATCAGCTACTCCGCCTCCAGCTATCCCATAATATGCATTATCTATCCTTCGGCTACCAAGCCCAGTAAATGTTGATTTTTCATCGGAATCGAAATAAAACCAGTTGCCGGAATCGAATGGATCTCCATCTCCATTTTTATGAGAATACGTTTTTTCATTGCCATTTGGATCTGTCACACGGATGGCCATTGACTCAATTCTGCGATAGTCGTTGTCTGTTTCTTTATGTTTGTCCTTTACTTTATAATAGTATTTGGATGGAACTGAACGCCACCAGTCCCAGTCTTTCTTTTCAGGTCTGGGCACTGCTCCCTCAAGACCAATCTGGAAGTCCGCATTTGCGCGTGCGGTCACCCTGCGAGTATGCGTTTCTATATACTTTTCATTGGCCGTTTCACTCCCGGAAAACTCTTCTGCAAATTTCTTGCCGTCACGGATTCTGAAGATATGACGGAATGCTATTTCTGGCTCTATGATGGTATCTCCTAAAATATTTCTTCCTCTATTAAAAGACTGGCTGAAATCGGCGGCAATGACGAATTCATCTTCATCATTGATTCCTGAGGCAGTGTCCATACTCCTAAATGGCAATGTCAGGGTATCCCCTATCTCCGTACTGCGCGGACAATAGAAAGTGGCAAACATGCCATAGTTCGTGCTATTTTGCCCCGGGTGATTATCACTTTTATCAGTCAGAAGATATCCTCCATAAAATCCATTCTTGTCCGTGATGCAGACATTTGAAGGATCAGCTATAAAATCAAGCAAATCCATTTTATTCCCATTGCCATCATCATGAATGATGCGCCCTCCCGTCCTGTAGTCATACCAATGGGCAAAGTTAACCTCATATTTTTCATAATGCAAGGATTCAGCAAATTTATAGTAGGGATAAAGAATGATTGGATCTCCCGGTACTGCATATAGTATATGCTCCGACTCATGGGTGGGTTGACGATAAAGATCGTTAGGACTGGTACTCGAATTAAAGTCTGCGTCTTCTGGTATCAGTTCCATATCCGGCATTGTAATGCGGAAGTCCTTCAATTTATCAATGTCCTTATTCCATTTTCCGGAATTGTCCCAATCCTCCTCCCATTTGGCCCACTTGTTGATGTTTTCTATATAGGTCTTTTGCCATTCTTCTTTGCCTTTTATACTTGCTTGAGCTTTTTCATCATATGCAAATGTCGGAAGATTATCCTTTGTCTTTGCCTCGCTTCTATTCCTTGCATCGAGCCAACCCATAGTGCGCACAAAAGTATAGTTCTTGTAATCTTTCTTGTAGTCACTCTTGAGATGCACCGGGTCTATTCTGTTGTCTACTGTGTCAGTGCGTCCTAACTGATACAATTGAAACTGCGCCATTCCCATTGAAGCATAACCCTGACCATCATGGTTGCGGCTATTGTTCTCTGTCACATAGAAGCGGAGTTTTGAATATCCCTTATTTGGGTGAAAACGAGAAGAATATTCCTTAGTGCGTTGGCCGCGATAGAGAAAATAAAGATTGCATATAGGCTCCCATGTGACGCTATCGGCCATTTGACCTTCCACTCGAAAAGCTGTCGGTTGGCGCTGTAAGCAATGACAACGTTGCACAAAGACCATCAAATCTTCCTTATCACCCAAATTTAGTGGACTTGCTAAATCTACCTGAAGATATTGCTCTCCCTTGAAAGTTGAAATAACATCATCCGTATGATTCTCTATGTCATCATGAGTATGAAAAGAACTATCTTCATTGATACCTTCTGATAATAGATTGCTGACAGGACGATTATCCATGGAGGTAGAAGCTGATAGTTGCTTTGCATCCGTCACCAACTTCTTCACCTCTCCGAGCATTTCAAATGGCATCAAAAAGGCAGACGAAGCCACTGCAAGCGCAAGCACTCCACGCACCCTCCCAAGTTTCCTATATGC
>CAZCZX010000202.1:0-5263 GCA_964503095.1 uncultured Sangeribacter sp.
TAGCCACCAAATACAACCCGCATGAGGTTGAAGACAAATGGTATGAGTATTGGGAACGACACAAAATGTTCCATTCTACGCCTGATGAGCGTGAACCTTACTGCATCGTTATCCCGCCGCCAAACGTGACCGGTGTCCTCCACATGGGCCACATGCTAAATAATACCATCCAAGATATCCTCATCCGCCGCGCCCGAATGATGGGCAAAAATGCTCTCTGGGTGCCTGGCACTGACCACGCAGCCATTGCCACTGAGACCAAGGTGATTCAAAAACTCGCAGAGCAGGGCATCAAAAAGACCGACCTAACCCGTGAGCAATTCCTCGAGCATGCTTGGGATTGGACACACACTCATGGTGGAATAATTCTGCAGCAGCTTCGCAAACTTGGAGCCTCTTGCGACTGGGATCGCACAGCCTTCACTATGGATGAACTCCGATCAAAGAGTGTAATGAAGGTATTCTGCGACCTCTACGATAAAGGTCTCATCTATCGCGGTCTCCGTATGGTAAACTGGGATCCAAAGAATAAGACTGCTATCTCCGACGATGAGGTAAACTTCGTTCAGGAGCATTCAAAGCTGTATTATCTCCGCTATTATGTAGCCGATGATCCGGAAGGCCGCTACGCTGTGGTGGCAACCACACGCCCTGAGACCATTATGGGTGACACTGCAATGTGTATCAACCCCAAAGATCCAAAAAATGAATGGCTCAAAGGAAAGAAGGTCATTGTTCCTCTCGTAGGTCGTGAGATTCCTGTCATCGAAGACCGTTATGTTGAAATCGATTTCGGTACTGGATGTCTGAAGGTGACTCCTGCTCATGACAAAAATGACTACATGCTTGGCAAAACTCACAATCTCGAGACCATCGACATCTTTAATGAAGATGCCACTCTTAATGAGCATGGTGGTAAATATGCAGGCATGGATCGCTTCGAGGTGCGCAAGCAAATTGCAAAAGACCTTGAAGAGGCAGGTCTTATGGAGAAAGTGGAAGACTACACTAATAATGTAGGCTACTCAGAGCGTACAAAAGTGGCCATCGAACCGCGTCTATCCCTACAGTGGTTTATCAACATGCGCCACTTTGCAGAGAAGTCTCTTGCTCCGGTAATGGAAGACTATATCAAGTTTGTGCCGGAAAAGTATAAGACCACATATCGTCTATGGCTTGAGAATATCCAAGACTGGTGTATCAGCCGTCAACTTTGGTGGGGACATCGTATTCCTGCATATTATTATGAAGTAGATGGGGAGTCTCGCATAGCAGTGGGCGAAACAAAGGAGCAGGCTCTCGAAAAAGCTCGTAAGGAAAGCGGTCTTGACTTGAAAGAAGATGATCTCGTTCAGGATGAGGGTGCGCTCGATACTTGGTTCAGCTCATGGCTTTGGCCTATTACACTCTTCAATGGCATACTTGATCCCAATAATGAGGAGTTGAAATACTACTATCCGACAGCCACACTTGTGACAGGTCCGGACATCATCTTCTTCTGGGTAGCCCGTATGATCATGGCTGGCTATGAATATGTTGGCGATAAGCCCTTCAGCAACGTCTATTTCACAGGTATCGTCCGCGACAAGATCGGAAGAAAGATGAGCAAGTCACTTGGCAACTCTCCCGATCCGCTTGAGTTGATTGATAAGTTTGGTGCTGACGGTGTGCGCATGGGTTTGATGCTTTCTGCTCCTGCAGGTAATGATATCATGTATGATGATGCTCTTGTAGAGCAGGGACGTAACTTCGCCAATAAGATTTGGAACGCATTCCGTCTTATTCAGGGTTGGAATGTGGATGAGAATATCCCACAGCCTGAAAGCTCTAAGATTGCAGTCGATTGGTTCCGTTCTCAACTTTATAAGACTATGAATGAGGTTGAGGATCTGATGGGCAAGTTCCGCATTTCTGAGGCTCTCATGGCTGTCTACAAACTCTTCTGGGATGAGTTCTCAAGCTGGTATCTTGAGGTTATCAAGCCTGCTTATGGCTCTCCGATTGATGGAAAGACTTATGCAGAGACAATGAAATTCTTCGAGATGCTTCTCCAACTTCTCCATCCATTCATGCCATTCATCACCGAAGAACTTTGGCAACATCTTTCAGAGCGAAAGGATGGTGATAGCATCATGAATACCACTCTTCCCGCTCCGGGAGAAGTTGATGAGGCTCTACTTGCTAAGTTTGAGACAATGAAAGAGATCATCACCGGACTCAGGGCCATCCGCAAGCAGCGTCAGATTGCTAATAAGGAGGAGATCTCCGTTGAGGTGAAGGGTCAGCATGACGGAAGCCTCGACTCAGTCCTCCTCAAGATGGGCAATGTAAAGGATATTAAGCCAATCGAAGAAAAAGGTGCAACTTCTGTTGCATTCCTCGTTGGTCCGGTAGAATACAGTGTCCCACTCGCAGATAAAATCAATGTAGAGGAAGAACTTGCCAAGCTTGAGAAAGAACTCAAGCGCTATGAAGGCTTCCTCGCAGGTGTGGAGAAGAAACTCTCCAACGAGCGTTTCGTAGCCAATGCCCCTGAGCAAGTTATCGCCCTCGAACGCAAGAAGCAAAGCGACGCAACCGAAAAGATCGCTGCAATCCGCGCCTCCATCGCCGCCCTGAAATAATAATGAAACATCCTATTGGTAGGGACGCACGGCGCGTGCGTTCGCTATCAGCCTCAATCGCAATAATGAAGGCTCCGAACCAATCGGAGCCTTTTTCAGTATCTTAGAGTCATTCTCATCATTATGACTTGCTTTAGCTTGAACGTAGTTAAGTATGCATTATGCATTATGAATTATGCATTAAAAAACGGCATCCATTTTCACAAATGAATGCCGCTCAGTGCTTTCCATAATACATTTTACTAACCTAACATCATGAAACTAATTTCTTACTTTTCTTATATCTTTAAAACAACAGCAGCCGTCAGATTGTTCGCTGACAGCTGCCATATTCTTTTGATTTAATATTTATTTAATATAATACCTAAAAATGTTAATATAATTAACAATGATTAAAGTAGCATAGCCAATTATGCATTATGCATTATGAATTATGCATTAAACTTGGGGTCATGTTTGAGTAGCCACTGTGCTATCTGCACTGCATTCAAGGCTGCCCCTTTCTTAATCTGGTCGCCAACAACCCAGAATGTCAATCCATTAGGATTAGAGAGGTCTTTTCTCAAGCGACCTACATACACCGGATCATGATCTGCAACGAAGAGTGGCATCGGATATTCCTTATTTGCAGGATTATCAACTACCACCAAACCCTCAGCATTCTCAAATGCCTCACGCACCTTTGCAACCTCAAGAGGCTCTTCAGTTTCCACCCAGATTGCTTCACTATGTGCACGAAGCACCGGCACACGCACGCATGTTGCACTAACTGCAATCTCATCGCTGTGCATGATCTTACGGGTCTCATTATACATCTTCATTTCCTCCTTCGTGTAGTCATTGTCAAGGAAGACATCTACGTGAGGGATGAGGTTGAATGCTAACTGATGGGCAAACTTCTCTACAGTAGGCTTTTTGCCATCATTGATTTCCTTATATTGATTCTCAAGTTCTGCCATGGCGGATGCGCCTGCTCCGCTGGCTGCTTGATAGGTGGCTACATGCACCTTCTTAATCTTTGAAAGGTCATTGATGGGCTTAAGAGCCACTACCATCTGAATTGTGGTGCAGTTAGGATTGCCTATCACGTTGCGCGGGCGGTCGAGTGCATCTGCTCCGTTTACCTCAGGCACTACCAATGGCACATCCTTATCCATTCGGAAAGCCGATGAATTGTCAATCATCAATGTGCCATGCTTGGTGATTACTTTCTCATATTCCTTTGAAGTGCCTGCTCCTGCTGATGTGAACGCAATGTCAACGCCACTGAAGTCTGATTCCGGAGTAAGTTCTTCAATTATATATTTCTTTCCACGGAATTCCATCTCGCTTCCGGCACTCCTCTTTGAGCCGAAAAGGCGTAGATTGTCTACCGGAAAATTCTGCTCGTCAAGCACACGTAGGAACTCATGTCCCACTGCGCCGCTTGCTCCAACTATCGCTATATTCATAACTTTAATTTTAATTCATAATTCAAAATTCATAATGCATAATCTTTGAGTATTCACTAAGAATAATACTTCCTCGAGTGGTCAAATTAATTATGAATTATGAATTATGCATTATGCATTAATGTTTTATTGCTTCCCAGAAGTTGCTACAGTTTTATTGATTTTCTTTACGAGTCCCTGAAGCACATTGCCCGGGCCGAGTTCTATAAATTCATCAGCACCGTCTGCAATCATTGCCTCAACATCCTGAGTCCAACGCACTGCTCCAGTGAGTTGCTTGATAAGGTTTTCCTTAATTTCTGCTGGGTCGGTGTGAGGTTTGCCATCTACATTCTGGTATACCGGACATTTCGGAGTCTCAAACTTTGCAGCCTCGATAGCCTCAGTGAGTTCTTCTTGTGCAGGCTGCATGAGAGGGGAGTGGAATGCACCGCCAACCTTCAGTTTAAGCGCACGCTTAGCACCTGCTGCCAGAAGTTGCTCGCAAGCCTTGTCGATACCTTCGATAGATCCGGAAATAACTACCTGTCCCGGGCAATTATAGTTGGCCGGAACCACTACCTCTTCAATTCCATCGCAAATCTCTTCGATCTTTGAATCTGGAAGTGCAAGAACGGCTGCCATTGTCGATGGTTGCTTTTCGCAAGCCTTCTGCATGGCATGAGCACGCTTGCTGACGAGTTTAAGACCCTCCTCAAAACTGAGAGCGCCGGCTGCAACGAGTGCTGAAAACTCTCCAAGGCTGTGACCTGCCACCATGTCAGGCTTAAATTCATCGCCAAGGCTTTTGGCAAGTGCTACACTATGAAGGAAGATTGCAGGTTGTGTCACTTTTGTCTGACGGAGGTCTTCTTCAGTGCCTTCAAACATCAAGTCAGTGATACGGAAACCGAGGATCTCATTTGCTTTCTCAAACATATCGCGGATTTCCGCATTATTTTCGTATAGGTCCTTGCCCATACCCACAAACTGGGCACCCTGGCCCGGAAATACATATGCTTTCATGTGATTTTTTAGTTTTTTTACCTTAAAATTTTATACCTAACTCATCTGAAAAGACATCTAAAGCCCTTTCAGACTGCAAAATTAGTAAAAATAATTTAGAATTTAGAATTTAGAATTTAGAATTTTTGCCTTTCGTGGCATTATTCTTAAAATTCTTCGTGATTTTCACTATTCTCCCGATAA
>CAZCZX010000203.1:0-5193 GCA_964503095.1 uncultured Sangeribacter sp.
CGGAAATGATGATAGTCCAACACTCCGGGAGTAGACTCAATTATTTTTTTGATTCCGTCACTTTCTTCTTTAGGCAAAGATGCCTCAAGGAGTTCCATAACTGAGGTCTTTGCCATGCTCCACGACATACCGATAATCAAGAAACTGACAATGACTGCAGCCAATGGGTCAAGGAATCTCCAATTAGGACCAAGAAACATTGCCCCGGCAATTCCCGCGAGAGTTGCAAGAGAAGAATATGCGTCTGAACGATGATGCCAAGCATTTGCCTCCATAGCGGAGGATGCAATTTTTCTTGCTGTTGCGCGAGTATATCTGAAAAGCCATTCCTTGACCAAAATAGAGATTAGAGCCATCGACAAAGCAAGCCAAGTTGGTTGGAGAATCTCTCCACCCTTAAAGAAATCAATTCCTCGTTCCATTCCATCAATGAGAATCCCTATGCCGACGCCTGCCAATAGCAAAGAAATCAGAAATGTTACGAATGTCTCAATCTTTCCATGCCCATAAGAGTGAGATGAATCAGCCTTTTTGCGCGAAACTCCAATCACAATGAGAACTGCAACGTCCGTCAGCAGATCGGAAGCAGAATGCACACCGTCGGCAATCATTGCCGATGAGCGTCCGAAGACACCAGCAAGAATTTTAAACAAAGATAACGCAGCATTCGTCCAAAACCCAACCCACGTGACATGTCTGCCCAGTCTCACCTCCTCAGAAGCATCCTTATCCATATAATTATTATAGTCAGAATCCATAATAGAAAATCATTCTTTACCTTTTTAGAACTACAAAGGTAGGAAAAAAATCTCATAAATCCTTAAAAAAGTAATACTGCCGGTGTAATCTTTATCAACATTCTGCTTCAAAATTTGTCAAATTGAATTATTATTTGTAATTTTGTATCGTTAAAACGCTGATATGCAATAGATATGAAAAAGATTCTCATTATAATCGGGAAATCACTCCTTTCCATAATTCTTATTTTTTTGCTTTTTGTATTCGCGACAAGCGTCAGCTTAGTCTATGATTATCCCGATCAAAAACCGTTTTCAGGTCCGGATATTTTCAATCCTTACAGATATCTTGATTCTGTCCCAAATTGGAAACGTGCAAATTTCCATACTCATACCATGGTGGAAGGACTTTTGAATGAATGCGAATACACTCCTGCTGAAACTCATGAGGCTTATCGCAAACTCGGCTATGACATTGTCACATTTTCAAACCATAATGAACTTACCACGCATCCCTACGATTCTACTCTCCAGGTCAATGTATACGAACATGGCTATAATTTGCTAAAGTTTCATAAACTCGTTTTCGGCGCAAATCAGGTCGAAAACTTCGATAATATTGCACCAATTTTTACATTCCAAAAGCAATTTGTACTCGACAAATTGGCTGAACAAGCCGATTTTATTCAATTAAACCATCCTGTCCGTACTTTTTGCCTCCCGAAAAGCCAGTTGCAGCAACTTGAGGGTTACAAAATTACCGAACTTGACACAGGAAAAACAACTGAAAACGAATTTTGGGATTGGTCGCTCAGCAATGGTCACTATTCATTTGGTCTTGCCAACGACGACCTCCATTATCCCGACCGCTCCCATAAAATAGCCAGAAGAAGCAATTTCCTTTCTACTCCCTCTGCCAAATACGAAGACCTGAAAAATGTCCTTACTACCGGAGCATTCTACTCGATGAGAACTCCCGATTATGGAAATGGCGATTGGGAAATGAAGTATGAATCAAATAAAAATTTACCAATTGTCGAGACCATCGGTCTCGACAATAATGAAACCGTGTTCATGACTGTATCTCAAATTGCCGACAGTTTAAAGGTGACAGGCCAAGATCATAAGACTCTGGCATTGACATTAAACACCGACTCCATTCGATACACACTGTCTGAGCACGATCCTTACGCTCGAATCACTGCCTATTTTCCTACCGGAGAGGTGATCTATTCTAATCCTTTTGCAAGATATGATGCTTCTAAAAGCGACTCCCCATTCAGAATGCCTCAACATACGGTAAATGTCCCTCTTTCCATTCTCTACCTGATCATTCTTCTCATTCTTTGTGCAGCCGACTATTATCTCCTCTATCTTTTGCTTGGTAAAAGAAAATCTCCTCGCAATGCACAAGGCAACTCTGTTAGCAAGTGATTTTACATATCCATTGTATTAACTATCTTCTCATAATCAAAATATGTCTGCAATCTTAAATTTCCTTAGAAAAAATGTCAAACTGACAGTTGTGGCTCTTATACTCAGCATTTTCACACTGATAGCCTACCATATTCCATTCTTCAGATATGTAGCTGAAAATATAGAGCATGGGGCAAATGGAGTTTTTATTTTTATCTCCCTTATTTTCTTGATGCTTGCTCTCAACTTCTTCTTCTATTATCTTGTGCTTTTCCTCGGAAGAATAGTTGGAAAGAGCATTCTCGCTTTTCTTTTTATTGCCAATTCTATCGCTCTCTACTTCATTAACACCTACGATGCCTACATCACAAGCAAGATGATGGGCAACGTATTCAATACCCGATATTCCGAAGCTTCCGGCTTTTTCTCCCCGACAATTTTCCTATATATTCTGTTGCTTGGAGTTATCCCCTGCTTATATATATTTTTGCAGCATGTGGATTATGGAAAGTGGAAACGATTTTTTATTAATATCGGCTCGTCTTTGGGAGTAGTGCTTTTGATTGCATTGATCAATATGGCTAACTGGACCTGGATCGACAAAAACTCCACGATCCTCGGTAGCCTGCTGATGCCTTGGTCATATACAGTCAATTCCATTCGGTTCTTGAGTAGCGAGCACGACAAAAACCGCGAGGAGATATTACTGCCGGATGCGTCCATCAATTCTGACAGAAAAGATGTGTGCGTATTGATCATCGGAGAATCTGCTCGCCGGATGAATTTTTCTCTCTACGGATATGAACGCCAAACAAATCCTTTACTGGAGAAAGATTCGGTGACAGCTCTTTATGCTGAATCTGCAGCTACATACACCACAGCCGGAGTAAAGGCTATTCTTGATCATAAAGAAACAGGAAAACTTTATGAAATACTTCCAAATTATCTGAATAGAAACGGAGTTGACGTCACCTGGCGCACCAGCAACTGGGGAGAACCTCCTCTACATATCAATAAGATCTTCACCGTTGACTCTCTTTCCCGACAATTTCCAGAAGCAGATAAAAGATACGATGAGATTCTCTTTAAAGGTCTCGCTGACTCAATCAGAAACTCCACTAAAAATAAATTGCTGATTGTGGTCCACACAAGCACAAGCCATGGGCCTACCTACAATCTTAAATATCCCAAGCAATTTGAGAAATTCAAGCCGGTTTGCACTACGGTGGAAATGTCGAAGGCAGATACGAAGGAACTCATCAACGCCTACGACAACACTATCCTCTACACTGATTACCTTGTGCACAACGTGATAGATTCTCTTAAGAATATACCTGACTGGAGAAGTTGCGTAATGTTCGTTTCCGACCATGGCGAATCTCTTGGGGAAGGAAACCTCTACATGCATGGAGTACCAATGTCTATGGCTCCCAAAGTACAAACCGAAATTCCATTTATCGTTTGGACTTCTGACTCGACATTAAAAATCGACCCATCTATCAAGGCTACCCAATATCACGTGTTCCACAGTATTCTCAACTTCCTTGACATTAATAGCCCCGTTTATAATCCCGACTTCGACATATTCTCCAATACCTCCCTTTCCCCACAATAATCACTATAGTCATAATACAAAAAAGGAGTGAAGCCCAAATGCTTCACTCCTTTTTTTATTGTTGAATTTATGAGTCTTATTTTACTTCCTCGAAATCAACGTCTGTCACGTCTTTCTCATCGGGGTTGGGAGCCTGCTGCTGTGCGCCAGCACCTGCTGCGCCTGCCTGCTGCTGCGCTGCGTAGATGTCCTGAGCAGCTGCCTGGAGGGCATCGCTAAGAGCCTTTTCAGCTGAGTCGATGTCTTCAACGAGTTGCTGTTTGTGAACCTCTTTCAGACGATCGAGGGCTGCATTTACAGGAGCCAACTTGTCGGCTGGAATCTTATCGCCAAGTTCCTTAATCTGCTTCTCAGTCTGGAAAATCATTGAGTCAGCATGGTTGAGTTTGTCGGCACGTTCTTTAGCCTTCTTATCGGCTGCTTCGTTAGCCTTAGCCTCATCACGCATACGGTTGATCTCAGCCTCAGTAAGACCTGAAGAAGCCTCGATACGGATTGACTGTTCCTTACCAGTGGCCTTATCCTTTGCTGTTACGTTAAGGATACCGTTGGCATCAACCTCGAATGTAACCTCAATCTGCGGAACACCACGTGGAGCTGGTGCGATACCACCAAGGTTGAACTCACCAAGGAGTTTGTTGTCGGCTGCCATCGGACGTTCACCCTGAAGAACACGGATTGTAACTTCCGGCTGATTGTCGGCTGCAGTAGAGAATGTCTCACTCTTACGAGTCGGGATTGTAGTGTTAGCATCGATAAGCTTAGTCATTACGCCACCCATAGTCTCGATACCGATTGACAATGGAACAACGTCGAGAAGAAGCACATCCTTAACATCACCGCTAAGAACACCACCCTGGATTGCTGCACCAATTGCAACGACTTCGTCAGGGTTAACTGACTTGTTAGGTTCCTTACCGAAGATCTGTTTTACTTTCTCCTGGATAGCAGGAATACGAGTAGAACCACCTACGAGGATCACTTCATTGATCTCGCTTGCAGAAAGACCTGCATCCTTAAGAGCCTGAACACAAGGAGCAGCAACTGCATCGATAAGTTTCTCACTAAGCTGCTCGAATTTAGCACGAGTAAGAGTCTTTACAAGGTGCTTCGGGCCTGAAGCTGTAGCAGTAATATATGGAAGGTTGATCTCAGTAGAAGTAGAGCTTGAAAGTTCCACCTTAGCCTTCTCAGCTGCCTCTTTCAGACGCTGCATAGCCATCGGATCTTGACGAAGATCTACACCCTCATCTTTCTTAAATTCATCAGCAAGCCAGTCGATGATTACGTGGTCGAAGTCATCACCACCAAGGTGAGTATCACCGTTGGTTGACTTAACCTCAAACACACCGTCGCCAAGTTCGAGGATTGAGATATCGAATGTACCGCCACCGAGGTCGAACACTGCGATCTTCTGCTCTGTCT
>CAZCZX010000204.1:0-5173 GCA_964503095.1 uncultured Sangeribacter sp.
AAAAATCAAAACCATGAAATATAATTTTGATGAGATAATAGAGCGCCACGGAAGTGGAGCCATAAAGACCGACCTTCTTGAGGAGCGTTTCGGTAGGCCAGATTTGCTTGCCGCTTGGGTGGCAGACATGGACTTTGCTACTCCTCCTTTCATCATTGATGCCCTTTGCAAAAGACTTGAGCATCCTATACTCGGCTACACTGCTGAGCCGGCTGATTATCGCCCCGCCATAATAGACTGGGAGAGAAAGCTCCACGGTTGGGAAATAAAGCCGGAATGGATAAGTTATATTCCGGGAATTGTGAAAGGTATCGGTATGGTGATCAACGTATTCACTGAGCCCGGCGATGATGTGGTGATAATGCCTCCGGTGTATCATCCTTTCCGTATCACAGCAGAGGAAAATGGCAGAAATGTGGTGAATGTGCCTCTTATTGAGGACGAGGATCATCGCTATCATATTGACTACGAGGCGTTGGAGAAACTTCCCACCAAAGGAGGCGTGCTTCTGCTTTCCAACCCTCATAATCCCGGAGGCAGGATGTGGAGTGCCGAAGAACTTCGCCGGCTTGCTGAGATATGCAAGAAGAAGGGTCTTTTGGTAGTATCGGATGAGATACATGCCGACATGGCGCTATGGGGCAATCGTCATGTGCCGTTTGCCACAGTGAGCGATGATGCTGCTTCAAACAGTATTACATTTTGCGCCCCCTCAAAGACCTTCAACATTCCCGGGATTGTAAGTTCATTTTCTGTAGTGCCCGATGAAAAGATTCGCGAGAAATTCTATGGTTGGCTTTCAGCAAATGAATTTGGAGATGCCCCCATTTTTTCTCATATTGCCGCAATTGCCGCCTATCGTCATGGAGCGGAGTGGCGAAAGGAGATGCTTACCTATGTTGAAGACAATGTCCGTTTTGTAGAGGAATATTGCGACAAGAATATTCCGGGAGTCAAGGCCTTGCGTCCTGATGCATCCTATTTAGTGTGGCTTGATTGTAGGCAACTTGGCCTCAATCATGATAAACTGATAGATCTTTTCGTGAATAAGGCTCGCGTTGCTCTCAATGATGGGGCTATGTTTGGCAAGGAAGGTGATGGACTTATGAGACTTAATGTCGGGGCTCCCCGTGCATCTGTAAAGGAGATTTTGGAGAGGATTTCAGTGGCAGTTAATGATTATCTTGCAGAGGCATAAGCAAGGTATATTGCATAAATGATTTCGGACTTCCTCCTCAACACAGTGCTGAGGATGAAGTCCGAAATATTTCTTTATTATAGTGGGTTAGATATTGGGTGTATTCCAGATTTTGGTATCGGTGCAGGTGGCTTTCACTTTCTGATTGCCGAGTGTGAATTCAAATTCCCCCTTTTCGATTGTCCATTTTCCATCTTGGCCTACGAATGCGAGGTCGGAAGCGGGGATTGTAAATTCTACAGTCTTGCTTTCTCCCGGTTTGAGGGAGATTTTGTCGAATCCGCGCACTTTCAGCACGTCGGGAGTGACAGAAGCCACGAGGTCGCTGCTATAGAAGATCACTGCCTCCTTGCCCTCAAGGTTGCCGGTATTCTTGACATTCACAGAAACTGTCAAATTATCAGCAGAAGTGAATTCTGACTTGTCAATCCTGATGTCGGAATATTCAAATGTAGTGTAACTCATGCCGAATCCGAATGGCCATTGCACGTCGATGTCAGCATTGTAATTGTATGCGCCTGACATTGTCTCTACAATTTCGCAGGGCTTGTGGTCGTAGGTGGCGAGGGCATTGATCCATTTCGGGTAAGTGAAGGGGAGTTTGCCACTGAAGTTGCGTTTGCCGGAGATTAGTTCAGCAAGGGCATCGCCGCCGTAGTTGCCCGGGAGCATAACGTCGATGATGGAGCAAGCAAGTGGCTCGATCTCGCGTATGATGCGCGGACGCCCTTCGTTGAGGACAAGTACGATTGGCTTGCCGGTAGAGGCAAGTGCCTTAACGAGTGCAGTCTGGTTGGCAGAAAGATGAAGATCGTTGGTGTTGCCTGGGGTCTCGCAATAGGAGTTTTCTCCTATACAAGCCACGATTACGTCGGCATTGCGGGCAGCAGCCACGGCAGCCTGAATGCGCACATTGATTTCATTCTCCCATTTCTCGGGATCATAATCCATACCCTGCTCAAGCTTTACGTTTGCCTCTCCATAGATAAGCCGCATGGCTTCGTAGATGGTATTGTATTGTTCATGGAATTTCGGATCGTCGCTGCCTTGCCACTTATAGCTCCATCCTCCGTTGAGGGCTCGCATTGAGTTGGCATTCGGACCTGTGACGAGGATTTTCTTTCCTTGTGCGATAGGGAGGATATTTCCTTCATTCTTAAGGAGAATTTCACTTTCAGCTGCGAGGTCGAGGGCTTTCAGAGCATGCTGTTCGCTGCCGAAGTTGGGATAGTCAGCCGGGTTCATGGTGGGGTTTTCGAATAGCCCAAGGCGGAGTTTCAGGCGAATGATGCGCTCAGTGGCATCGTCGATGCGGGCTTGAGACACTTTTCCTTCCTCTACGAGTTCCTTCAGCAGAGTGCAAAATTCCATATCGTAGGGAGTCATTGACATGTCGATACCGGCGTTGATAGCCAACATTATTGCCTCCTTATAGTCGGCAGCCACCTTGTCGCGTTTCCAGATGTTGTGGATATCAGCCCAGTCCGTCACAATCATGCCGTCCCAGTTGAGTTGTTCCTTCAGCCATACAGTAAGCATCTCGTGGTTAGCGTGGAAAGGAATGCCATTTACGATGCCGGAATTGACCATTACAGAGAGGGCTCCTGCTTGGATAGCCATCTTATATGGTTGGAAGAATTTTTCGCGGAGATCTATTGGATTGATTGAAGCCGGAGTGCGGTCTTTCCCTGAGGTCGGAACTCCGTAAGCCATATAATGCTTCAGGCAAGCGGCAACGTTTTGCAGACCAACATGGTTGGGATCATCACCCTGATAACCCCTCACCATCTCCACTGCCATGGCCCCGTTGATGTATGGGTCTTCGCCGAAGCTTTCCCACATGCGGCTCCATACCGGATTGCGTCCGAGGTCCATTACCGGGTTGTAGACCCAAGGGATTGATGCAGCACGAGATTCATAGGCACAGATAGCTGCTCCTTCGCGCACGAGGTCGCGGTTGAAAGATGCCGCCATATTTATTTCTTGCGGGAAGAGGGTGCCTCCTGTGGTGTAGGTGGTGCCATGATTTTGGTCAACGCCATATATGTCAGGAATCCCGATATATTTCATCGATTCTTCCTGAATTGAGCCTATTACGTAGTGCCATGTCTCCACATCTTGGGCTTCTCCAAGTGGGGTGTTGAGGATGGAGCCGACGCGGTATTTCTCGAAAGCCTCGCGCATTTTGGCGGTGTCGAGGGTAAATTTACCGGTTTCACCAGTTAGTTGGTAATCGGTAAGTTGTCCGATTTCGATCTCGCACATTTGTCCGATCTTGTCATCGAGCGACATTTTGCCTACGATTTCCTTCACTCTTTTTTCTATGTCGTTGTCAGACGGGATGGCTTTGCCGGCACTTCCGGAGCCTCCATTTTGTCCGCAACCTGTCAGGAAAATACCCGACAACAGGGCGATGGTAAGTTTTTTCATGGGAATGTATTTGGGTTACTTATGATGCAAAGTTATAAAAAAAAATGATAATATCGTCAGATTTCATTCAATAAGTAAAATTTTTGATAAAATAGTATCATCATCTTATAGACTATCAATTTTTTAATCAGATGCAAGAAGTAACATAATGGTATTTTATGTACTACCCCTCCGGGGTAGTAGAGAGAGGGGGAGATGTGCTGCCCCCAGTTTCACTGGGGGTTAACAAAATGAAAGCCCTCCGGGCTTATGTAAGTAACTGAACAGATTAGCAGAAAAAGTGTTGTATCAATGTAAATGAATCGTAAAATCTATTAAAAAATACAAAAATGAGACTTGACGGAAGAAGGCAGAGCGGCAACATACAGGATCGTCGCGGTATGTCGGGAAAAGCGATTGGTATTGGCGGAGGTATCGTCGGAGTGATAATTGCAGCTGTGATAACGTTGATGTCGGGTGGCAGTGTGGGGGATGTGGCTCAGACAGTGTTTGGTGCCATGCAGCAGCAAGGAGGCACTCAGTCGCAGGCTGTGCAGCTTGATGCCGAAGACCAGCGGCTATACGACCTATCGTCGAAAGTGCTTGCTGGCACTGAAGATGTCTGGACCAAGATTTTCCGTGAGCAAGGGTGGGGAGAATACGAACCGCCACAGATGGTGATATATAGCGGTTCGATCCAGACTGGATGCGGACAGGGTACTGCCCAGACCGGACCATTCTATTGCTCAGCCGACCAGACTGTCTATATAGATCTTGATTTCTTTAAGACAATGCAGAGCCAAATTGGAGCATCGGGCGATTTCTGCTTTGCCTATGTGATAGCACATGAGGTAGGGCATCATGTGCAGAATCTGCTCGGCACTCTTAATAAAGCTCATTCTGCTATGTCTCGTCTTCCGGAGAAGGAGGCCAATAAGATAAGTGTATGCCTTGAGTTGCAAGCCGACTACTATGCCGGAGTTTGGGGACATACTGATAATGAGATGTTTGGTTCTATAGAGCCAGGGGATATTGAGAATGCAATCAATGCGGCATCAAAAATTGGCGACGACTATTTGCAGAAGAAAGCCTATGGCTATGAGATGCCTGAATCTTTCAACCATGGTCGCAGCGAATGGCGAGTAAACTGGCTCTCAAAAGGCCTGAAAACCGGCAACCCCAACGGCGGGGACACCTTCTCCGGGTCTTACCCTCCGATGTAAAAAATATAAAAAAATAAAATATATTTGCATGTGCGATATAAATGTGTTATATTTGTAACCTAAAATATCGCAAATATGAATACATTATCAGTAAGAAAACAGACATCATTTCGTCTAAATGAGGATTTATTGGCGCGTCTACAGATTGAGGCCAAGCGTCATAACAGAAGTTTGAATAATCTAGTAGAAAGTGTGTTGATGGCTTTTGTGGCAGAAAAGCCTAATAAGGTCACACTTGCAGCAATGAAAGAAGCAGAAGAATCGACTGAGCTTGAGACATTGGATATTCAGAATTTTCGCTCTTTTGTTGATTCGTTATGAATATTCTAAAGATTACATCTCA
>CAZCZX010000205.1:0-5121 GCA_964503095.1 uncultured Sangeribacter sp.
ACCGGGTAAGGGAATCATACTCTTATAGTATTTTTAAATGAAAGAGCCGTGACCCATATATACAAAAAATCTTTCAAATCTTGTAATAATTCAAAAAAAATCACTAACTTTGCATAGAATGCGCTAATAGCGCGACCGACCTGACTTATTTGAACTAAACCTAAATATTTAAGACAATGGTTAATTTCTCACTTGAGGGCAAAGTAGCCCTCGTCACCGGCGCCGCTTATGGCATCGGATTGGCTATTGCTCAGGCTTTTGCAGAAGCTGGTGCAAAAATCGTTTTCAACTGTTCCCGTCAAGAGACTGTAGACCGTGGACTGAAGGCCTACAAGGAACTCGGTATCGAAGCTAAAGGTTACCTTTGCGATGTGACCGATGAAGAAGCAGTAAAGGCTATGGTAGCTGATATTGAA
Source organism: uncultured Sangeribacter sp. (assembly GCA_964503095.1). Lineage (GTDB taxonomy): Bacteria > Bacteroidota > Bacteroidia > Bacteroidales > Muribaculaceae > Lepagella. The sequence goes on from CAZCZX010000205.1 coordinate 417, forward strand.
GCAACTGTAGGCACAATTGATATTCTTGTAAACAATGCAGGCATCATCAAGAGAATCCCTATGGAAGAAATGGATGTGAATGATTTCCGACGTGTAGTTGATGTTGACCTCATCGCTCCTTATATCTGCGCAAAGGCTGTGATTCCCGGAATGATTAAGAAGGGACACGGTAAGATCATAAATGTTTGCTCCATGATGTCTGAACTTGGAAGAGAGACTGTATCTGCTTATGCTGCTGCAAAAGGTGGACTCAAGATGCTGACCAAAAATATTTGCTCGGAATACGGCGAAGCCAATATCCAGTGTAATGGCATCGGTCCGGGCTATATTGCCACTGATCAAACAGCACCTCTGCGCGAGATTCAGCCCGATGGTTCTCGCCATCCTTTCGACCAGTTTATTATTTCCAAGACTCCTGCAGGGCGATGGGGTACTCCTGAAGACTTGATGGGACCAGCAGTATTCCTTGCATCTGACGCCTCCAATTTCGTTAATGGCCACATCCTCTATGTGGATGGCGGTATTCTTGCATATATCGGAAAGCAGCCTAAATAATGAACGAAGAATTTAAAGAAGTATCAGAAAGCTACACCCTTCCTGAAGCTATAAAAGAAGCCCAAAGATGTCTCCACTGTAAAGTGCCAGGTTGCAAAAAGGGATGTCCGATTAGCAACGATATTCCTGACTGGATTGGTGAACTCGCTCATGGTAACTTTGGCAATGCTATAGAAATCATCCACAACCGCAGCAATCTTCCTGCAGTCTGCGGACGAGTGTGTGCCCACGAGCGCCAATGTGAAGGCAACTGTGTATTGGCTAAGAAGGGTGAGGCAATACATATCGGCAAACTTGAGCGCTTTGTGGCTGACTTCGATAGCGAAGCCGGATGGAGCCATGAGAATATTCCCGAGAAGACTCGCGGAAGGGTAGCAGTGATAGGTTCCGGTCCTGCCGGTCTGACGATTGCAGGCGACCTTGCCCGCCAAGGTTTCCATGTGGAGATATTTGAAATGGGTATCGAACCTGGTGGCGTATTGACATTCGGTATTCCGGAATATCGTCTTCCTAAGGAAGTGGTGAAACGCGAGATTAAGAAAATAGAGAACCTTGGTGTCAAGATTCATCTGCGTACTACCATAGGACAGAACTATACCATCGATCGCCTATTTGAAGAAGGGTTCGATGCCATTTTCATGGGTACCGGTACAAGCCGCCCAAAAACTCTTCAGATTGAGGGTGGAACTCACCCCGGGGTGCGACAGGCTGTATGGTTCTTGCGTCGCGTGAGCCTCTACAATCAGGGCTTCATCGCAAGGGAAGAAGTTGTAATTGGAGATGGCGACAAGATTGCTGTGATTGGTTGTGGCAACACTGCTATGGACGCTGCCCGCTCGGCACTCCGTATGGGCGCGTCAGAAGTGACAGTGATCTATCATCGTGACATTACAACCATGTCTGCTCTTCGCGCTGAATATGATGAGGCTGTAGAAGAGGGTGTAAAATTCCTTTGGAACACTAATGTCAAGAAAGTAAACGGTGCTGAAGGATTGCGCCTCAAATCTATCATTATTGATCAAGATGGAGAGGAAAAGGAAATGCCGGTCGACCGTGTCATTATGGCAGTCGGATCAGCTCCTGCTTCCCGAATCGTAGACTCAACTGAAGGCATTGAAGTGGACGACAAGGGATATGTGCTGACAAGGGAAACTCCCTATGGCATGACCACACGAAAAGGCGTCTTTGCCGGAGGTGACGTCACCAACCGTCCTGCCACTGTAGTGCATGCTATGCAAGATGCCAAGCGAGTGGCAGAGAGCATCGCCAAATATGTCGATGCCATCAAGCTAATAGAAGCCATCAGCTAAAAATCCCAGAATAAATAAGCACAAAAAATCCGCCCGGACTACCGAGCGGATTTTATTATATATAAATTATAAATAATTCAAATTTAAAATTAAAAATAATTCAAAATTCAAAATTACTTATAGTTCTCAAGCGTCTCCTTAAGTCGGTTGAGCAGCATTATTTGCAATTCGCGCGGAGCTATCACCTTGACGTCAGGTCCCATTGACATAAGTTCGCTGACCAACTCATAATTTATCTTCAATCTATATTTGAATAGAGAATAGAAATCATGTAGTTCCTCCTCCTGAGTAGGATGCAGAGGTAAGGCTCTCAAATACTTTGCGCGCGTTGCTGTAGTCTGTATTATGACTTTACGGATCGGAGCACTTGATGTGGTGACTCCCACTATATTGCCAAAAAAACTATCGATGGTTATCCCTGTCGGCATGACAAACTTGCTGTCGGTCAGGTCCATGTCCGTGACTCGATCCAAAGCATATGTGCGGAGTGTTCGGCCATCTTTCGCTCCAAACATATACCATCTTTGTTTATACAGCTTCAGGAAATATGGCGAAAATAGAATTCCAACTTCCGGACGTGTTCGAGAAAATCCGGAATATGTAAACACGATGTTGATATTATCTTGCATCGCTTCTGCCACAATGGGGAGATATTCTCTTGCCGAGGGCACGTCTTCCATGGAAATTCTATCAGAATTTGTCCCGAGTTTTTGGATTGTATTGATTGCTGCGGAGTTATTCAGAGTCATGTCGGTGAGTTGTTTCGCCGAGATAGATCCATTCGAATTTATCCAATAGGAACCGTCAGAATCGCACATTATATCAATGCCGAAGGTGTCTTCTATGCCTCGGCGATACTTATAGAATGTGCGGTCTGCCATAGGGTTGCCATTCGAAAAACTCGATTTCATCCATAACTCATTAAGATGACTTTTCGAGATTTTTTTGTATTTCAAGATTGTGTCAACAATCCAAAGATATCGGGATAATTTGTCTTTCGCCATTTACTTTATAATGATTTTTATCGGCATCATTCCTTCCACGGAGATTATGTATATTCCTTGTGGAAGAGTAAAGCCTACGCTTCCTGCAATGGGCGCTTCTGTAAGGACTGTGCGTCCTGCCATGTCATAGACATTTACTCGGCTGCTGCCGTTAAGTCCATTGACTGTCACAGCATCTCCAATCACTTCCACATCCGGCGACGCAAGACCTCCAATTTCATCTACTGCTCCGGGATCTGACACCACATGCTGCTCAATCAAAATGTCGTGGAAATTGATACCTTTGTCTTTAAGCGACGCGCGGTCGATTCTTACATTGGTCAGACCTGAACCCTCATATGTGTATGTGAATTTATACGTCTTCTTTTCGGCTGTCTTGAACTTAAATGTAGCGAGGTCGTCATCTGCATTGATAACTCCATCTCCATTAAGATCTTCGCCTATACTGAGTTTCACAGACTGCGAGCTCTTATCGGAGTTGCCGCAATAGAGAGTGATCTTCCAGGGGGCTTCGATATCATCTATCTGGATGTAGCATTTGTCCACATTGCCTTGTTTGCCGATAAATCCTACGGCATTCTTTGAAGCGCCGTTGTCATCTGAAGAATATACTGTATAGGGAGAAAGATTCCCGAACGCCACAAGGCGCCCACCGTCTGTGCCGAGTCGCATATTGTCGAATGTCTCTTCTGCCTTTACTCCCTTCATTATGTCGGCTTGGTTGCCGGCAATTATTGTGCCCCATTCAGAGTTCCCGAAAGAAGCCGGAATGGTGTGGAAGTCTGTGTAGAAAAGGGTCCCACCTGCAACTGTTGTGAAACTCCATATGGTGCCTTCGGTTGCTCCTGTGTTGTTTACAGCATCCACACGCCAATAGTAAGTAGTATTCGCTTGAAGTTCACCTGGGTTAAGGGTTGTCTCAGTCAGACCGGTCGCTATTTCTTCAAGGGCATCTGCTGATGTGCCTAAATACACATTGTAGGTAAGGGTTCCGAAATATTCCTTAGTGCCATTCTTCCATTTGAGCACTACGTCGAGCACTTTTTCTGTGCCTCCTTCTTTAGGGGCTACAAGTGTGGACTGATCAGGATAGAAAGGTTCAGAAGTCATGGTCTGGAGTGCTGGAGAAGCCACAGATCTCATGTCATCCTGCCCCAGTGCGTACACTCGGAAATAATAGAGTTTGTTCTCTTCCAGGCTTTCTACCTTATATGTGGTTTCGCCGCTGGCGGTGCGTCCTGCCTCGGAGTAAGAGGAACCGTTTGATGAAACCTCTACTACGAATCCTGTGGCATCCGCTGCATTGTCGGTCCATTCAAGTGTTATGGCGTTCTTCTCATTCTTTATTGCCTTGAGATCGGTTGGATTCTTGATATAGGGATAAGCAGAGTCAATAGTGAATACATAGTTCTCAATATTGGCATATCCATTTGCGGCGATTTCTGCGGCATCTTTAGCATTTTGAGGGTCAAGCCCATTGGCAATTTCCCATTCATCAGGAATACCATCGCCATCTGAGTCGAGAGGCTTGTAGCCACCGAAGAGTTTGCCGGTGCCCTTATGCGGAAGCACCTTCTCAGTGGCAATGCCACCAGTGGTGCCGAGTGAACCGAAAGAAGATACTTCGTCAATCAGATATTGGTCTACTTCATCGCGCACAGGGAGGGATGCTCCGCCATAAGCAAGCACATACTCCAGGGCCTCGGGTGCTGTCATTTTTCCCACTATCTCAGGCACTCCTTTAGGTGCTCCATACTTCACAAGATCCGCAGTGTCATAGACTCGGTAGCCTCCGGATTTTGCATATTCTTCGTCCGACATGTTGTGTCCGTCAAG
>CAZCZX010000206.1:0-5118 GCA_964503095.1 uncultured Sangeribacter sp.
ATTGGGGTATTTTGGCATGGAATTTGTGAAATTCAAGAAAAAACATTAATTTTGTAGTCAAAATATATCAATCTATGGGATTCTTCAAAAAACTTTTTTCGAGAGAAAAGAAGGAACAACTCGATTCCGGTCTTGAAAAGACAAAAAAAGGAGTATGGGATAAAATTGCCCATGCAGTAGCCGGCAAATCAAAAGTGGATGATGAAGTGCTTGACAATCTTGAGGAAGCATTCGTCACTTCAGATGTTGGTGTAGACACCACCCTTAAAATCATCGAGAGACTTGAGGAGCGTGTGGCTCGCGACAAATATGTAAATTCTTCGGAACTCAACGACATACTTTGCGATGAGATCACTCAATTGCTATCACGTCCGGAGGATGAGACGGATCTCGCAGACTTTGAAGTGCCTAAAGATAAAAAACCATATGTAATAATGGTGGTAGGAGTCAATGGAGTCGGCAAGACTACGACCATTGGCAAACTTGCCCACCAATATAAAGCAGCAGGCAACAAGGTGATTCTTGGAGCAGCCGACACATTCCGAGCTGCAGCAATCGAGCAACTCGACATCTGGGGGGAAAGAGCCGGTGTGCCAGTCATCAAGCAGCAGATGGGAAGCGACCCGGCAGCAGTAGCCTTTGATACCCTCAGCAGCGCGAAAGCGCAGGATGCTGATGTAGTAATAATCGACACCGCTGGACGTCTTCACAATAAGAAAGGTCTTATGGATGAACTTTCTAAGGTTAAGAAAGTTATGCAGAAAGTTGTGCCCGATGCGCCTCATGAAGTTCTTCTCGTACTTGATGGAAGCACCGGACAGAATGCTTATGAACAGGCAAAACAATTTGTGGCAGCCACAGAAGTAAATGCCCTCGCAGTCACAAAACTTGATGGCACAGCAAAGGGTGGCGTCGTAATAGGCATCAGTGACCAATTTAATATTCCTGTGAAATATATAGGCATAGGAGAGAAAATGGAAGATCTTCAGATTTTCCATAGCGATGAATTCGTGAAGTCTCTCTTTGGAAACGCAACTAAATAAGACCTTCGATGAAAAAAGGACTTATCGATGTAATATCTCTTGGATGCAGCAAGAATCTCATTGACAGTGAGCGACTGCTGCGTCGCCTTTCTGCCAAAGGCTATGAGGTGCGCCATGATGCCGAAGACCCTAATGGAGAATGGGTTGTGGTGAATACTTGCGGATTCATACAAGATGCCAAGGAGGAATCGATCGACCTTATACTTCAACTCGGCAACCAAAAGAGACACCGCAAAATTGGCAAACTCGTAGTGATGGGCTGTCTGTCGCAGAGATATATGGATGATCTGAAAGCAGAAATCCCTGAAGTCGATATCTGGTATGGGAAATATGATTGGAAGGATTTCATAGAAAAACTCCCTGAAAAATCTGAAGAATCGCAAAATCATCCTAAAGATTGGGAACGAACACTTACCACTCCCCCACACAGCACCTATCTTAAGATCTCAGAAGGATGCAATCGATTCTGCTCTTTCTGTGCAATACCTATTATCACCGGCCGTCATACTTCGCGCCCAATTGAAGAGATTCTGGATGAAACAAGAGAATTAGTTTCAAAAGGAGTTAAGGATTTCAACATCATAGCCCAAGATCTAAGCAGTTATGGCACTGACCTGTATGGCCGACATGCACTTCCTGAACTTATCGACCGAATGGCAGAAATTGAAGGAGTTGAGTGGATACGACTTCACTATGCATATCCATCTGATTTTCCAATGGAACTTCTGGACGTGATGGCTCGCCATGACAATGTATGCAAATATCTTGACATAGCGCTACAGCATATATCAGATAAAGTGCTTGACAATATGCACCGTCACATCAATGGAGAGAATACTCGCAAACTCCTTGCAGAAATGCGCCGAAGAGTTCCTGACCTCAAAATTCGCACCACTCTGATGGTTGGTTATCCGGGTGAAGGAGAAGAAGAATTTCAGGAACTCCTTGAATTTGTCAAAGAACAAAGGTTCGAGCGAATGGGTGCATTTGCCTATAGTGAGGAAGACGACACTTGGGCAGCCAAGAATCTTGACGACAATATTCCTGACGAAGTGAAGCAACAGCGTCTCGACCAATTGATGGAACTACAGCAAGAAATTGCATATCAGCGTAATATCGAAATGATTGGAAAGACGGTAAGAGTTCTTATCGATAGGATTGAGGGCGACACACGCATCGGCAGGACACAATGGGACTCACCGGAGGTGGATCCGGAGATATATGTTGCTGGGTCGGATGCAGTACCCGGTGAATTCATCAACGTTAAAATCACAAAGGCTGAGCCATTTGAATTATTCGGTGAACTGGTTTAAGTATAGAATTCCAAATACTTCCGAAATCACGTGCGGAGCATCCGATTCCATCATCGATGGTCTCGGACAAGGATTCGTAATCGCACCATTTCTAAATCCTTCAGAAAATCTAATCACAATTCCTTTCGACTTTGTTCCAGATTCAAAGGACATCGTAGCCACTGATTCATCCCTGCCACTTTCTACTCCGAAATCTGAATACTATCGTGAAATAAAGGCTATTATTGAAGAATTGAATGGCAAACGCGGAAAAACGGTTGCAGCAAGAGTGGTAAATATCGACATTCCTATTGATATAAACGCAACATTCGATTCTCTCTGTCAGGCTTATCCGGAAGCCTTTGTTTTTGCATTTTCTACATCAAAGACCGGAACTTGGATAGGTGCATCACCTGAGTTGCTGCTTCGTAAAGATGGAGACTACATCTATACAATGTCTTTGGCAGGAACCCGAGGTTGCTCTGATAAGGATGAAGAGTGGGATGAAAAAAACTGTGAAGAACAGGCTCTTGTCACAGAATTTATAACGGAGTCCCTTATAAGGCACTGTGGCACAGTGACCGTAGGAAAGACATTCACGAAAAAAGCGGGACATATCGAGCATATCTGCACTCCTATATCTGCGTTCATGCCATCATCGGATCTTGCTGATGAATACGACGACAGTTTTAACAATAGACTCCGTCGGCTTTTGATTGACCTTTCCCCTACTCCGGCAGTATGCGGTTCGGATCGCATTCCATCTCTTGATTTAATTAAAAAGTATGAGAATTTTCATCGGGAAATGTATGGCGGTTTTTGCGGTCCGAATGAAATTGAGGGCACCATCGCATTTTTCGTGATTCTTCGGTCTGCGAAAGTATCGAAAAATGCAGTCGCAATATTCGCCGGCGGAGGAATTACACCACTATCTATCCCTGACAACGAATGGATAGAAACTGATATGAAATCAAAAACAATAATCAACAAACTAAAAACTTCATAATAATGAGACTACGAAATTTTCTCACGCTTTTCGCTTCTGTAGCCGTCTGCACAGGCATTCACGCAGAACACTTGAAAAGCCTCGATCCGAAAGGCATCGACCCGAACACGCCAGCAGGCACTGACTTTTATCGCCACGTCAACAAAGGATGGATGGATTCTCATCCCCTTACTCCTGAATATGCGCGCTATGGTGCTTTCAATATCCTCAACGACTCAAGCAACAACCGTGTTCGACGCATCGTCACCGGGCTTGCTGCCACAAATCCTCAGCCCGGCACTAACGCTTATAAAGTTGCCACACTTTATGAGCAGGGTATGGACTCAGTGCGCAGAAATAAATTAGGTGCTGAACCGGTGAAACCTATTCTTTCAAAGATAGAGGGGACACAGAAAGATGGAATGACCGACCTATTCCTTTGGATGCACAAAAACTATTCAAGCCCTCTTTTCAATGGAGGACCACAGGAAGACCTTGCCAACTCTCAAGTGTACGCAATGTATCTTGGCAGCAATAGCCTTGGATTGGGAGATCGCGACTACTATCTGCTCAATGACAAGCGCAACAAGGAAGTGCGTGAAGCATATCAGAAACTGATTGAGAAATACATGACTCTTGCCGGCTACTCAAAGAAAGACGCTAAGAGAATTGTGAAGAGCGTTATGAAGATTGAGACTGCTCTTGCTGACTCTGCATTGACACGCGAAGAAAGTCGTAACATCCCAGCACTTTACAATCCATTCAGTTATGAAGATGTAAAGGCAAAATGGAGCAATCTTCCACTTGACCGTTTCTTTATTGAGACTATGGATATCGAGGCTCCGGAGACTATCATCGTAACAGAACCTCGCTCTCTGAATGCTGCCAATAAACTGGCTGCCAATCTTACTGACCGTGAACTGAAAGACTATTACGCATGGGAAGTAGTTTCAAGCTATGCACCATATATGAGCGATGATTTTGCTGATGCAAGTTTTGAGTTCAACAAAGTCATGAGCGGAGTTCAGCAGCAGCGTCCACGCTGGAAGAAAGCACTCGGAGTGACTGAGGGATTCCTTGGAGAGGCAATCGGCGAACTCTATGTCAACGAATATTTCCCACAGAGTTCAAAAGACTATATGATTGGTCTTGTAGAAAATCTTCGCAATGCTCTTGGAAAGCACATCATTCATCTTGAATGGATGAGCGATGACACTAAGGTGCAGGCTCTCAAGAAACTAAACAAATTTACAGTAAAAATCGGCTATCCTGACAAGTGGAAGGATTACTCAGAACTCACTATCGATCCAACCCTCAGCTATGCAGAAAATGTACATAATGCAAACATGTGGGAGCAGAAGGAGTATCTTAAGAAGTGGGGCAAACCCGTAGATCGCACTGAATGGGGCATGACACCACAGACCATCAATGCATATTATAATCCTTTGAATAATGAGATTGTATTCCCTGCAGGTATTCTTCAGGCTCCATTCTTTGACCCGGAGGCAAGTGATGCAGAAAACTATGGTGGAATCGGTGTAGTGATCGGACATGAGATGACACACGGTTTTGACGATCAGGGTTGCAATTTCGATGCCGACGGCAATATGATCAACTGGTGGCAACCGGAAGATGCAGAGGCCTTCAGCAAATTGACTCAGGGTCTTGCAGAACAGTTTAACGCTGTTGAGATACTTCCTGGTCTTTTCGCCAACGGACAGTATACACTTGGTGAAAATATCGCTGATCAGGGTGGCCTTCGCATTGCAATGACTGCATTCCTCGACAGCCAGAAGAA
>CAZCZX010000207.1:0-5013 GCA_964503095.1 uncultured Sangeribacter sp.
ACTGCTCGCCGCCCAATGCAGGAAATCGGGATACAGAAGACAACTTTCGACTCCATAGCCCTGAAAGAAAATATCGCATTGTCAATGGCCGACGTGCTTACATTCAACTCCTCTGTATTCGTGAAAAACTATGGTCGCGCCACTCTCTCCACAGTCGCATTCCGAGGCACTTCTCCATCGCATACCAATGTCACATGGAATGGTATGCGCATCAACAGTCCTATGCTTGGCATGACAGATTTCTCTACAATTCCCTCCTTCTTTGTCGATAGGGCCTCTCTGCTTCACGGCACTTCCTCTGTCAATGAGTCGGGAGGAGGTCTCGGAGGAGCTGTTTCGCTATCCACAGTTCCTGAACTTAATAAAGGATTCGGTGTAGCCTACGTGCAAGGAGTCGGATCATTCAAGACCTTTGATGAATTTCTGAAACTATCCTATAGCAACCGACATTGGGCTTTCACAACTCGCGCCGTATATTCCTCCTCTGCCAACGACTATACGTATATTAACCACGATAAGAAGAACAACATCTATGATGACAACCATAACATCATAGGGCAATATCACCCGAAGGAAAAAAACCGATTGGGTTCTTTCAAGGATTTCCATATTCTCCAAGAGGTATATTACGACACAAAGAAGGGTGACCGATTCCTCCTTAATGCCTGGTGGACTTCTTCAAATCGCGAACTTCCAATGCTCACTACCGACTACGCTGAAGAACGAGGGATTGAAAACCGACAACGTGAGAATACTCTGCGCGGTGTGGTGGGTTGGAAACATGCACGTTCCACGTGGAACTTAGATCTCCGCACTGGATACATATATACATGGATGGGATACGACTATCGCCGGGAAATGACTCAAGACGTATGGTCGACTATGACTCACTCAAGATCAAGAGTCAATACATTCTTTGGGAATGCAGTGGCCAACTTCTTTCCATCCGACCGATGGCTATTCACAGCATCGCTGACCGCCAACCACCACAACGTAAAGTCGACCGACCGCCAGATATTAGCCGGGTCCGGAAATCCCGCTGACATTGGCTACCACAAGAAGCGTCTCGAAATAAGCGCGGCATTTACTGCCCGCTGGCAACCATTTGACGGAGTTGGAGTTTCGGCAGTGGTGCGCGAAGAAACATATGGGGATAATGCCACTTCCCCTATTCCGGCTCTTTTTGCCGATTGGAAAATCATCAACAATTACTTGGGCAACACTCTATATGGCCTGACAGTGAAGGCTTCTGCAAGTAGAAACTACCGCTATCCGTCTCTTAACGACCTCTATTTCATGCCAGGTGGCAATCCGGATTTGCGCAACGAAAAAGGATGGACCTACGACTGTGGCTTTGACTTTGAAATATCTAAGAGCAGTATCATTGACGCAGGAATTTCCGCAACATGGTTTGACTCGCGAATCGACGATTGGATAATATGGCTACCTACAATCAAAGGATTCTTCTCCCCTCGAAATGTCAAGAACGTGCATGCCTATGGTATTGAGATAAAGGGAAACACATCAATCACTCCATGGGAGAAATGGAAATTCGACATTAACGCATCATATTCATGGACTCCATCAATCAATGTTGGTGAAAAAATGAGCGAAGCCGACCAATCAATAGGAAAGCAACTTCCCTATATCCCACTCCATTCCGCATCCGGCACATTCAGGGCTGAATGGAAATCATGGGGGCTTCTCTACAAGATTTTCTACTACTCCAGAAGATACACTATGACCAGCAATGCCTCCACCCTCACCGGCGACCTCCCGGGATATAGCATCAGCAATCTGACACTTGAAAAGACTCTGAAATTCAAATCAAAATCTTCATATTATCAACACAGTGCTGAGGACGCAAGTCCGAAGTCCCCAATGTCTCTCCAATTCAAACTCGCCATCAACAACCTCTTCAACTCCGACTATCTCTCTGTTCTCTCCCGACCGATGCCCGGCACCAATTTAGAATTCTTCATCTCCTTCACATATTAAAACTCTCAAGATATGAAAAAGCCAATTCTCTCAATTCTGACATGCGCAATACTATCACTCACCACGGCATGCCGCAATCACTCCGACAATCTCTCAGACTTCTCTGAGACACTCTATAACCCAACCGAAGCCTCCGGATTCTCTATATCAGGAAAAGATGGATCTGAAAGCACTCTGCTGACTGTCTCCAATCCGTGGCAGGGGGCTGACAGCGTTGCCTCACGCCTATTCATAGTGCGGGCTGGAGATGAAGCCCCACTGGCTTTCGACGGTCAGATTCTCGATGGAGCGGCAAAGCGAATCGTGGCTACCTCCTCCACTCATGTCGCAATGCTTGACGCATTAGGAGCTACAGACAAGATAGTTGGCGTCTCCGGAATCAACTATATTACTAATCCTGAGATTCAGAAGCGTCGCGAAGAAATCTCCGACATTGGATATGAAGGAAATATCGATTATGAAGCGCTGGTGGCCACTGATCCCGACATTGTGCTGCTCTACGGTGTCAATGGCGCAAACTCTATGGAAGGGAAACTCCGGGAACTCGATATCCCCTACATCTATATCGGCGATTATCTTGAGGAGTCTCCTCTCGGCAAGGCTGAATGGATTGTGCCTATAGCAGAGATCATTGGCGAAAGAGAGAAAGGGGAGAAGAAATTTGCAGAAATAGCAGACAAATACAACGATCTAAAGAAAAAAGTGGCGGATGCTGCCGTGGATGCCCCTTCTGTGATGCTCAACGTGCCTTATGGAGATTCATGGTTTATGCCATCCTCATCAAGCTATATGGCAAGGCTAATATCTGACGCAGGGGGCGACTATATCTACAAGAAAGACACCGGAAGCACCTCACTTCCAGTGGATCTCGAAGAGGCCTATACGCTCGCATCTCAAGCCGATTTTTGGCTTAACACTGACCAGATGACATCATTGTCAGCACTCGCCAAGAAATGCCCGAAATTCACTGATACGCGCGTTTTTCGCAATGGTTATGTCTACAACAATACTCTCCGGGCAAATGCTTCCGGAGGCAACGATTTCTTTGAATCGGGAATCACCAACCCCGACCTTATCCTCCGCGACCTAATAGGAATATTCCATCCGGAACTCTCCAATGACTCCCTATATTATTATAAGAAAATAAATTAGCATTCAATTTTGTCATTTTGTCAATTTGACAATCTGTCAATTTATCATTATATCAATTTGACTCAAAATCCCAACTCCGACCCTTGAAAAATCCCACTCTCACACTTCTGCTTTCAGTCTCCTTGATCGGCCTCTTCATTCTTGACATATCCGTAGGCTCCACCACTATCCCACTCTCGCATATCTGGGCAGCATTGACAGGGGGAGAGTGTCCGCCGTCAGTGGCGCGAATAGTGATCAATATCCGCTTGATAAAGGCTGTGGTCGCAATCCTTGCCGGAGCCGCCATATCAGTATCCGGACTTCAGATGCAGACCCTCTTTCGGAATCCCCTTGCCGGACCTTATGTGCTGGGTATCAGTTCAGGGGCTTCTCTTGGCGTTGCGATTTTTCTGCTCGGGGCTCCCCTTCTTGGTCTCTCCCCTACCATGTCATCTCTTGGAATTGCGGGAGCGGCCTGGATTGGCTCTGCTGCAGTGCTCTTCATTGTCGGAGCAGTGGCATCGCGAATTAAAGACATTATGGTAATTCTAATCCTTGGCATGATGTTTTCTTCAGGCATCAGCGCGGTGGTGCAGATCCTTCAGTATTTGAGCCGCGACGAGTCGCTGAAGGCTTTTGTAATTTGGACAATGGGCTCACTCGTAGATGTCACAGCCACACAACTTTGGATTCTGATTCCAGCAGTTGCAGTCGGTATGCTACTCGCCATAATCACCATTAAACCACTCAATCTTCTCCTGTTCGGAGAAGAGTATGCCCGAACAATGGGGCTCGACATCCGGCGCTCCAGGGCATTGCTTTTCCTCTCCACTACTCTTCTTGCCGGCACTGTGACAGCTTTCTGTGGTCCAATCGGATTTATAGGATTAGCGATGCCTCATGTAACAAGAATGCTCTTTCGCACCTCCGACCATCGCACTCTCGTGCCTGCCACTCTCCTATCAGGAGCCGTAATTCTACTGATTTGCGACATAATTTCAAAACTCCTCACCCTCCCCATCAACTCCATCACAGCCCTATTGGGCATCCCTATAGTTATCGCAGTGGTATTAAAACTTAAAAACTAAGAAAAACATGATAACACTCCAAAATCTCACCATTGGATATAAAGGTCGCAACCTCTTGATGGATGTCTCAACAAAATTCAAAACCGCTACCCTTACGTCCTTAATTGGACGCAACGGCACTGGGAAATCGACACTCCTTCGCGCTATTGCCGGCTTGAATACACATTATAGCGGCATAATACTCCTTGATGACAAAGATATATGCTCCCTCTCTCCTACTTCATTGGCAAAGACCCTTGCTTTCGTCTCCACACAGCGCACTCGCATACCATCAATGAAATGTGTAGATGCTGTGGCTATGGGTCGGGCTCCATATACAAACTGGATAGGACGAATGAGGAATGAAGATGAGGATATTGTGATGCGCGCTTTGGCAGACGTAGGGATGGAGAGTTTCGCACAGCGCACACTCGACACTATGAGCGACGGCGAATGCCAACGAGTGATGATAGCCCGAGCCCTTGCACAAGACACTCCGACCATTCTGCTCGACGAGCCAACATCCTTCCTCGACATGCCAAGCCGCTACGACCTTGTGAGGCTACTCGGCCGCCTTGCCCATGAGCAGCACAAATGCATTCTTTTTTCCACGCATGAGCTCGACATTGCCACAAAAATGTGCGACAGAGTAGCAATGATCGACACTCCAAACCTTATTAACCTCCCTGCCTCAGAATTCCGCAACTCCCCATATCTTTCTCGCCTCCTTCCGGAATCATTATTTTGATACGAAGGCTTACAATCGCGTTCTGCTCTTGCACATTTGTGGATTATGCTGAATTTTTGTAATTTT
>CAZCZX010000208.1:0-1969 GCA_964503095.1 uncultured Sangeribacter sp.
TCGATCCAACCCTGGGACCCTAGCGACCCCCATTTTTTATGAGTCGGGGCCTTAGGCTCGTCCATTTCTGAACGAGCCCTTAGCTTTAATATTAGTTACTTTAAAGTCAGAGGATTAACAGGATTACTGAGGCTTAAGATTCTTGCGGAATTCTATGGAAGTGCCTTCTTCTATCAAGACATCACCAGACTTAGTGAATATAGTCCCTTTTATTCCTTGTTGGGGAATATAAATCTTATTATCTTCAAATGTATATGTATAAGTTTGCCCCTCACTGTCCAACCCCCAATAACTATTTCCTACATATCCAGAAGCAGTGTAACTTAAAGTGGAGTAAGGATAATAAACAACTGTATTGTGATTGATGAAATTATAGCAACTTCCTGAGCTGCCATCTTTTGTATATCCGTAGACACCGGAAATTGCTTTATCGTCATCGCTGCTGCAAGATGTGGCAAAGCCACAAACCAGGATTGTAATGATCCCAAGCATATAAGACATCAGTTTCTTCATAATCTTGACATTTGGTAGTTAGACTTATGGAAATTTTCTCTCAATACAACTTCATGCTGTATGCGATTACAAAATAAACAAATAATTTTGATTCCTCAAAATTATTATTAGATTTTTCGACAAAAAATTTATTTGTTATGTCACTTTTGAGGTGAGTGATGAGTCATATATACGAGACGCTCTCAAAAAACAATGAAATTATCAACAAAAATCATAAGAATATGGTAGAAATTATTGTTCCAATCTTTGTATGCGTTGTGCTTCCGATTTCAATAGTGCTCATCATCGCCCTACGGAAGATGAACAGCGACAACAAACGTACACAAATTATAATCCGTGCTATTGAGGCCA
This sequence comes from uncultured Sangeribacter sp., assembly GCA_964503095.1. Lineage (GTDB taxonomy): Bacteria > Bacteroidota > Bacteroidia > Bacteroidales > Muribaculaceae > Lepagella. The sequence goes on from CAZCZX010000208.1 coordinate 865, forward strand.
ACAAGGATGTAGACACAGAGAAACTCATCGAGTCACTGCAGACTCCCAAACCGACTGCACTTGAAATTCTAAATTCCAGATTACTACGTGGCTGCATGTATACTCTTATTGGAGTATCACTGGCTATTTTTGGCATAGTAAATCTTGCTCTTGGATATCAGTTCGAGTCCGAATCTGTGACAGTTTCATTTATATTCGGAGGTATTTCTTTAGCTATCGGCATCAGTTATTTGATAGTGTATTTCGTGACACGTAAGCAGGTAGAAATTTCAGAAACAGAATAAAGATGACGCGAGAGCAGTTCATAAGTCATGTAGAGGGGACACAGAAAGCATTCCGTTGCTTTCTTGTGGCCCTTTGCTGCGGTGATTCTGCACTTGCCGACGACATAGCGCAAGAATCCTATATCAAGGCTTATTTATCGTGCGACGGATTAGAAAATCCTAAAAAGTTTAAAGCTTGGATTTTCAGAATTGGCTACAATACTTTCATAAATCATAAACGGTCAGAGAAGAAATTTGCTGATTATGAAGAGGCTGCTAATATAGTCAGTGAAGATGAATCAGACTCAAGATATTGCTATCAGGATTTGTATATGGCATTGAATGGACTGTCAAATATGGAGAGGACTTCGATACTTCTATTTTATAAAGAGGAATATTCTATCAAAGAGATAGCCAAAATTGTAGGGACATCTATCGACGCTGTAAAGCAGCATCTGTCTCGAGGCCGTAAACATCTTAGAAATTTACTAACAAATAAATGAAAATACTATGGAAGACGATAAATTAAAAGATTTATTCAATAATTATGAACCTGACCTTTCATCCTCATTTCAGTTTATGACAAAACTGAAAAAGAATATGGAGGCTGTAGAGATTGTCAGGCAGTATCATGCGGCTCAAAAGCGCCTCAACCGGTGGGCTGTGGCGATTGCCGGAATGGCAGGGTTTGCTGTGGGTGTCGTTATGACATTGCTTTTCCCTTTCATTACTGAATGGATTGCCTCCTTCAATTTCAATATCCCACTAACCCATACAAGTACTCTAACTTTCGATTTCAAGTATTTGACTTGGCTGATAGTAGCAGCCATATCCGTCCTGAC
>CAZCZX010000208.1:2069-5013 GCA_964503095.1 uncultured Sangeribacter sp.
ATTAGGCACGGATCTTTAAGTCAGCACGAACTGGCAGATTTTCACAGAATTTACAGATTCCGTGCTGGCTAATGATCAAAAGTCGATGCCTACTGTCAGTAGGAGGCTTCCGTGATTTTTTCTAATACGTTCGGATATAAAATCTTTATTTTTCGCCACGTATTCACTGGGCGAAAAGACATTATAGGCAATTCCGAGATTAAAGGCTGTATCGCGACCAAATCTCACTCCGACTCCAGGCTGAAAGTATACTCCATTTGCGTGTTGAATATAGTAATAGTTATAATAACTGGTACCCCATATACTGTTATCTTCCAAGTCGGTTCCAACTTGATATCCAATCTTGATATCCACAAATGGATTTATAGACTTAGTAATATCCGGTATCCACCTGACATTGGCAAATATTGGGAAGTATAAAAAAGGGATATTACCTTTAAAATAATAATTAAAATTTGTCTTATATCCCACACAAGATGAATATCCTCCGACTCCGACTCCGGCATACAGTTGTTTCCACACCTTGGTACCCATTGTATAGTTGAGTCCAAACGACAGTGTATTCGATACTTTTTCCAGCGTATTTCCCGGAAATTCGATATTTGACTTTCCAAGTTCTGTGCCACAATACATCTCTATAAATCCACGCCATTCCTGGGCCTGCACATTGAGCATCAGCATAAATGCAACTAATGATAATATAATCCTGTTGTGTTTCATTTTACTCTTAATGATGTATACTTACCAATTGCTGTTAATGAAAATACCTAATTCCTTATCATAATATATTTCAGAAACAGTATTCATTTTGACTTTACCACTACAATCAAAAACTATACCATCTTTTGTATAAGAAGATTGTCCACTAATTTCACTTACTCTATATCTATAATTCCTTGCATCCTCTTGGGAAACAAACCAAATGAATGATGGTTCTTCTTTTGTCAATATCACATCTTGGCTATCTGGAAGATTCAATATCATTTGTTCTTGTCCATCGAAGGGCATAAATGTGAATTTAATCTCGCTATTTCCACAAAGCAAGAATTCATTGCCTGTCAAGGTTTCTTCATATTCAAATACTTGGTCGGTGTAGGATACATGAAAAGGAATTATTACTTTATCACTACGAGAAACATATGTTTCTGAAAACTCTGGGTTATAAGAAATACAGTTATCAGGATTCCCTACTGTTAGGTTTTCAACTGTAAATTTAAGATAACCATTGCCGGAAATAGGTTCTCCTGTTGTCCAATGGGAATAATACCATTTGTTATCCTCTGGGTTTAACCTAACATTGAATGCTATGAAAACATAAATATACCCCACATTATAATACTCCGTCTTGCCTTTGAAATAATGGCTAATAGCCTTTATTGGAGGTAACCCCATATAAGGCCTATAATAAGGATTATCGGGAAATGAATCCATAGTCCAAATGAAAGTAGGATTTTCAATGGTTGCCTTAAATGATTGTCCATCCGGCATAGTGAATGTTGCTTCTTTTTCTTCTGGACAAGAGGGTATAAAAGTGATTATAACTTCATTATATCCACCACACCATATTTCGGATTCCTTATCCAACTCGATGTTAGTCGCGCTGTATGTCTTATCTAAACCGTTAACGCTTGATGGGTAATAGATTTGAATGGGAATATTCACATCGCGATCGGGAAGTTGGTAAGAACTTTCCACATTAGTGGATTCAGCCATATCATCGCTCCCGAGAGACATATTGACTGCCTTAAAATTGACAGTACCTGTTACGTATCCTCCAACGTCGTAAAATTTATCTTCTGCGCAAGAAACCAGTGAAAGCATTACGCAAAAGATTACTATTTTACTGATTATTTTATATAATGTCTTCATTTTTTTATTTTGATATGGAATTAGAAATCAAATCCTATGTTAAACATGATTATGTCAGATGCGTGCTGACTGATATTCTTTGAATTTATATGCACCTCATGTGTGATAGGATCAGACCACTCTCTTTCTACATTATACTTCTTTTTCATTCCTGTCATATATCTGAGGCCGAAATTCAAACCAAATTTTTTATGGATATTGACATGATAACCTATGGCAGGGGCTACGAAAAATGAAACGCAATTATCTTGATATACTCTGAGATACGAAGGCCAGTATCCGAGGTAAGGCAACTCTCCATCGTCTTCAAGAAATGGAGCACATCCAATCCTTAGGTCAATGTAAGGAGCAGTCTTTTTTGTCAGACCAAAATCCCATCTTGCTGTGAGATAGACGGGGGTATATCCCCCCACGTAACGAGTATCTAACCAACTATACGAAGGCTCCTTGCCTTCGAGACTGATCCACTCCATATTCACTCCAAAGCCGAGACCGGCAAAAAGATGACGGTTAATTTGGTAACCAAGTGTGATGGAGAGTCCCGGGCTCACCAAAGTATGAATATTCTTCCACTCATATTCACCACTCTTAATAGTTGTATTACCACCGACACCCATTCCACCTTCAAGGTCGATCATGCCTCTGAATCCTTTTTCATGTCCAGACCATCCTTTTCCAAGCACCACATTCATCTCCGGCTTAACTTTGTATGTAGATGTGCCAAGACCCGGATAGGTAAAAGTCAGGTTTTTGGTAGGATCTTTAAGCACTATCTGGAATCTTCCATCAAGATCAGTGAAAACGAAGTCGGAACTTCCAGGCACTTCAACCCTAACACCCGGCATAGGCTCTCCTTTGTCGCTTACTACTAACCCAGTGACAGTTTCACGTGCTTGTATACTCAAAGCAGACAGGAGTCCAAAAATTAGAATCGTGAAAAATCTACTCATCTCGTAATTGTTTGTTTTTATTATCATTCTCCAGAATAAAGCATTCAAATAATTCATCTGAGATCATCTAAAAACTTCAGAGTTCCGGTTTGAATTGCAAAATTACATAAAATTTTTGAGATTTT
>CAZCZX010000209.1:0-4836 GCA_964503095.1 uncultured Sangeribacter sp.
TAATCTATCAGTTGGAAAACGCCCCAGTAATATGGATTATCAAAACGTTTTATTAATTCAAACTGGGCGTTGCGATGGGCAGCAGAAATTCCCCTTCCTTGCAATAAATTGGCGTAGAATTCCTTAAGATAGGCATCTCCTGCTTCTTTATCAAGATTCCAGGCTGTAGTAATGATTGTCTTGCATCCTGCCAACTTAAGGGCTCGACGCAATCCTAATATGCCTTCATCGGGGTCAATGTCTCCATTACCTGTGTCGCACGCAATCAGAGTCAGGAGGTCGACGCCACTAAAATCAAGAGATGCCAATTCCTCCCCATTTACGACTCCATCTTCTATCCCTGATATAACATTGCGTTGGCACCAAGCCCTTTCAGCACCACTTAGCATTATCCCGGTCCGAAACAATGGAAGATACTCTATCTCCATTTTATCATTAAATTTATGTTTGACATGGAGGGTGCAGAAATATGACTTTTCAAAAGGCCTTAAAGTTTTGGGCATACTGAATGCATGAGTGACGATATTAAGAGTTCCAACATTTCTTCCTGATAAAAATTTCAAGGCTGGCTCACTCGCATTGAAACCAGTAGGCACGAATACCGGCACATCATTTTCCTCACACAATGATATCAACCAATCAAAATCTTCCGGATTATGCAGAGGTGGGATTGAAGTTGAATCTGAGAATGCTGTCCGGAGATTGGAGTCTCGTTCTAAGCTGCCTGGCATTGCATGATAATTAGCACCATACATGTTAGCGTTGGCTATAAGAGCAAGGCGTTCGCAATAGTAATCTATTGCACAAAAAGAATAGAGTCTTTGTGGAATATACGATTCTCCTGCCTTGGCATCGCCAAGAGATTCAGCAGATGACAGGATGTGGAATTCAAAATCTTCTCCAAGATATCTCCCATCGTGGCATATGGCGTCTGGCATGATCAGACATAGACTTCCGGCGGGACAATAGTAGATACGTTGTTTCAAATTTCCTTCTTCTATTATGGGGAGCCATAATTTTTCATATAAAAAATCATTGCCATATCTTTTCTCCACCATTCTTCGGGCTTCCTCATCGTGTGTATTTTCCATAAATTCTTCCAGTTCGTACACTCTACACAGTGGAAGAATCTGACCCTTCGGATTATCCTTAGAGATGACTATTGCGTAATACCGATCTCCATCTTCTTCCTCAAGAGTGCCGAAATCAATGAATGTATCGTTGTCTTCTAATTTATTAGCCAAAGAGTCAGTAGTTAATATTTTGAAAAGATGGTTCTCAAAATCATACATGGTGTGATGATGCATCAACTCTTTTTGGATTTGCTCATATTCTGACAATATATCATCTTCCCTTACAATGCAAGAAATCCATTTTTTGCGTGTCTTCATCAGGCTATCGGTCAATGCGATTGCCTCTTCGTCTCCATTCTTGCGGAGAGCGTCCATAGTCTTCACTGCAGAACGCAGCATTATCTGCTTTTCATATTGGAAAGCATTAAGGCAAGCATTGATATCACTTACTCGTCCTGTGCTGTCGATAAGTTCATATTTTATGTCGAGCCATCTATCCTTTAGGTTGTCCCATCTTTTTTCCCTTTGCTTATCCGTAAGAAAAGACAGAGCCTTATCGTTTGCCTGTATGAACCTCTCTACTTCATTATCTTTATGTGCAACATTTTGACTTGAAGTAAAAATTCTACTGAAATCATCAATTATTGGTTGCAGATTATGGTTATATCGCATTCCCATCTCATTGGCTGTCTCCAGAAAGCATTTCCAAATGATTTTAGTGTTGTTGCTTTTGTGTGCAAGAGCAAGATAGAAAAGAGTTTCGCTATAAGCCTCATCTGGATTTGAATCCATTTTCAAATCCATGTCTATCTTATTCTGTCGCAACACCTCGATGGCACTTTCTGGAGTGTTAAGTTTCAAGTAAAGCAGTCCCAATTTGTTTGCCACCTCATTGCGCCATTCCGGATTCAGATCTTGAGTCCAGGTATAATTATAGAGAGTGATGAGTAATTTTTCACATTCTTTCAGTCGATTCTCAGCCATAAGATCTATGGCATGACGAATTGCTTTGGCTATAGAGTCGCTATGGATGCCATTGGGTGAATTTGCGATATTGGGCAACTTTCCAGGATGTCCACCAAAAGCATTTTCTGTTTTATTGACGATTGCCACCTGTGAGCCAACCATGAGTTCCAGCATTAATCTCTGGAATGATTCATTTTTATACTTATTTCGCAAGAGAGCTGTTTGATACACTGCAGTGCCCATCAATTTTACATCTTCTTCAGTCTCCGCTAAATCTTGACCTCTTACGATGGCTTCCGTCAGAAGCGACATTGCTTTCAGGCTATCGCCATTTTCCTTCAATATTTCCAATCCCTCATTGGCTATTGGGCGTATTTGGTCAAAAGGATTTTGCCCTCCCTGATATGATACGGAGGGTAATAGAATGGATGTAATGACGGCTATAATCTGTAGAATACACATCATAAAGGGTGTGGTTACTTATAAATTTTGAATGTAGGGTGTTGTTTCGACATGAATATATCTAAATCCCTGTATTTTTCTTCTTCGAAAAAACGCTCCCATTTGTTCAAATTCAATCCGGATTCTATTAAATGCTTAAGGCAATATGAAAGGGAGCCATAAAAGCGCTTGGTGGTCGGTTCAAGATATTCATAATTTCTCTCGTTGTCACGGCATGCGCTGACTACTACCATCTTTGCACCTTTAGAAAAATCTTTGGGGAGAGAGATTTTGGCGACTTTGCTGTTGCGACTAATTTTCAAAATATCAGCCGTGCCTCGGATTGGTCCGATTTTCTTCACATCTCCTTGTTCAATCATTGACTTAGCCATCTCCAATCCCTCACTATAGCAGGCATCAAAAGCCACGAAAAGACAACCGTTGCTTCCTAACTTTTTCTTAATCCCATCAAGAAGGACGTTGAGCTCATCATCTATCAGATGTTTTTCCCCATTATAAAAATTGCTTCCGGTTTTATATCTGCGCGTCCTGCATGCATCGTATGGCACGATTGACTCATCAAAAGGCTTTTTCTTCTCGTCGCCATTAAGATCAGAGATAGGTTGCCCATGACCCGAAAAGAGAAAAAACACGTTGTCGCCAGGCTTGCACTGCATTGCAAGATTTTTCAAAGCAGCCACAATGCCGGCTTTTGTAGCCTCATTATTCTTAATGGATTTAATATTCTCTGTTTTAAATCCATGATTTTTCAAAGCGTTTGCTATCAAATCCACATCATTGTCTCCATGTATCACAGACCATCCTGTCTTTCGGGTGTCATACTTACCGATTCCAACAAGGAGAGCCCTATATTCAGCCGAAATGCTCCAAACAAAGGAAGACAACAGAAGAAATGTAACAACAATCCGTTTCATAGAGTAAAGAATATTTGGTAGTGACGCATTTATAATTTAGTTAGTCATAATAAAATTCTCATATAAAATGACATGCACAGTAAGCCAATCATACATTAATAATCCGCCTCCAAAAATTGAGTTTTTTATATCAAATTTACTCTGCTAATATCAAGTTTTTCCCCAAATATTATAATCTCCTCAACATCCCAAATCAAGCTAATTGAAGAAAAACATCTCTCTTCTTATGTTAGCCAGACAGATTGTTAACTTAATCATCGAGCATTTATAATTGCAATAATCTCTGCCTCCATCTTGGATGTAGGCATTTTATGTCCTTTTAATATTGGCGACAATTCATCATAGTTGATTCCCAATTTTTCGGCAAGTGATTGTCCAGACAATCCCATCTGCTCCAATGATGCAAGAATCTTCATAGCAAAATTTCTTGCGTTCCTCCGCTCTTCTTGATTAGCAAGCCGACTAAGAGCATTTTCTCTCCATCTTGAAGGTACTTTTGATTCAAATTGTCTAAGTTTTTCAGCAGTTGTTTTCATAAATTACCATTATTAATCAATTTCAGACAAATATTCAACAAAACTTTCAGTATCAATAATGCGATTTGACAGCAAAAAGTTACGAACTCTTTCTTGACGAAGCAATTCTTCAAGCGTGTGTTCACGTTCTTGCATTGTCTTAGTCAATTTTATTGCGCCTCCCGTAATAATGTAACAACCATCCTCAAGTTTTAAGGCATAAATTCTAAGCCAAGATTTTCGATGCGTCAAAGTTTTCGGATTGGCCTTCTCTCTATTAAGAGTAAGTTCAGAGAACTGAAAATTATTCAAAGGTCGAAACAATTCATCTAAATTAGCATCAGGGGAAATATCTAAAATCTTACGTTGTAAAATATCACTATCTTCAGCTGTTTTATCAATTGCAATCTCTACATCATAAATCTTAAAATACGATTGTAAATCAGTAATATTTTCTTTGAAAAATGTACGCAACCATTCAACATCATCCCATTGTGAAAATAATTTGTCTAATATATTATCTTCATCTCCTACATAACGCACAGCCCATAGGCGTCCATCAGATGTGATGTCGTCAAATGATTGGATGCTAATACCTTTTTTCATATACTTCAGTATTTCTCTTTAATATAAAAACAACATTCTCATCAAAATTATTGTGAAAAGACTATTTTATTAAAAATTTTAATGAAGTTATATAAGTAAAAATATGTAATTTGGTGATTCAAGTTTCGCTTGTTAAATTATCTTGATTCGCAATCTATAAGCGCAGGAACTGCGCTTATTCTCTGCGGTCTCCGGGCGTGCGAAGCAGCCCGAAAGCCTTTGTATTATTGCGAAAACAGAGTCGCGAAGCTTTCCAAAAGCATGGTTCCTCTGCCCCTTTGCGCCCTTTGCGTGAGATTT
>CAZCZX010000210.1:0-4821 GCA_964503095.1 uncultured Sangeribacter sp.
GATGAGTACCATTTTCTATCACTACCTCATCACCCACATTCAACGGAGGCAATTCCGATACTATATCCATCTCTATATCCTCTGTGAATGCTCCCACACATCTTTGGAAAATCCTCATTTCTACTTGTGGTATCACTGAATAGGGACTCGAAGGATTAGCAGTAGTGCGATAACACCAAGCCATATCCCCTATTATTCCTATCAATGGTGAAACCTTATCATGAGGCAAACGGATGAAGAGAAGACCCGGAATCACAGGAACTTCTTCCGTAATTACTTTTTTCTTTTCTATTTTCTTAATGGTTCTCAAAGGATAATAATATTGAATCTGGCGCTGCAATGTACTCTCCTTTTCCTTTAACCGCTCTTTAATTCTTTCTGGAATCACCCCACTTCTCATCCTAAGCACAAACCACCCTGGATTCTTATTAGTGATGGAATAAGCCACAATATTCATTATCTCTGTCTTTCGGGTTTCTGATACTTCCACAGGGTCAATCAGAGATAGAAAGTTATAGGCATTGGGAAGTGTCGTAATCATTCCTCGAATCTCCGAAAATGGGATATCCTCTTTGATAGCAGCTGCTATCCACAAGGATGTTATTGAGTCCCTTGAGAATGAACCTTCAAATTTAAGTCCGACTCGTCGGGCGGTTGCATGGAGCTCTACCAAGAGATCCTTGATAATTGCCGGTTCTCGACGCTTTCCCTGTAGTAAAGGAAAGACATATTTTGCTTGTGGAGCAACCCGCATTGACGTAACAATATCCTCAAGATGAAGACAATCAGGTCTTGAATCCGCAAACTTTAAATTGACTATATCCTGCAAGGTAGCATAAGGATCAAATAAAAGGTATTGGAATGCTTTATTATACAGATATGCTGCAGAATCTTGTTTTATTGAAATGCCAACCAATCTTTGGGTCGCACTCAGATTTTCTTCTAATTCTTCGAGCACATGTCGATAATCCGATTCATAAATGTCTTTTGGTATAGAAAAATCGACAATTTTTGAATCGTTGGCAATCTCTTTATGCCATGAATCATAGAGGGAATGAAGTGCACCGACATATCGCTTTATCGTTGACCCTTTAAGTCCATTCATTATCATATCTATCACCCATTGCTTCAGCACTGACTCAGAAAATTGAGAGACTCCCTGAAGTCTCATTGAATGAACGATAGAAGGAATCACCCTTGAGCGTACCATATCCGAAAGATTTTCAAGATTGGCATTCTCCAAATAGTCTAAAAAATAAGAGTTTTCTTGTTCGATAATTTCTTTTTTAGATGATTCAAAATTTGGCTGCATAAGCGATGTCGATTATTCTTAGTTATTGAAGGAGAAAACTTATACAAAGTTATGATTTTTTTTTGTATTATCAAAGCATTAAAAAATTTTATGTGAAAAACTTTCGTTTTTAATCAATATTTGTTAACTTTGTAGTCTAAAGTGCAGATACATTAATTATCGTTAATCTGCTTCATTATTATTGACTAACCTATTATAAAATCAACATCTATGCATAGCGATCCCAAAGATTGTCTCTATTGTACCAACAATGAGACTCTTCACAATCTCATGATAGAGATTATGCCGCTCAGTGTGTCAAGAGCATTCCTTTTCAAGGAACAGACTTATCGCGGACGATGCCTTGTAGCTTACAATGGCCATGTCAACGACCTCAACGAATTGTCAGATGCCGAACGTGATGCCTTTATGAAAGACGTGGTGCTTGTCACTCGCGCCATGGATAAGGTATTCCACCCTGAGAAAATAAATTATGGTGCTTATAGCGACAAACTCTCACATCTGCATTTTCATCTCGCTCCTAAATATGTCGATGGTCCGGACTATGGTGGCACTTTCCAGATGAATCCTGGCAAAGTCTATCTTTCCGACGAGGAATATGCTAAGATGGTAGAGGATATGCGCAAGGCTATTTCTGAAGATTTATAAACTACCTAATATCAAACAAATGAAAAAAACATTTTTGGCAGCGTTTATGCTTGCTGCCTCGACTGCAGGCTGGGCGCAGTATTCCCACATTATCAATGCCGATAATCTCGGCCGAGGGGTACTCGCCGTGAAAGCAGATAAGGGGGTTTTCATTTCTTGGCGCTCAATGCCATCTGATGATGCAAAGCTCGCTTTTGACATCTATCGTGATGGAGTCAAGATCAATGATGCTCCTCTTACAAAGAAGACAAATTTCACTGACCCTGATGGCACTGTAGATTCTAAATACACAATCAAGGCTTCTATAGATGGAGTAGAGAAAGAATCCGCTGATGCTAAGAGTGTTTGGGCTAACGACTACATGAAGATTCACCTTGACCGTCCGGAAGGAGGCACATCTCCTGCTGGGGGAGCGAAAGAAGATAGGGTATATACATATACTCCCGATGATGTGTCTGTTGGCGATGTGGATGGCGATGGTGAATTTGAATTCATTGTGAAGTGGTTCCCAACTAATGCTGCCGATAATTCACATACGCGCTATACCGGTAATACCATTCTGGACTGTTACAAACTTGATGGCTCAAAGCTTTGGCGTATTGATCTTGGATGTAATATTCGCTCAGGCAACCATTACACTCAGTTTATGGTGTTTGACTTTGACGGCGATGGCAAAGCTGAATTGATATGTAAGACTGCTCCTGGCACAATTGATGGCGCAGGCAATCCTGTTTTAATGGGTTCGGATAAAGTTACTGATGATTATCGTAAGAGCGACGGAACAGTAATGAGTGGTTCGGAATACCTGACCGTTTTCAATGGTCTTACCGGAGCAGAGATCAATACCATAGCCTATAATCCTCCGAGAAATATTCGTAAAAATGATAAATCTTCCACTGGATGGGGAGACAACTATGGAAATAGATCAGAACGTTATCTCGCTGGTGTAGCTTATCTTGACGGTGTCAAGCCAAGTGCTATTTTTGTGAGAGGTTATTACACTGCTTCTTATGTATGGGCTGTAGACTTCGACGGACAAAAACTTACTGAAAAATGGCTCCATAAATCTGAGACTGCAGGCTCCAACAGCATATATGGCCAAGGGAGTCATTCACTGTCAATAGCAGATCTTGATGCCGATGGTTTTGATGAAATCATCATTGGTTCCGGCGCAGTTGATCACGATGGCTCATTCATGCACTCCACAGGCGCGGGACATGGCGATGCTCTCCACGTAGGAGATTTCATCCTTGAGAATGAGGGCTTGGAAATATTTATGCCTCATGAGGATACTGGAAATAAGTGGGCTACCACGCTTCGCGACGGCAAGACTGGTAAGATTCTTTATGGTCAGGCAATGGCTGGAAAAGACAACGGTCGTGGTTTGATTGCTAATGTATCATCAAAATTTGCAGGAAGTGAGTATTGGTCTTCTCTTAATAGCAATGTGATGAATGCTGGTCAAGTAGTTGGTTCTAAAAGACCATCTGTCAATTTCAGAGTTTTTTGGGACGGTGACCTGCTTGACGAACTCCTTGATGGCACCACCATTTCTAAACCAAATGAAAATCTGACCTCAGTCTCTACTCTAAAAGGACTTTCTTCTACATCTCATGCTGCATCTTGCAATACTACCAAGGCTACACCAAACCTTCAAGCTGATATTTTTGGAGATTGGCGTGAAGAGATCATTATGCACGATGGTGAGACTCAGTCTGATTTGATTATCTTCACTACCACTATCCCAACTGAATATAAAGTGCCATGCCTTATGACCGACCGCCAGTATCGCGTGGCTATAGCATGGCAGAATGTCGCTTACAATCAGCCTCCTCATCTAAGTTATAATCTGGAGGCTCAATTTGACACTCGCGCACGAATCGTAGTGTCGAAAGGTGGATTGCAGCAAGTCATATCTCTTGGAGATGCTATGGAATCTGTGGAATTCTCATTGGTTCGTGCCACAGGTGCTGAAGTCACAGGCTTGCCTGAGGGTATTGAATTTAATTTTGATGCCGAGTCAGCCATGGGTGTGATCTCAGGAACTCCAACTGAAAAGGGAGAATGGACCTACACCATAACCACCAAAGGTGCTGAAGATGGAGAAGAGGTCTCTGTCTCAGGCTCAATAAAGGTAATCAGTGTCGACAAGAGCAAGCGCTCGGCTTACTACTCGTTTGATGCCATCGGTGCAACGACTGTTGCCAATGACTTTAAGGAAGGCTCTCTCGCTGATATTAATGGTACTGTAGGTTCTGCCGATGGTGTCAGCAATGGAGCAATCAGCTTTAACGGAAATGGATATCTTACTCAGGCTGTATATGATGAGGTTTTGTTTGGATATCAGGACTTCTCTATTGAACTTTGGATGAAATCTACCGATGAAGATGGATACCTCTTCTGTTTTGGAACTCACAATACTTCCAATGTAGTTGGAGGCACTGGCAACTGGGTCGGTCTCGAAAGATTGAAGACTGAAAGCAACAACCGATTGAATTTCTCTATTGACGACAATGCAGTCAAGACAGACTTGGGAGCAAACAATCCTGACATTTGCTTTGATGGCAACTGGCACCATATAGTATGTGTGCGCAATGCTGAGGCACGCTCAATGTCGATATACATTGACGGCGAACTTAACAATGCAAACACAAGTGTAGGAACAGGGGCTATCAACTTTGATCCTCGAGAACTAATCTTTATTGGTGGTGATGACGAACCAACTGCAGGACGTGAAAACCGCACTTACGATGGTCTTTTAGATGAACTGACAGTTTATCCATATGTTCTCTCAGCTGAAGACGTCAAGGCTAATTATGATAAACTTGCTCCATCTTCAGTAGAAGAAATCATTGCTGTCA
>CAZCZX010000211.1:0-1766 GCA_964503095.1 uncultured Sangeribacter sp.
TGACTGATCCATCCTTTTTGACTACGAATTTAACTATTACTTTTCCTTGTTCGTTTGCTTTGAATGCTTCTTCAGGATATCTGATATTGTTGCTGAGATAACGCATCAAAGCCTCCATGCCTCCGGGAAAATCCGGCTGATTCTCGACTTCGTCAAAGACCCCTCTTTTTTCATCAGGAACTGCATTCTCCGTGGAATTTGAAGAATTGGCAGTTGATACTGATGCCAATGATTCAAGCACACCGGCTACCGATGGGATGGCTGTCACTGCGAGTCCTGCTCCTATGGCAGGAACTAAGGCAAGCGCGAACAATTTGCGCCGCAACGATGTTTTTTTCTTGTACATCATAGTTACACGTTTTTGAAGTTTACTGTGATTAAGGCTGTTGGCAAACGACTGGAACCGGGAGCCGACAGCCCGTTTTAATAATAGCATTTGATATTCTTTTGCATCAACCCCGGAGGCTACGACAGACTCATCTGCTTGATACTCATGAATTGCCTTTAATTCCTCTCTCATTGCCCAAGCAGCCGGATTATACCATTGAAGGCAAATTGTGATATAAGCCAAAACAAGATCTGTCCAGTGACGCAATTTTAAATGGGCATATTCGTGGATGAGTATCATATCACCGTCCGCTTCATAGTCTTTCTTATTCATTACTATGTTGTTGCCCCAACTGAACGGAGATGTAGTGTATGCATCGCTCACAAGAATAAGGTTGAAATTATCAAATTCAGATAGTTCTCCTTTCTTGAATATCCTCGATAGCATGGAAATTCCAAAAAGATAGAAGCCACCACTCAGCAGCAATCCCACTATGTATATAATATTGAGAAGGGAAAAAATATTGATTTTACCCAAGAAACCTCTCTTCCCGGCTGCTCCGGCTACTTCACTTGTGATTTCTCCAAATTCTACTGTAGACACCCCTTTGGTAAGTTCGGGATGATGCATGATGGCTGCTAAAACGACTATTGGCAATATCAGTGAAATTGCATATATTAATAGGAGGGAGTTGCGATTGACTGAATGTTGCCGTTGCCCAGCCATGAATAAGCGGTAGGCAATGTAACAGAATCCAAGTAATATAGATGATATGATAGAGTAGGAGAGTATCATGGTTCGTTGGTTTTTGAGTTGTCGGTTTCAGAGTTTTTCTGTTGGATGAGTTCAAGGATTTCTTTCACTTCATCAACAGATATTTTTTCTTCTTCAATTAGAGAAGATACTGCTATTTTGTAAGAGTTTCCGAAATAGTTTCGGATAACGTCTGTTAGAGATTTTGAACGGAATTCATTGCGGTCGGCCGTAGCAAAGAAACGATGTGAACTTCCTAACACTTCATGGCCTACATAACCCTTTCCTTCAAGAATCCTGACAGTGGTGGCTATAGTGTTGAAATGGGGTTTGGGTTCGGGGTAATGGTCTAATATTTCTCTTACGAAGAGAGGTCCATTATCCCAAAGGATGTTCATGAGTTCTGTTTCCTTTTCTGTGAGGAGCTGTTTCTTTCTTCCGGCTTTCATATTGATAGTTTTAGGGGTTTTATATGGTAGAAGTACGTTTCTGGATGCAAAGATAAAACTAAAAATTTAAATATGCAACTAATTTATTAGTTATTTTTAAAATTTTTTATTTTTGGAGATTTTTTTGTTAATTTTGTAGAGTAAAGGAGAATAATATGGAAAGTGGTATAGAATATTTGGGGATGGGAGAGATGATTGTTAGGTTTGAGAGTGATAGGCTGGGGTATGGGCAGGTG
>CAZCZX010000211.1:1866-4793 GCA_964503095.1 uncultured Sangeribacter sp.
GATGGGAGAGATGATTGTTAGGTTTGAGAGTGATAGGCTGGGGTATGGGCAGGTGGAGCTGGATAGTTCTGCTTGTGAAGGTATGCCGGCTGGAGTTACTGCGGTAGTTGGCAGGAATGGGAGCGGGAAGTCTACGCTTGGGAATGTCATCGCCAAGGGTCGATATGCTTATGGAAACAGATTGGGTTTTAGAGATGGTATCTCTCGGATTAAGATGCTTACTTTTACTGATATCCATTCTTTTACCGGAATAGATGTGCAATCCTTTCAGCAGCGTATGGAGGCCACTGCTAATGATTATGTGCCGACTGTAGGAGAGATCTTTGGTAAGAAACTTGATTCTCAGGAATGGAAAAAGTATTCCGAAGTTTTTAGATTGAATAATATAGAAGTTAAGAAAATCAATTATCTTTCGAGCGGGGAACTCAGAAAGCTTCTAATCATCAATGCACTTTGCGACAATCCTGACCTATTGGTGCTTGATAATCCTTATATCGGATTGGATGCGGAGTCGCGCAAGGATTTTGATGAGGCTATGGAACTTTTGAAGGAGAATGGTGTTTCGGTCATATTTCTTTTGTGTGATCCCGACGATGTTCCTGCTTACACAAATGCAATTATAGAAATAAAGGATTGTATAATAGGGTATCCTATTCAAGGAGAAGAGGAGATTGCAGAATACTTAACTTCTACTAAAGAAATACCGGAGGAAAAAGAGATTTTAATTCCAGCAAACATTCCAGCTCCCATTTATAACGATTGCGAAGTTGTATTCTCTATTAAAGATGGTCATGCCAGGTATGGGGATAAATCTATTTTTGAGAATTTTAATTGGACGGTTCGTCGAGGAGAATGTTGGGCACTTCACGGTCGGAACGGATCAGGTAAGTCTTTGCTATTGAGTATGATTTGTGCCGATAATCCGCAGGGATATGCAAATGATATAACTTTGTTTGACAGGAAACGAGGTTCCGGTGAAAGCATCTGGGAAATAAAGGATGCCATT
This sequence comes from uncultured Sangeribacter sp., assembly GCA_964503095.1. Lineage (GTDB taxonomy): Bacteria > Bacteroidota > Bacteroidia > Bacteroidales > Muribaculaceae > Lepagella. The sequence continues at coordinate 2,873 of CAZCZX010000211.1, forward strand.
GGATATGTTTGCCCGGAGATGCAACTTTACTTTAAGTCAAACGATTCGATTCGGGAAATAATTGTGCAAGGTATGCGAAATACACTGGATCGATTTAAGAAAGCAACTGCTGAGGAGTTGGCGGTTGCCGATGCTTGGATGGAATCTTTGGCAATCTCTCATTTGGCAGAGAGGAAATTTTCTGAACTTTCTTCAGGGGAGCAGCGGATAGTGTTATTGGCTCGTGCTCTTGCAAAACAGCCAGAGTTGTTGGTGCTCGATGAGCCACTTCATGGACTTGATCGCGAAAAGAAAGGGCGAATAAATATGATAATATCAAAGCTCGCCAACAAGAATGGGGCGAGCTTGATATATGTAACGCATTATGCTGATGAGGTGCCGGAATGCGTCACCTTTAGGAAAGAAATGTAGGCCCTCTTGCCTCCTAAAGGGGGAAATAAGGGTGTGTCCCCCCCCTAAAGGGGGAAATTAAGTATCTCTTATTTATAGGAAGATGAGGGATTCGAGCCAGATGGTGGCAATGCCGGCTATATAGCCTATGAAGGCAAGCCATGTGATTCTTTTTGCATACCACATGAATGGTATCTTCTCGATTCCCATTGCTACTACTCCTGCTGCAGAGCCAATTATCAATAGGCTTCCTCCTACACCGGCACAGAATGTCAGCAAATGCCAGAACAGTCCATCCTCTACGAAGAGTGCGGTGTAGGCTGGATCCGGTGAAGCAGCGATTATAGCCTCATTTGCCACCGGATACATCTCCATGCATGCTGCTACAAGTGGCACATTGTCTACAATTGAAGAAAGAATACCAATGATGCCATTTATCACATATACATCATGGAACTGGTCGTTGAGCCATCCTGCCAATTCACCCAATATGCCGGCCTGACTAAGGGCTGCGACAGCCATCAAGATTCCAAGAAAGAAAAGAATCGTTGACATATCGATACTGCGTATCACCTGTGATACACGTCCCTCTATCTTACCGTCAAGTTTGTAGTGGCGCACAAGCAACTCTGTGAGCAGCCACAGCACGCCGAGAGAGAAAAGTATTCCCATGTAGGGTGCAAGGTGGGTAGTGGCTTTGAAGACAGGCACGAATAGCAGTCCAGCCACGCCACAGATTAAAATAAGTATTGAGAGATTTGGATGCTCCTCATACATTTCATAGCCTACTCTTGAGTCTTGGCTATTGAGTGGTTCGACTGCAGTCTTGGGAATCATCCTGGTGGCAATGGCTACAGGTACTACTACTGATACCAAGGATGGGAGAAGAAGATTTACTATTAGATCTACGGAAGAGACATAGTTTTTCATCCACAGCATGATTGTGGTGATATCTCCGATAGGCGACCACGCACCGCCAGCATTGGCGGCAAGCACTATGACGCAGGAGAAGAGCCATCGTTCTTTATAATTTGCGAGCATTCGGCGAAGCATCATCACCATAATTATGGTGGTGGTCATATTGTCGAGAACACTTGAAAGGAAGAATGCGAATACCGATAGCACCCACATAAGTTTTCTTTTGTCTTTAGCATGGATTTTATCCACGAGAATACGAAAACCTCCGTATCGGTCGATGAGTTCCACAATGGTCATGGCTCCGATCAGGAACACCACAATCTCGCAAGTGTCGCCAAGAGCCTCGATCATTTCGGAAGAAATGCCGGGGTCATGGCTTCCTAATGCATAGATGGCCCAAAGGAGGGCACACATAATAAGTGCGAACGTTGCTTTGTTGACATGCAACACGTGTTCGCAGGCTATCAGTAGATAACCGAGAATAAAGATTACTAACAGTGCGGTAATCATAGAGTTGAAAATTAAAAAACCTAAACAAGGATGCTTGAATGAGCATCCGACCGTGAAACACTTGACAAAATTAATAAAAATTATTGGATTTTTAGGTTTTTTA
>CAZCZX010000212.1:0-4782 GCA_964503095.1 uncultured Sangeribacter sp.
TGAGGAAGAGATATATTGCTTCCATATAAAGGAATATCCTTTAGGGGAAAATCTGCGCTGTATAGGACCTGACTTAGTAATATCTATCCAGCACCCTCGCTTCCCCATCTCAAAGACCCTCTCTTCAAAATTAAAAAAATATGCAAGTTTTCATTATAATGGATGATATACGAATGTGCGTGAGTCTCAATTCTGAAATATTCAGAATAATATAGAAGCCGATTACTTTAAGGTAGTCGGCATTTTTTATTTTAATATTGAAAATTTTCAATATTATTTTGAAATTTCATAATGATATTTCTATATAGTGAATGAATCTAACGTTAGCTTTATTTTAAGAGAGTAATAATATCAAAAACCGTGATAAATGGCAAGAAAACTGAATATCTCGCTTCGAGGTTCAACATTTGAATTAGAGCCAATTAAATTGGAGCGAAAGAAACTTTATGGCTGGGTCGAGACAAGAGTCACAACACCGGAAGGAGGAATATGTACGTCAGCTTCCATTAATGATGATGGAGTGACTTTGGCGGCCGGCGGCAGTGTAAAAATGGGCATAATCACCGACGATGGTAAATGGGCTGAACGCGATGAGTTTGTCACTGTTGATATTGACGGAAATCCCATAGAAGGAGTCCCTTCATCTTTCGATATAGGCATCCAGCTCCACCAACAGGCATCAGAAGAAGATATTCTCGCCACAGAGATTTCCACCGTCTATCAACTCAATGCAGAAGGCGATAATGAACTCATCACTGCCCTTGGCGATGAAATCTACACGTTTCCCTGGAGCTATCGCGGAGGTCTACCTTCCACAGCATTTATCGTGGCTATTGGCCCCCAGGTTTTCATATTGGCAGGCACACCATTCCCTATTGAATATATAACTCTCGATGATCACTCTATGCTTGACGACGATGCAGAAGAAGAATTTGAATCCGACGATCTTGATTTCTCAATGTTTTGATAAAGTATACTATTCTATAAGTTCTTACATAACATAAAACCTGATATATGAAAGCAATCAACATATCAAACGAGGCCAAGCGAAATGCTCATGTGGGTATTGTGCCGTTGAAAGGTTCAATGGTTACAAGGACTGTCCATGCAGCTGGGAAACAGCACCAAAATGTGAAGTTTCTTAAATCTGCAGTCAATACCCTTCTTGAATCCCTTAAAAATCAATATGGTGAAGATCTCACTGATGTCATTCTTAACTCCGATGTAGAAGTTGACATTAATAGAGTAGGCATGCGACTGCAAAAGACAAAGAAGGTCTTTCTTGCTCCGGATGGCAGCATCGCGCATCGTGTCTCATTTCGTGAGATAGTCTATAATGTCGATGGGACTCTTAAAGATGAGCGCAAACCCGAAGATCTTGATGCAAATATAAATGTAGAATTCCCTTTACGTTGGACAGGAAAATTAATCCCTATTTCAAAAGCTGTCAGAATGTTTGTGTTTACCCACACTCATCAGCTGAAGCATGTGGATGGCCTCACCTACGATTTCCTGTATGAAATGGCAAAGACGCTTCATGAAAAAAAAGCGGTGATGCTCATCGGTGGCGGTCCAAAGGGTGTAGGTCCGTTGGTATTTTCTCGTGGCGCAATCCCTTATCGCGCTTTCCTTTCCGGGCATGTAGAAGGCGGAAAGTATTGTCTTTTAATGCATCTCACAAACCTTGAATTAAAACAAATATGAATATAGATTTTTCTAAACAAGCACGCGATTATAAACGCACCGTAGTAGGAACTTTTGTTTTGGTAGAAGGCTCATCATTCAATGATAAAGTGTCAGGAGAAAATCTGTTTGTCACCCGTAAAGTCGATGGTGTGATGCAGTTGGTGTTCCTGCGCGGCGGTCGAATCGAGGCGTATAATTCCAGTGGCAAAGAGATGTCTATGGATCTCCCTTGCTATCAAGAGATGAAGTCTCTGCTATTGGGTGCCGGTATAAAAAATGCCACCTTAGGTGCTGAGTTGTTTACTCGTCCGGAATCGGGCGGCCGGGAGCGTGTCGGTCAAGTGGCTACAGCATTGGCTTCTGCGCCCGAACGTCTTATGCTCGCCCCTTTCGACCTTATCGATATCGAGGGTGAAACCCTTGATATAAGTGACTTTGCTTCGAAACACGGGCGTCTGAAAAGGATTTTCAAGGATGGCAAACTTGTCAAGGTTGTTCCGGGAAAAGCTGTCGACTCCAAACAAGAAGCAGAGGCTATCTACAAGAAATTGGTTGAAGAAGAGGGTAGCGAGGGAGTTGTGGTTTATTCCAATTCCTCGATTGTATACAAAGTCAAACCTCGTCACTCTATCGATGGCGTCGTGATTGGCTTTACTACAGGCGACGACGAGCGCTCTGAGATGGTGCGTAATGTTCTTGTTGCAGTAATGCGTCCTGATGGTCGCCTACAGTCGATTATGTCAGTTGGCAATGGTCTGTCAGATGAGGAGAGGAGCGTTCTCTACAAAAGACTTTCCGCTAAGATTGTAGAGTCGGAATATGTAGAGACTGATTCACGTGGTGTTGCTTTCGACATGGTGGCTCCGGAAATAATTCTGGAGGTTTCGGCTGTGGATTTTGTTACCGAGAATGCGGCCGGAGAGCCGAAGTTAAATCCATTGCTCGAATATGTCAACGGGCGATATTCTATTGTCAACAAGACTGCTGGTGCGGTTGCCCATAGTCCGGTGATTGTGCGATTTCGTGATGACAAATCTTTTTGTGAATCAGATATTAGAATTAGCCAAATTACCGATCTTTGTGATTTCGCTCAGGTAAAGACTATCAACCTCAACGATTTGCCCAATAGTGATATTATAGTCAGAAGAGTATATCTGAAGACACAGAAAGACAAACGAATGGTGCAAAAATTTATAGTCTGGAAAACCAATAAAGAGTATACCGGCCGTTTCCCAGCATATGTGCTTCACCACACCGACTACAGTGCTTCGCGTAAAGATGCACTCAAACGAGACATCCGTGTGTCCGATAGCCTTGAGCAAATCAACAACTTCCTTGACCAATTCATAACTGCGAACATTAAGAAAGGGTGGGAGGAAATCATTTAATACAAAATAAGTATATTCAATATGACTATTAAAATTGACGCTAAGGAACTGCTCGAAATCCTTGCCATGACACCGGCAGAGCAGAATATCATGCTCGCTGGAGCACATGGAATCGGTAAAAGCCGTATTCTTACTGATTATTTCGAAAGCAAAGGTGTGCCAGTGATGACACTCTTTCTCGGACAGATGTCAGACCCGGGCGACCTGATAGGACTACCAAATAAAAACGAGAAAACAGGAAAGACCGAATTCCTCCCTCCCTATTGGTTTCCGACCGACAACCAACCGATTGTACTGTTTCTCGATGAATTAAACCGAGCTCGGCCGGAGATCCTCCAGTCTGTGATGGATCTGACTCTAAATCGCAAATTGGCTGGGAAATCACTTCCCAAGGGGAGCCGCATCATCTCTGCTGTCAATTCGGGAGAGGAATATCAACTCACTGAGCTTGACCCTGCTCTTGTCAGTCGTTTCAATATCTATACATTCCGTCCCTCTTCCAGCGAATGGCTGCTTTGGGCTGAACGTGCCGGTGTCGCTCCGGAAGTGATTAAATTTATTGAGGAGAACTCGACATATCTTGACGGAAAGTTGCGTGAAGATGCAGATAATCTTGAGAAGACACCCGATCGAAGGGCATGGGAAAGGGTGAGTGATATCATCAAGAACGCTCCGAATGTAGATGCTTCTCTAAAGAAAGCTATTGCCGGTATAATCGGCCCCGAAGTGGCAAACGTATTTTTCGAGGAGATAAAGAAAAACCGTAAGATAAAGGGTAAAGACGTGCTTCAGGATTTCCACAAGAACAAAATTCTACTCGAGACAATGACGCTCCCTGATATATCCATTGTAAACGATTCCATGTTGCGATTATTGGAGCTTAATGAACCAAAGGATGCTGAAGAAAAGGCAAGATGGAGTTTTAATGCATCCGAATATGTGGCTTGGCTCATGACTCAGCAGACCAATCGGGAGGCTGCCGCTCACTTTGCTGAGACTTTCCAACGAGCCCAATATCCGAAAGCATGCGCGTTCCTCTTGACAAACGCTCCGGATATATATGATAAACTCACCAAGTTCATTATGGATCTCTGATGGCAAAGAAGAAAGCAGGAAAAGCTCCTTTAAGAGCTGACCAACGAATCAGTAACGTGGCTCAGCGATGGTTTCTGCTTGAGCCGCTATTGTTCTCTGTGTATTGTACTCATGTGCTTTCTGAGAAACCAAGCCTTGACGTGCCTCTACGCTCTGGCAGGGGACTTATAGAGTATAATGGAGGGATGGTTGATGTTATGCAAGACCGTGAACTCGCCGACCGTCTAAAGGTGGAAGCACTACGAATTCTGCTGAAGCATCCATATCTGAGGCAACCTTTTCGTGCGCGACCGGAGATTCTTTATCTTTCTTCTAATATGACAATACTCGACAATATGGGCGGACCTCATGCCTTCTGCTTTGAGCTCGTGCCTCAATGCATTGAAGTGGCTATGCCTGCAGGAAAGACATTTGAGGAGTATTATAGTCTGCTCAACCGACTGATTCCTCCATCGCAGAAGGAGGAAGAAGCTCCAAGTTCACGAATGCCCGATCACACCGAAAATCCTGACGATTCTGACGATTCTGACAATTCGGAAGATTCAGAAGATTCTGGCAATTCTGGTAATTCAAAAGAATCAGACAAGTCTGGTAATTCAAAAGAATCAGACAA
>CAZCZX010000213.1:0-4743 GCA_964503095.1 uncultured Sangeribacter sp.
CGCATTTTTGGATTATTTGGCAAAATTAACAAAAAAATCTGAAATAGCCAAATGAGAAGCGATAATGCTGACATTTAAAAGGCATTAGCGACCATCTTTTTTTGAAGTAGGCTCTATTATTCTATCTTCCTATCATAGATACGTCGGGTCTTTGACGAGTAATTACTCCCATCTTGTTTATTATTGGAAGGATAGGAGCCATTTGGCCAGTTGCTTATTGGAATCCAAAGGTAATGTGTTATATTGATTGATGCAAGCGAATTGATTATTTTGTTTACTGCCAATAAATAAAAAATGAAGATTTTATTAATTGCCAATAAATAAATATTGGTATTTTTGTTTATTTCCAATAAATAAAATTGATTCAATTTGGTCTCGCTGAGGGTCTATGGCGCGTTTACATGAGAAGCTTAGCCTGGTATTTTCATAAATTAGTTTTGTAAATTATAATATCGCTTATTACTCTTCAATATTACATACCGCGAGGCCGAAAAAAGTAAACATATTGAAGTATTATTTTTATTTGCAAAAATAGAAAAATTATTGTAAATTTGCATAGTTAATAACAAGATAAGCTTGACATGCATCTTATTAATGATAATATACAGCGTTTGATAGCCTTATGTCGAAAGCACAAGGTCAATAAACTTTATGCCTTTGGTTCTATTCTAACCCCTCGTTTTAATGAAAACAGCGATGTAGATATTCTTGTAGATTTCTCGTCGGAGGTAGATTATACCACATACGCGGAAAATTTCTTTGACCTTTATCACTCACTGAAAAAACTATTTGGAAGAGAAGTAGATCTTGTAGATGAATCTGAAGTGAAAAATCCATATTTCAAAGAAGAACTTGAAGAAACTAAATACCTCATCTATGGATAGAAGACTATGTAAATATCTGTCAGACATCAAAATCAAAAAATTAGGCTTTCAATATAAAAGACATTTGCCATCTTAATTCAATTCAAGAATTAAGATGGCAATTGCTTTGTTTTGATTATTATGAAATTAGATGCGTAAGGTAATGATGTAGAGTGAAGGTATTTAGGATACTTGTCAGATTGATTGAGGCGATAGAAGCAATAGTTCCAGCCTTGTCCCATATCGGTGTATAATGCCTCTTTCACTCCTTGCGTGAGCAAAGCATCTATGAAGTTTCCGAATGTTACGGTTCCTTGACTCTCATATAATGCCATATTTTTGTCGGAGTCAAGACAAAGAGCGCGAAAGACGTTTCGGTTTCCTAATGGACGAGTTGTCTTGACTGCTTTGCCGTCATGTATCATCATCTCCTGCGCAAAACCCATGCCTCCCTCTTCGGCAGCTTTATCTAATGCAGATGAGTAATCTTTGTATAAGAACTTCGGGCCAGAGACAGGTGACCAAGTGAAAGCACCGGTGTTTCGCTTACACGAATAACCTTTGAAGCGTGCGCCACCGGAAACATGGTCGCCGGCAATATTGGAGTGTCCTTTGTCAAATTCCGTTCCGGTAAATGCCCCGGCGAAAGCCAAGATAATTGAGTCATTGTCGGCAGAGGGGATTTCACCGCATACCATGTCCATTGACAGAACACTCATATCAGGTTTCAAGCAAATCAAATCGCCATATTTCGTTTCAATATGCGATACGGTTAGAAAGTCGGGTGTGGTGATAGTAAAATCTGTAACCATAGACTCCTTAATGTCTGGATGAAGTCTTTTTGCTATGTCAATGAAGAGTTTAACACGTGCCAACACTTCGCGCCCACGATTACGCCACCAAGAAGTACGTTTGCCCGGAGTGTGGGCATTGTATCCTATAGCGTCAACACCGAGATGTTTTGCTTGATACAAAGCCCTCTCATTATGATATTTCTGAGAAATTATAATGATTGAATCCTGACGATAAATGTCACGCATCTTTGCCAGTGAGTTGAGAGTTCTTGTACCGTCATAATCCAGCACTATACGTGCTGAATCAACTCCCAGTTTAATCAAAGAATCGCGCATAGCCACCGGCTCATCATATCCATTTTCAGTATTTCTGTAATCGCCTCCACTGACCACAAGCCAATCAACCTTTTCTGCGTTATACAAGTTAGCTCCTGCCTTTATGCGGTGGTAAAAATAATAGTTCCTTCTATTGGTCCATATAGACACAGGTGAAGTGCCGAGAATCAGACCCACCTTCCTATGAGGAACACTATCAACGCTATCATATAGCTTGCTTTTGGCGTTATAATAGACTTTTCGATCGCATATTATCGTTACAATAACAATCGCACATAGTATTGTTGCGCAGACAAATAGCACACGTTTTATTCTCCTACTCATTTTCATTCAACACACTGCTAATGAATCCATTTACTTTGCCACGATATTCTTCTTTGTTATGAAGGTTCTCAATATAATATGCAGGAATTGAATCGAATCCAAATTTCGCACCAAGAATAGCACACGCAATTGCTCCATTTGTGTCGGCATCACCTCCTTCGTTGACAATAGCCAACAGACCTTCTTTAAAAGACTTTGCGTGCCAGTAACACCATAGAGCCGCCGCAAGTGTTCGGAAAGTATATGCTTCGCTTCCTTTGGTATCCAACTCCAATAAAGAAATATCTGAACTATTGTATGCAAGTTCTATCCAATCAGTAATGCGAGTGTCATATATTTGTCCGATTTCAATGATTTCTTCCCTTGACAGTTTTTTATCATTCCATACTAAGTTAAATATTATTTCAGAAGCAACCACACAAGATGCAACACACCTGGGATCAAAGTGGGTCATCCTGCAGATAGCAGCTGCATTATCGGATATTTTACCTTTGGGCCATAGTCCAATGACCGATGTCCTCATCAAGCCTCCATTGGGCGCATTATCTCTACCTTTCAATTTCCATACGAGTTCAGCGATACTAATAGGATCCTTCTCATAAAGTGGTGGAGCAAAATTCAAAGCCTTTTTTGTTAGAATGCCACAAACCTTATACCCCATTACATCATACCAATCAAGGAATTTTCGGGCAATGGCTGTAATAATAATGTCATTTTCTTCAATTATTGAATCTAATATCAGAAGCATCATTTCGGTGTCATCGGTCCAAAATCCTATCGGCCAGCCTTTACGTCTATCATCTTGGATTATGTCCGTATATTTTGATATTCCGTTTGGATATACAGCACGAATATCCTCTTTTGTCATTGCTTCGGATGCAAATCCGAGAGCATCTCCAATAGCCTGCCCATACAGGCAGCCCAGAATCTTATCTCGTGTATGATGAATATTATACATTGCTATATAGTTTATTAAATTTTGCTATAACCTCCTTGATGTCAGATGGAAGACGATTGAGACATTCCGTAAGTATAAAATCCGGAATTTCGCCATAGTAGGCAGCTGCTATGCCTCCGGTTATGGCAGCTTGGGTGTCGGCATCACCACCATATGCCACTGCCATACGAATTGCCGATTCATAATCCGAACTCTCAAGAAATGCTATAATCGCTTCCGGGACAGAATCTTGGCAACTTACTTCAAATCCATAGCGGGGTTGAATATCTGCATATTTCCGGCAGAGATCATATCCAAAACGCACTTCGATCTGCTCCTTAATTTGCTCTTTAGAACTGCCGTTAAGAGCCAGAAAGATGGCCAAAGCAGTTGCTTGCGCTCCCTTAATGCCTTCAGGGTGATTGTGGCTTACTTCAGCTGACTTCTTAGCCAAATTCAACACTTCATCTATTGATGAAGCAAAAGCTCCGACAGCACTAACTCGCATCGCAGATCCATTGCCCCAACTATTATATGGCTTTGGATCGTCCTGTCTGAACCACCAGTTGAAGTTTCCACCGTATCCGGCTTTCGGATATTTACGACACCAATATTTAAGTTTGCCAACAAAGTCTTTTCCATTCATTAGAGCATCTGCAATCGCAATAGAACATACGGTGTCATCAGTGAATCGGCTTTGGTCAGTGAATAATTCAAAATCCAAACTCTTAGTAGAGCAGAATTCATACCAAGATCCGATAATGTCGCCGCAGATAGTTCCGATGAGTACCAATCGTCGTTTATCAGTTGGATTGTCTTCATCAATCTTAAAGCGTTTGACAATATTTTCATTTTTCAGATTCTTTTGGTCGTTAAGAATCCTCAATGTTTGTGAATCCTTATTCCCATCGAAATATTTCATCAAAACTTGATTGAATACAGCATGAGGTTCTACTGCATCAAAAAGAGTCATACAAGAGCGAAGCTTAATATCGTCGGGTGAACCAAACACCTCATATGGATTGTTGGTGGGCAAACGCAATAAGGCCTTAGAGATTTCCCGAAGCCTTGTCCCCAATACAGGATGATTAAGAAAATCCTTTGCCTCTTCTATATCTTTAATTGAAAAGAATATAGAATTCATCGAATGCCCCAGTCCATTTATCTGCGGGAAAATGTACCACATCCAATGACTACGTTTCCTACCTGCTTTTATCTCTTGAAGGGCTCGCTCATAAATATCCTTCTGAGCCTGAATATATCTTTCTAACATAATTACCTAAATATTATCTTTTCCCAATATCAGACGAGGGGATATTTTTAAGAGTTGGGCTTTTAGTTTCTTTTTCATTTCTTTTTGCCAATAATAGAGTTAACGATGGACTTCCCTATTTTTCCGCTCCAGGCCGGCGCGGGAGGTTGGGGTGGGTGATAACGAGTTTTTGGCCTGGATTGTCAATCTCGATTTTGCCGAGACGGCCGAGTACAG
>CAZCZX010000214.1:0-4735 GCA_964503095.1 uncultured Sangeribacter sp.
AAGAAGACACGAGCAGGGCGGCTACGGATATGAGAAATATATTGTTTCGTTTCATAATGGAGATTTTTAATTTACGTAAATATATTGTGTGTTTTTGGGAAAGCTGTCTTTACCGTCTTGTGTAGTGTAATGGTTGCCTGTACTCCAACCGTTACTTCTTCCGTAACCCCAGCCCCAATTGCAATAATAGTCATATCGAGAATTTTGAACCTGAATACCATCTATTGTCCACATATGGCCACCATCTGAATCCGAACCGGCTGCAAGCTGTGGATATCCTTTCTTCAGATTCTGGATTATCTTTGCCGAATCTATCGCTCCTTTGGCTAAAGTACAATTGTATCCTAAATCAATCAGATAATTGTAGGCAGCCACAGCTTGTGTGACGCTACTGCTACACCCAAATTTTACTTGACAATTCAGGGCAATTTCGTGAAAAAAGTGTGCTATTTGCTCCTTTTGGGTACCATAGAACGAGTTGCCATATTTAGGCAACGACTTAAAATTAATATCCTTGGTGCCGTAGAAAGTGCCTTTAAATTTTCCAATTGTAGCAATTGTCTGAGCGACTGCGGTAGTCACACATCCAATGGGCATATGGTTGCCTATGGCCCTGCAAGAAATGCAAGTGCAATAGGGGGCGTAATTGTTAAAAGGAGGTTTCTGATCCCATTCAAATCTTGTTATAGGATTTACAATCGGAATAATACCACCGTCTGCCCTGGTCTGTTCCTCCTGATTCAATACTATAATATCGGAAGCAATCTGTGGATACTCCTCTACAATCTCCTTTAATGGTTTGATAAAGGTTGTGTCACTGATATGACCTGACTCTGTGTAAAAGAACACATGGTTGAGCCTGCTGTCGTCTGACACAATAGCATACCCTTCCTTGTCTCCAAAATCCAATGATACAGTCTGAATCTCAAATGGCTCAGCATTGCAAAGTCCTGATCTTGTCAGTGTGGAATCCTCAACAAATTGATCAATCTCGTATTTTTGCCGCGCGATATTAGTAATCGTAAAGGTAGTTTTGCTACGCGTTGGAGCAACTCTCGCATTTGCATAATTACTTATCAATTCATAGATTCGGCTGTTCGAAGCATTCAGCATCTCTTCTTGATTCGGTGGCGTCTCCTCACAACATGAGGTGACCACCCATGCTGTCATAATGACAAGCAAAATGTAAGAAATTTGTTTCATTTTTAGTTATAATTTATTAATAAAAGATTATTGTTTTTAGTATACCACCTTTCCTTCGCCAAACCAGTTGCTGCCTTGCAGTGAGATGATGTGGATGTCATCTATACACGGCAATGTGAACGTTGCGTTGAGTTCAGGAGAGTAGCCTTCCTGAATGCCGTCAACACTATACACATAAATGCAGCCCTCTAAGTCTTCCGGACCGGCTGTTGTCAGTTCGCCTGTAGCGTCATCAAGCATGACATCAACAGGCAGATTCATGGGCAGACGTCCTATAGAGCCACCGATAGGAGATGTCGGTGTTTTCTTCTTATAGGTGATTTTGATTGTGACTGTTTCGGCAGACACCGAAAAAATTGCTAGGAGTGGCATGGCCACTAAAAATAGTTTTTAAACATTATAATTAGATTTTATATTTTGCAAAGTTACAACAGAAAGAGCCAATTTTCCAAAATAAAAATATGCGCTTTGGGCCTATCTAAGAGGACGAATTATCAGTAGATTACTGATTTTCCAAAATACAAAAATATGCACCCACCTTAAAAGGGGATGTTTCAGGGGGTAAAAATGTATCTTTTAGGCCTAAAAAGACAATCAGTTGAGTGTTTTATTGATGATTTGCCGAATGTATGAACTGAGCGTTGACTCATTCTTGGGAATATCAATTTTTGACCGCGTCGGCGCGGTTCATTATCTCGGTAGCTTCCAGTGAAGTGCCCGGCTTACGCCCCTCAATCACTGCCACTGCAATTAAGGCAGCGACGGCAACTGCAGCCAAAGCGACGACAATCCATCGGCTCGGTATATTATAGATTTTATCCTTTGCCATAATACAAATTTACGATATTAACTCCGCGCTCGCAAATTTAAAACGACTGTCATACCATTCCAAAAAATCAGATACTATTCCTATAAATATTATAGCCTACTCTCCACAAAATGTTAATTAAGCAGCTCAGTATTATCTTCCTCGATTATTTGAGCTTGTATCTCTTGTAATTCTGTCAACAACTTATTTGAGGCTCGAAATTGTTGCCACTGTTCTTTCAATATTGAGATGATTAAATTAAACTCTTCCTTATTATATTGATATTGCCTACCTATGCTGAGCCAATATTCTATTTTATTGAAAAAATCTTCAATTTCAGTGCATTTCAAAGACTTTCTAATCTCATATGCGTTATTGACAGGTTCGTACGGAAACTCAGCAGGAGATATGATAGTTTTGTTGAATTGAGTCACCGACAATGGTCTGCAAAAGGAAAAAATCCCTCCTTCATGAGAGTGATTATTAAACCAGTTTATCATCTGTTGGATTACATTGTCTCTGAATATAAAAAATTTCTCCTTATAGATTGCAGCGTCAGTAGAAAGAATGTCTACTGTATGTCTTACCTTTTCTTCCAATTTACGTTTACTGAGATTATCAGCAGACTTATAATCCAATCTTAATTCTATTAAAAGGAGCGAATGAGATGAGAATTTATTCTTATGAAATTTTTTTACGCCAATCACTGCATCAACAGTCGGCTGTCTGTCCCGCTTATCATTTGTTGCAAGAATTAATTCCAAGTCATCCATATCAAGACACATGATTTCCGGATGAAAGAAAACTTCTTTATAATCCTTTTGAGATACCGAATGCAGGTAACTGCCACATATTGGATATAGAAGATTATCTTTAATTAACTCATTATCATACGCCAGAGGATTGCCCATATTGTTCTATTCTTTGGTATGCGATATTGAAAGACTTGAAAATTTCCTCTACATTGTTGCCCAATTCTCCATACACATACTGATATGGCACATCAGATGGGATGGCTATATAGAAAGTTGTAGCATCCTGTAGGTCTTCTTTCGATGAGATGGAATTTATAGCGGCAATCATATCCGGATGATGACTTGCGATAACCACCTTTACACCAACCTCTTTATGTAGCAACACAAGGATATGAGCAAATTCCACCACCCACTGAGGATGTAAATGAGCCTCGGGTTCGTCAATTAATAATATCGTATCATTATCTAAATATCCATTCTCAAGGAGCCTCAAAAGATAGGAAAATGACTTCATTCCGGTGGCTACATTATCCAGTTTTATCTCAAGGCCATCAGCCCGTTTATAGTGAAGTTCAAACTCATCAAAATCATCCTGCACCACCGTTACGCTGCCATTGATAATCTTTTGAATTCTATAAATCAATTTCCGGACACCAAAAGATATCTCTTTTTCCTTCATTGGATATATCATCATATTCTGAAGGTTTTTCCAAAATATATTATCTTCTGCCACGTCTTCTGATACTGCCATCGGAGTATCTACATAGATGGCTCGTTTAAGATTATAAAGATAACCTACCTTTCCATTATTCAACAGGCTGACTTTATCTTCGTAAAAATTTATATTTAGCGGGAATTGTTGACGAATATCAAATTGAGCTTTTATAAGAGGAATAAATTCTTCAATTTCTCTCTTATCTTTGGCCTCTAAATATTCTTCTAACAATTTAATTCCTTTTTGTTTCTCTTCCTCTATAAAATCAGTCACTCGAACATGCAATGGTGTGGTTGCATCCGTTTCAATTCCAAGAAATCTCAACGAACGGTCTCTTCTAATTTTAGGAGTGTTTGTCTTTATGTAATCCGTAAGTATAATCCCAAATCGATCTACAAGATTTTGATAGATTATCAAGGCTTGATCTATATTGTCTTGACATTCCCGAGATTTGGCGTCTTGAATCTTTTTAATTCCATCCTGAATCAGGAGGGGTGTGGAGACGTGAGTCGCCATGCGGATATCTTGATAGACAGTTGCCAGCAGGGAAAGCTCTGCTTGCAGCGAGGTTAAGAAATCCTGATATAGAATAACATCAAACTCATTCGCTCCATTTACAAGATAATATATCCACCGAGAGAGTGTGCTCTTACCGCAGCCATTTTCCCCACTGAGCACGGTTATGCCGTTTAACATAATGTTGGCAGATGCTATAGCGTGATAGTCTTTCAATGAAAATTTATAATGACTCATATTATTCTAATTCATTATCAAAATATAAAATACAAAAATAATGAAATCCCGGCAATTGACAACTTTAAATGCCTAAAATTGCGCCTTACCTTCTATCATCAGCGTCGTGCCGGAAAGAATGTTTAAGAAACGGCTGCGGGGGTGTGTCTTGGACGGACACACCCCCGCAGGTGATGTTTGTATATATGGAGGAGTTACTCCTTATATTTCTTGAGGATGAGGCAGGCGTTGTGACCTCCGAAGCCGAACGTGTTGCTCAGCACGGCGTTGATCTCACGCTTCTGCGCCTTGTTGAAGGTGAAGTTCAGATTATAGTCCACCTCCGGGTCATTGTCGCCCTCCTCGTGGTTGATCGTAGGCGGCACAGTGTTAGTCTCGAGAGCCTTGACGCTGAATACAGCCTCAAGCGCGCCTGCAGCGCCCAGCAGATGACCTGTCATTGACTTGGTCGAGCTGAGGTTCATCTTATAAGCGTGGTCGCCAAATACTTTGACGATGGCC
>CAZCZX010000215.1:0-4733 GCA_964503095.1 uncultured Sangeribacter sp.
CACTGAGCATAGACCACGTATTGCCCCATATTGACTTCATCCATTTTGAGGAACTGTCCATTAGCATCGAGCCAGCCGATTCGCATAAGGCTATTGTCGTTTTCATCTACAGTTGGTGTGCGCATCTCCACTGCATACTGATAAGTATCGCCTATCTTGGTGCGGTCGATATTGGCAGTCATCATGTCAGGATCGGAGTCCGGATCTGTTTCGAGATAACAGCTGAAGGCTGCTCTTTCTACCCCGCTGAGGAGATCGACAAAATGGAAGATATATTCGGCATTGCCTTCGGTGACAAACATTTGTTGTGGCTCCATCCCATCGATATTGGTCATCGGCATATTGCTCTGTGCATTCTCAAAAATGTCATTCAGTTTTTTGCCATCTTTCCCATAGTGATAATAACTGTATTCTGCATGCTCATCGGCAAAATAATTGTTTTTTGTCACGAAGAAAGTCGGCTCTCCATCTTCGTTGAAGTTGATATCTTCTGAATAACGGAAATCCCCAACTGAGTGGAATGAGAAAAGCAGACGGTCTTTTGAGTCTTTCACGAATGGCACCTCTGTGGTGCTTACTTTTGTCATTTCCCCACCTGAAATTTTATAGAGATCGATCATCAATGAGTTGTGTTCCTTCATTGTAAGATCATCGGTAGGAGAATCATATTTATTGTAGAAAATATCTTTGTAATATTGTGTGAGATAGTATGATTCATCTCCATTTCTCAGCGACATCATGAATGGAGTGTTCTCCTGATCGCCAGGCATTGAGAGCAATGGAATCTCTGTGCTCATGATTTCCGGCATATTCCCATCAGCGTCCACTTTCCCACGCACTCTGAGAGTGATATGAGAGGCAGTAAGATTCTCCCAGAAACTGTCGCTCACAGTTGGACCTCCCTCTCCGCTGATGATGTCATCGTCAGAATATTCAGGAAGTGACTCTTCATAGAAAGTGAGATAAATTTCTTCTTTGCCATCAACGGAAGCGTCAAGAACATCGCCCAGCGAACCTTCCATCCGATATACAGGCTTGTCAAAATCTTTAGTCACTATTTTCCCCTTGGAGTCTTCAACTTCGAGGGTTTCCTTTTCTCCGCCAAGTGAATAGACCATGCTCCGGTAGGAGTTGGGCATCCATTCTGTTGTTCCGTCGGCGTAGACCTTTGTGCGGTTTACTCCCAGTCCCACCATCAGCTCATACTTATCGTCATCATTGAAGAATTTTTGTGAAACCATCGGGACAAGACTGCATTCTACCACTCTGACTTCGTTTTCCTCATATCTCATCTTGTCGTGGATGGTGCCCACAAGATCGCCCGATGCATTATATACATCAAATTTGTATTCCAAAAGCACTTCCTCAACATAATATTCATGAGGAATATATTTGTAGACCATTGATGAGGTGTAAAACCATAGTTCATTGTTTGGCCCGTCGATGTCACCAATCCTGTCGTCGGAAGAAAATGTCACTTCTGGAGAAAACCCTTCTTGAGATCCTCTTGCAAGCATGGAATTAATGCTATTGATCTTTGCCATCCTCTCGGGGGAAAAAGCCTTCTTTTCGCTCCCTCTTGCCGACTTATAAGCAAAGCGGCTCAGATCAAAATCTCTGGGACCTTTAGGGGTTGCCGTGGCTGAAGTCATAGTCATTCCTATGATTGCAGCAGATATCAATATCCTGTTGAAATTAGTCATGATTTAATTTATTTTCGATTTGTTAATTGCTATATAATATGGAAAATATGCAAAATTACATAAAAAAACTTATATATCAATCTTTTTGGGGTGCTTTTTTAACATAGATTAATTAATGCGGGTTACAAATCCTTATGCAGATGATACAAATCGTAAAACTTGACCCATATTAATGTACGATATTGCGACATCTGGATAACGCGTATATCGTTTTTTATTGCTAATTTTGCATCAAATATTCTAAAGCAAAACTTAAATCATAATTCATGAAAAGACTATTCTTGATTCCTCTCGCCTCCATCATGACCATTACATCGGCTTACGCCGATTCTTACGATGTAAAAAGCCCTGATGGAAAGACCGTAGTGACAGTGGCTGATGAAGGCCTGATGCCTACTTACTCCATCAAATATGATGGCAAAGATTTCCTCCTTCCTTCTCCTCTTGGCCTTGTGACCAATATAGGAGACTTCACTTCCGGACTCAACATCAGCAAAGTCCGCACTGCTGAGCGCACCGACTCATACTCACTTCCAAATATTAAAACCAGCCATGTAGACTACAAAGCCAATACCTCCGACTTCACTTTTTGCCGTGAAGATGGGACTCCGGTATTCGAGCTTCAGATGGAAGTCAGTGACAATAACGTTGCTTTCCGATATAATATCCTTCCTGCCGGAGAGACGCTTGCCTGCGTGGTTGAAAGCGAAGCAACGGGGTTTGTAATGCCTGATGGCACCACTACATTCCTTTGCCCCCAGATGCAGCCCCTGACTGGTTTTGCTCGCACTGCCCCAAGCTATGAGACAAATTACAGCCTTGATGACACAATGGGCAAGAACGGCTGGGGAAACGGCTATACATTCCCTTGCCTCTTCAAAAATGGAGACAACGGTTGGACTCTGATTTCTGAAACCGGAATCGCCGGTGATTATGTGGCCTCGCATCTTGCCAACAAACAGGACAACCAATATCAGATTGCATACGCAATGCCGGGTGAACTTAATGGTTTTGGCTCAACCGGAGCACAAATATCTCTTCCTGGCTGCACTCCTTGGCGCACAATCACAGTAGGAGAGAATCTCGCTCCGATTGTTGAGACCACGATCCCATTCGATGTAGTTCAGCCTCTCTATCAAGCATCAAAAGATTATGACTATGGAAAAGGAAGCTGGAGTTGGATCATCAAAATGGATCCGAGCTGCAATTTCGATGAGCAGAAGAATTATATAGATTTCGCTGCAGCCATGGGTTGGGAGTCTGTTCTTGTAGATGCCCTATGGGATTCCCAAATCGGCTATGAAGGTATTGAAAAACTTGCTAAATATGGCAAGGATAAAGGGGTTGATCTTTATCTTTGGTATAATTCCAATGGGGCTTGGAATGATGCTCCGCAGGGTCCACGTGGCGTGATGAACGACATCGTGAAGCGTCGCAAGGATATGAAGTGGATGAAAGAAAATGGCATACGCGGCATAAAGGTTGACTTCTTTGGAGGAGATAAGCAGGAGACCATGCGCCTTTACCATGATATTCTCGCGGATGCCAACGATTATGGAATCCTCGTGATATTCCATGGCTGCACACTCCCGAGAGGTTGGGACAGAATGTATCCTAATTTTGCAGCAGCAGAAGCAGTCCTCGCAAGCGAAAACCTGCATTTCTCACAAGGCATGTGCGACGCTGAGGCTAAAAATGCCGCAACTCATCCATTCATCCGAAATGCAGTAGGCAGTATGGACTTTGGCGGAAGCACCCTTAATAAGTATTATTCCGCCGACAACCAGCATGGGTCTAAACGAATGACAAGCGATGTCTTCGCTCTTGCCACTGCTGTGCTTTTCCAAAGCCCGGTTCAGCACTTCGCCATGGCCCCCAACAATCTTACGGATGCGCCTGCTTGGGCAGTGGATTTCATGAAGAATGTGCCTACTACATGGGATGAAGTGAAATTTATCGACGGTTATCCAGGGAAATATATTATATTGGCGCGTCGAAGTGGCGAGAAATGGTATGTAGCTGCAATTAATGCCGATGAGGTGCCACTAACAGCTACAATAGACCTACCGGGCTACGACCAGGGCAAAGAAATTGCAATGTATAGCGACGACAAGAATCTCAACGGCTCCCTAAAGACAGCCAAAACTGACAAAAAAGGGAAACTTAAGATCAATGTCCCCCAAAACGGAGCTGCACTCCTCACTTACTGATCATACATGTGGATTCCATTTTATGAATGAAAAAAGATAAAGCTCAGACTCGTCTGGGCTTTTTCCTTTTTTCGCAAATAAGAACGGATTAACCGCATCTTGTGCAAAAATTCTCAAATATTTTTATTAATTTTGCAAAAACAAACGAAAAAATCTACATTCATGAAACTTAAGAATCTTTTCCTATCCATCTTCCTCGCTTCATCCCCTCTCTTGGCAATCGCTGACGGAGTCTACACCCGCCAATCTGACGACAAGGCAAAAGTAGAACTTGCTACATCCTGGATGGAATCCGGAGCATGGCGCAATGGCTTTGAGAAAGCCTCGCCTCACGAGACAGTCAATCCACTCGACTTCTTCGAGCAGTATTCCAAAAACAAACAGCAGTGGGATGCCGCTTTCAAATGGCTTGAAGAAACCGATCTCCTTGCAATTCCGGCAGGGAAACATCCCATTGAAGGCACCACACTGGTAGTGAGTGTCGAAGACAGCCAGAACGGTCCGCTTGAAAAAAGAGGCACGGAAAGCCATCGCCAGAAAATCGACTTCCAATATGCAGTAAAAGGCATAGAGCGTTTCGGCATCATCGACCATGAGACTTCTACTCCAAACTGCGAATACAAGCCCGACGTTATCCACTACGACTACGATGTCTCGAAAGCCCGTTTCTATGACTCCACCCCCGACAAATTCTTCCTATTCTTCCCCGAAGACTGGCACATAGCCAAGATTGCCAACGACACCGACGACCAAACCATCCGCGTAATCGTAATCAAAATCGACTACGTGGAGTAACCTCTCTATTCAAGTCAGAAAGCAA
>CAZCZX010000216.1:0-4731 GCA_964503095.1 uncultured Sangeribacter sp.
AATGATGTAATCGAAAATTCCGAAATCATTTCTGAAATAGCAAAGCCATTAGAGCCTGATGATTATATTGAAATGGAGGATAAGCAAGATGCCATTTCAGATATAAAGGATACTGAAGATTCCGATAGTTTTGCAAATATAGAGATGCTGGAAAAATCGGTGGAATCAATTGATAATGATAAAGATGAAGAGCCATCTGAGAGTGATGATATTCAGGATAGTTTAGATTATATTGCCCCCGAAGACTCAGACGAATCTGGTGAAATTGACGACTTTCAAGAGATTGACGTCAAGGAAATAAGAAAAAGCAATTGGAAAAAGGGAATTTTTATCAGCTTGATTGCCGCAATATGCGCTCTAATTGCTACGTTTGCCATATGGTATGTGGTTGCGACCAACGACTTCAACAGGATATTCAATAAAACTGCTTCTACATCTAAACCTGAAGATGTAGCAATGGCAGACAATGCCCAAAATCAAAATGTCAAAGTTGAATCCACTCCGACAATAGCAACAGATGATTCTATTGAAGATTCGGCTTCTGCAATAGAAACGGAAATGGAGGCAGCCACAACTCCATCCGATCCGATAGTGTATGACACAATTAGCACTACCCGCTATCTCACCACCATGGCAAAAGCACATTATGGGAATTACAACTTGTGGCCCTTCATATATGAAGAGAACAAGGCAAAACTTGGCCACCCGGATAGAATCCGTCCCGGCACCCCTGTAGTTATTCCGAAACTCAGCAAATATGGTGTTGATCCATCGAATCCGGCAGACGTAGAAAAAGCCAAGAAGATGGGCGTAGAGATATATTCCCGCTACGGAAAATCGATCTGATTGATGAATTTTGTTTCAAACTGACATTTTTTTCGCAAAAAATTTGCGGGAATAAAAAAAAAATACTAACTTTGCATCGCAAAAGAGGGAAATAAACCTCCGAATGCATAAAAGGTTCCATGTCCGAGTGGTTAGGTACCGGTCTGCAAAACCGTTCACAGCGGTTCGAATCCGCTTGGAACCTCCAAAAGCCTTCCGATTTGTTCGGGAGGCTTTTTTGTTGGGGAAATTGTAATATTTTTGGTATAAAATTTGCATATTTTGAGAAAATGGATTAAATTTGTGACCAGAAAAAAAATGTATAATTGTTTTGCCATTTGAAAAAGCATATAAATAAAACAAATATGGAACTACCTTTCGCTGAATCATGGAAAATCAAGATGGTTGAGCCCATCAGAAAGAGCACACGCGAGGAGCGTGAGAAGTGGCTTAAAGAAGCCGACAACAACGTCTTCATGCTGAAGAGCGACTATGTATATATAGATTGCCTGACCGATTCAGGAACTGGCGCTATGAGCGACCGCCAGTGGGCTGCGATGATGACCGGCGATGAATCTTATGCTGGCGCTCGCAGTTTCTATGAGTTGAAAGACACTATTAAAAAAATCACCGGTTTCGATTACGTTCTCCCCACTCACCAGGGACGCGCTGCTGAAAATGTTTTATTCTCAGCTCTCATTAAAGAAGGTGACTTTGTACCCGGCAATTCACACTTTGACACCACAAAAGGACACATCGAATCTCGCAAGGCATTCGCAGTGGACTGCACCGTTGATGAAGCCAAGAACACTCAACTTGAGGTGCCGTTTAAGGGAAACGTCGACCTTAAGAAACTTGAGGCGGAACTTGAGCGCCATGCAGACAAGATACCTTTTATAATAGTGACCATTACCAACAATACAGCAGGAGGACAGCCTGTATCTATGGAAAACCTTCGTGGCGTGAGAGCACTTGCTGACAAATATGGCAAAAGAGTATTCTTCGATAGCGCACGTTTTGCGGAGAACGCATATTTCATAAAGACTCGTGAACCGGGATATGAGCATAAGACGATAAAAGAAATCAGCCGCGAGATGTTCTCGTATGCCGACGGAATGACTATGTCGTCGAAAAAAGATGGCCTTGTCAACATGGGAGGTTTCATTGCGACAAAGTGGGAAGACATATATGAGGCGGCTAAATTCTATCTCATTCCATTTGAAGGCTTCCTAACTTATGGAGGCATGAATGGGCGCGACATGGCGGCTCTGGCAGTGGGTCTCGATGAAAACACTGAATTTGACATGTTGCAGACCCGCATCAAGCAAGTGGAGTATCTGGCATCAAAACTTGACGAGTATGGCATTCCATATCAGCGACCTGTCGGCGGACATGCCATATTTGTAGATGCCGACAAAGTGCTCGACCAAGTTCCAAAGGAGGAATTCCCCGGGGTACGCCTTGGCATCGAGTTATATTTGGAAGCAGGCGTAAGAGGTTGCGAAATCGGATACCTTCTTGCAGACCGCGATCCTGTGACAAGAGAGAACCGTTTTGACGGCAACGACTTCCTAAGGCTTTGCATTTGCCGCAGAACATATACCGACAACCACATGAACGTGATTGCAGCCGCTCTAAAGAATGTCTATGACAGAAGAAAAGAGATCAAGCATGGAGTAAAAATCAAGTGGGAAGCCGAGTTGATGAGGCATTTTACAGTAAAATTGGAGGTTATTGACTAAAAAATTGTGGAAAAAGTTGCATATTCAAATAAAAATATGTAATTTTGCAGTCGCTTTGGAGAGAAACAGCCAAGTGGCAAGCCTCAACGAAGCATAAAAGATTAAAAACCAATATCAATAAACCGGCAAGTTTATGGCAACCAAAATCAGATTACAGCGTCATGGCCGCAAGGGCTACGCTTACTATCCCATTGTAGTCGCCGATAGCAGGGCACCACGTGATGGTAAATTTATTGAAAGGATAGGTTCTTATAATCCGAACACTAATCCTGCTACAATAAGTTTAGACTTCGACCGTGCTTTGTATTGGGTAGAAGTAGGAGCACTTCCTACCGACACAGTTCGTTCGATTCTTTCTAAAGAAGGCGTAATGCTGATGAAGCACCTCCGTGGAGGCGTCAAGAAAGGCGCATTCTCAGAAGAAGAGGCTCAGAAGCGTTTCGATGCATGGAAGAACGACCGCACAAAGGCTGCAAACGCATTCCAGGCTAAGAAAGACGCAAAGGCTGCAGAAGACGCAAAGGCTCGTTTTGAAGCAGAAGTAGCACAAAACAAAGCAAAAGGCGAAGAAGTAGCAAAGAAGAAAGCAGAGAAACTCGCAACCGCTGAGGCAGCAGCCAAGGCAGCTCAAGAAGGGGAAGCAGCTCCTGAAGAGCAGGCAGCAGAGTAATTCTGAACCGCATTGACGGAAGCGAATAAGAAAAGAAGCAGCAAAACGATAAAAAAATATCGGAAAATTTGCACAGTTCAAAAATTCTTATTAACTTTGCATCGTCAAAAAGGAAAAGACATCATGATGGCTTAGGTCATCATGATTGAAATGGCCGATTAGTGTAGCGGTTAGCACGCCACCCTCTCACGGTGGAGACTCGGGTTCGAGTCCCGGATCGGCTACAAAGACCAATACTCGAAGAGTGTTGGTCTTTTTTTTCATAAGTATATATATAAAATTTTATGGCTACCATACTTGAACGCTTAGAAGGCCTTGATGCCAAATTTGATGAAATATCCACTTTGATCACCGACCCTTCCGTGATAGCTGATCAAAAGAGATATGTCAAATTGACTAAGGAATATCATGATTTGGAAAAGATACTAAAGTCTGCCGAGCAATATCGCACTACCCTATCCAATCTTGAAGAAGCAAAGGCTGTGATTGCGGAGGAAAGCGACGAGGAAATGAGAGCTCTTGCTCGCGAAGAACTTGACGAGGCACAACGCCAACTTCCAAAACTTGAGGAAGAAATAAAATTGCTAATGATCCCGCCAGACCCGGATGACTCAAAAAACTGCGTAGTGGAGATACGTGGAGGCACAGGGGGTGATGAAGCCGCATTATTTGCCGGCGATCTTTTCCGCATGTATCAGAAATTTGCGGAACGCAAGGGTTGGACACTTTCCATCAGCAATACTTCCGAGGGAGCAGCAGGAGGCTATAAGGAAATAGTGTTTACGCTGACCGGTGAAGGAGTATATGGAATCATGAAGTATGAAAGTGGAGTGCATCGAGTGCAAAGGGTACCGGTGACGGAAACACAGGGCAGAGTCCATACGTCGGCAGCCACAGTTGCTGTATTGCCGGAAGCAGAAGAGTTTGATGTGGAAATTCATGAAGGGGAAATCCGGTGGGATACATTCCGGTCAGGAGGAGCCGGAGGTCAGAATGTAAATAAGGTTGAATCCGGCGTCCGCCTCCGTTACAATTGGAAGAATCCCAACACAGGAGTGGTAGAAGAGATATTGATAGAATGCACAGAGACTCGAGATCAGCCAAAGAATAAGGAACGAGCCTTGTCAAGACTCCGCACATTTATCTACGACAGAGAGCATCAGAAGTATCTTGATGATATTGCTTCAAAGAGGAAGACGATGGTTAGCACTGGCGACCGTTCGGCAAAAATCAGAACATATAATTTCCCACAAGGAAGAATGACCGACCACCGTATCAATTATACCGTTTATAATTTAGGCACGTTTATGGATGGAGACATTCAGGAATGTATCGATCGCTTGATAGTAGCAGAGAATGCAGAGAAATTAAAATCATCTGAGATATAGATTTTCCACTAAATGGTAATAAAAAAAGTCGCTTTGAAAGCGACTTTTTTTGTAGCGGGATCGAGAATTGAACTCGAGACCTCCGGGTTATGAATCCGACGCTCTA
>CAZCZX010000217.1:0-4730 GCA_964503095.1 uncultured Sangeribacter sp.
TCTTTTATTATAAAATCCATGTGATCCCAGTAGCCATATTCTCCAGGCTTATCGATACTGGAAAAATCCCAGCCATCAGGATTCGACAGTTGACCGTAAAAGTTAGTGGCTGGCACACCATTAATGGTCTGCACCTGCACTACATTGAAACCGGCTGCCGCACAACGACTGAGATAGTGCTGTGCCTCAGAGCGGTCAAGACGTTCGGGAAGCAACCATCCCGTATCACCTAACCAAAAGAATGGAGTTCCATTTTCATGCTGAAAGTAAGTGCCATTGTCCGACACCTTAAGCCTGCCATTATCCCATGGTTTTTTATTGCTATTATCTATTCCATTGGCCGCATAAATGGAGAAAAACGTCAACATTACTGCTGCCATAAGATTGATTCTCTTCATATGTGATGATAGGTATATATTAGGTTAGAGATCATTTCTATTTGTCTCAAAGAACAAATTTACAAAAAACAAACCTAACCAACCCAAGCGTTAACATTAATTAACGCTATGTTACATCTTCATACATCACTTATTTATCTGTAAAAAAAGAGACGCACCCATAATCGGAGATGCGTCCCTGGAATTGATAAGCAAGCCTATTTGTCAAGTGCATATTTGCTTATGGTTGAAATATATATGTATGATAGTCAGAAATCCATAATTGATTGTTGACAATGCAAAAATATAAAAAACATTTCTATTAAAAAACTATCAAAATTTCATTTTTAGCCCAAAAGGTCGAATCTGCGAGTCAAGCAGACAAAAAAAGGCACTAAGTTGCCAAAATTTGTAATGCAAAATAAAAGAATAATCTCACATAAATTTAAAAAATGACTAAAAATTATTAATTTTGCATACTATTTACTCGACACCATGAAAAATCTAACAAATATAAGAAATATCACTTTATTTTCCATGTCAATTGCAATATTGACATCGCTCTATTCATGCAACACAAACAATAATCAAACATCCAATAATGTTGCCATTGCTGAGATCACAGACACCTTGAGAGGAGGGAATATACCTAAAGCCATTGCTATGACAGAAGTTTTCAAAAAAGAGGCTTTAGAGAAAAAAGACTCAATGATGTGGAGCGAAGCGATGGTGCAACAAGGAGTGAATGCTTATTATCAGGGCAATCCGCCGATGGTGCTTTCATCTGCCGACTCTGCCATATACTGGCTTGAGCGTCAAAAGCCTTCAAAAGAAAGAGCGAGACTGCTCGCCAAGGCATATCAAACACATGGGGCCTACTACGACCAGTATTATTTCAATCCCGATTCATCTGCAATATATTTTAGAAAAGCAGTAGACAATGCAGAGCAATCAGGGATAAAGGAAGACTTGCCACAGGCATATAGCAACTATGCCAACGCCATGCGCATGGCAGCATTCCTTGATAGCGCCACCTTCTACTATCACAGAGCCATCACCACTGCTGATTCCCTTGGATTAGGAACACAACATTATATTCCATTATATAATGGCATAGCCTCTGTTTTGACAGATATGCGCGACTTTACCAATAGTGAATATTGGTGGGGAAAATCGCTCGGTATTCTCGAATCAATGTCACAATACGATAAATTCAATACCCTAACAGGGTATGGTAACGACCTCTACTATAGGGAAGACTATGCCGGAGCAAAAAACGTGTTCACACGGTTGAGAAAGATGCTTGATTCCGTACCGGGGGCAAAATGGGAAATAATGTTCACCAATGTAAATCTTGCCGATTCTTATTTACGACTCAAAATGACCAACCATGCAAAAGAGTTGCTTGACTCTGCTGCGTATTATTTCACTGAAGAGCAACCGAATCCAATGGTGACCTCATATATCCACACCCTTCAGATTAGAGAAGCCGCAGCCAAAGGAGATTATGAACGGGGCATAAAACTTGCGATTGCGTATCCTGAAGCCGACACTCTCAGGCTTGAACAGCATTTGGCCAGATTGAACGCAATGGAAGAACTTTACAAGAATGTGGGCAACCATAGACTTGCCTATGAAACACTAAGCAGATATGACCATCTGAATGACTCGCTACGGTCATATAAACTCAACCAGCAGATTTCGGCATTGAATGCCCAATATCAGCGCGACCGGCGTATACTCGACCTTCAGACAAGCAATACCCGCCAGCAGGCTCACATTTACAAGCTCATGGCTGCGATAGGCATCGCTCTTGCCATTATAGTGGGATTCTTATTAGTGTTTGTCATAAGAAGAGCAAGCATCAAACGGAGAGAAGAGCGGATGATGAATAAAATCATCAGCCTACGACAAGAAAATCTTCGCAACCGTATCACGCCACACTTTATCTACAATGCGCTCAATCACGAACTTTATAACGAAAAAAATGGAAAGCCATCACATTTGGATGCCTTGGTGCATCTGATACGAAGGCAACAGATAATTGCTTCAGAAATTCTTATACCTTTTTCGGAAGAGTTAAAATTTACAGATGACTATATCAATGTGATTGGTGACGATGGCAGAGACCCATTAGAATATAAATATAGCATTGAGGAAGGCATAGATTCAAATTTCCTTTTCCCGGCAATGACTTTGCAGATTTTGGTGGAAAATGCTTTCAAGCATGGTTATCCCACTCTCGAGCCAGGCACTTCCAGAAAATTATATATATCAGTAAGCCGGATTGAGGATCATCGTTTGTCAGTCAGTGTATTCAACAACTGCGGCAGCGTGGCCTACAACGCAGAAAAAGGGGGTACTGGACTTCATGTACTTGTGGAGACCATCAGAATCATCAACGACCACAACAAAGAACAGATAAAATTCAATATTGATACAGATTATACATTTAATGGTATCAAAGGATGCAATGCTACTATTATTTTTCCAGACAATCTTAAGAAATGAATACCACTATAAAAACTTTAATTATTGACGACGACATTATCAGCACTAAATTGCTTGCTGAAGAACTCAACCGCCGGGATGAGATTGAACTGTGTGGCACAGCCGAATCCCTCTATGAAGGGGAGGAACTGATAGCCAAGCATCATCCCGACGTAATTTTCCTGGACATGCACTTTCCGGAAGGGAATGGACTGGCATGGTTTGAAAAAGCGAATTTGCCGGAAAATACGAAGGTAGTATTCCACACTTGCTATCAACGTTACATCCATGATGCACTATCATTGCGGGTCTTTGATTTCCTGCTGAAACCCTATGAAGCATCAGAACTCGACGTTATAATCAAGCGCCTTAAGAATGCGAGAAGAGAGAACGAGTCTGCGAATCAGATGATTCAAGAAATTCCGATTCAGCATGCCGGAAGTATAGGCAAATCTCAACTCCTTTCCATCACATCAGTGACTAACTCTAAAATAATAGTCAATCCTGCAGATATCGTTTATTTCCGCTACATATCAGACAGGAAGATATGGGAATGTGTATTTTATAACCTTAAGCGTATCATACTTAAACGACAGACTACAGCAGAAACTATTCTTGCTTATGGGCCGGAGTTTGTGCGCACTCATAAGCAATTTATAGTGAATGTACGCTATATAGGGATTATTAATGGCAATGACTGCATACTCTTGCCTCCACTTGACCATATCACTGAAATCAAGATCTCCAAGACATATCGCAAGGAACTAATGGACCGTTTCTACGACATATAAATCACCAATCTTGAATCACAAATAATAAATCGCCAAATATGCCGAAGAACATATGAATTTTCAAAACCTTGGCAGATTAAAAATGTTTGAGTGGTATAATACTTAACCTTAAAATCTTACAATTATGAAAAACATTCGACTTACATCCCTAAGAGCCGCCGCCACTCTCCTAATCATGGCTGCAGTTGCTCCGGTTTCGTTTGCTCAGACAGACTCGGCAGAAAAGAAAATCAAGGATCACCGAACGAATCCTGAAGTATTCTTCTTACAGGAAGGAGACGTGGCCAACAGTTTTCTGATTCTCCCTCCGCCTCCGGATGGAGCCTCAATCACATTCCTCAACGATCAGGCGCGCTACACCTGGGGAAAGACCATGCGTAACACTCCTCGTGGCGAACAAGCGGTGCAGGATGCAAGAGTCAGTGGTGATGGAGTGCCAAAAGCATTCTCAGAAGCGTTCGGAATTGAAATCAATTCTAACGATACTCCTGAAATCTATAAGCTCATAGTGGGAATGAGGGAAGATGCCGGAGATCTCGGCACACGTGAGGCAAAAGACTACTACAACCGCACGCGTCCTTTCAGTTTCTATGATGAAGACACTTGCAACCCTGAACAACAGGAAGAACTCTCCACCAATGGATCATATCCATCAGGCCACACATCGATAGGCTGGGCAACTGCCCTTGTTCTCGCAGAAATCAATCCTGAACGCCAGAACGACATCCTCAAAAGAGGATTTGACATGGGAGAAAGCAGAGTCATTTGTGGCTATCATTTCCAAAGCGATGTAGATGCAGGGAGACTCACCGGAGCTATGACAGTGGCTCGACTTCATGCTGACCCTGCATTCCAGACTCAACTCGAAAAAGCCAAGAAAGAATTCAAGAAACTTAAAAAAGCAGGAAAGGTGGCAAAAGGAACACCCGTACCTACCCCTACCACTACGGATTAAGAATACAGTAACTTACATATTAACTTCCCTATGGAAAATATCCATTCATAGCTCTTCCTCTCTCTTAGAGCCCATCTCATAAAAATTTGAGAGCCCCTGGGGCGGATTTGGGCGAGG
>CAZCZX010000218.1:0-4680 GCA_964503095.1 uncultured Sangeribacter sp.
CGCGGTCGGTGCAGCCATTAGGGTGGGGGCTGCCATTGATTACGAGGATTTTCATATTAATTTTATTAAAGGGTCAACAACCAAAAGTCGAAAACCAAGGTCATATAAAGATAAAACGTTTTGGACGGCATGAGGGTTTTTGATTTGGTGGGTTGTGAGAAATTTTGTAATTTTGCAGTGCAATTCACAAAGAGTTGCCTTAAGATGAACGAGACTATATTTAACTTTACACTATTGAATCCCTCAGTCAGAAATTGGGGATTTCTTGAAAACTGGAAGAGCACGGCATCTTGCTGACTGGTTGTTGACGTTGTCAGCGATTTCATCGTTGTCAGCGAATATGAGTTAGGCAAGACTAATTGATTCACAATCTTATGCGGATTTAACGCCGCAAATCCAAAAAATTATATGAACAATCTTCGATTGCTCGCAAGGTTGGCTTGGGCTGCCTTGCTGAGCGGTGGAGTGTGTGCCTACGGGCAGTCGGTAGTCACTTTGGAAGAAATATTCCGTTCGGCTGAAGCTAATAGCGCACAACTCCGTCCCTCTCTGACTGCCATCGCTGAAGCAGATCAGGAAATAAAAACTGCGCAATCTGCCAAACTTCCGGATATCAACGCTTCCCTAAACCTCAGTTATATAGGCGATGGTTTTACCACAAAGCGAAACTTTAGCGACTATCAGAAAGCCCCAATCCCACACCTTGGCACAGGTCTTTCTTTGACTGTGACTCAACCTGTATATATGGGCGGGGCAATAACAAATTCCATCCAACTTGCAGAACTGAAATCAACTGCTTCGCGCTTCGCCAACGACCTGCAACGTGACAATATCCGATTTCAGCTTGCCGGATTTTATCTTGACATCTATAAATGTGCCAACCTGCGGCAGGTGATTGAAAGCAACATTGCCTCAGCTCGGAAAATACTCGCTGAGATGAAGGCAAGATATGAGCAGGGCACGACTCTACAGAACGACATCACTCGCTACGAATTGCTACTCTCGAATCTTGAACTTCAGTTGATAAAAGTCAATAATACTCTCGAGATTCTTAACAATAATCTCGTGACGATCGCCGGACTTCCTGAAGCCACCATCGTAGTGCCTGACTCAACGATCTTAGCCCGATCACTGCCGATGCAATCTGAGGAAAAATGGCAAGAGGATGCAGAAAAAAACTCTCCCTCTCTTAGCCTTGCCCGCAACGGCGTGGAGATGAGCAAAAAAGCCGAGAATTTGGTGAGGTCAGAGCGTTTGCCAAAAATCGGAGTCCGAGCCGGATGGACGATTGATGGACCAATCCTTGTGGAAGTACCACCAATCGACCGCAATCTAAGTTATTGGTATGTCGGGTTGGGTGTAGACTACAATCTATCTTCACTCTACAAGAGCAATAAATCGCTCGCAAAGAGCCAGATTGCCACGCGCAAAGCGAAAGAAGAACTCGAAGCCGCACGCGAAGGGGTGAGTATCGCTGTGCGCGCCGACCATGTGAGATACCTTGAATCTTACGAGGAACTAAAGACCCAAGAAAAGAGTGTTGAATTGGCAGAACGTAACTATAACACCACTGCCACACGCTATTCGGAGGGTATGGCTCTCATCACCGATATGCTTGATGCTGCAGACTCACGCCTGAATGCTCAGCAACAGCTCGTCAATGCCCGCATCAATATCATCTACTATTATTATAAACTCTTATTTACTACAGGAAAGATATGAATCATCGCACAAAAAAAATAATCTCATATATTGTTTCAATCGCAGTCGTAGCCATTGCTGCAATTTGGGTAGGCAGCAAATTTATCCATCTCGGAAACGTTGAATTTACCGATAATGCACAGGTTGACCGACAGATAGTCCCCGTCAACAGTCGAGTGCAGGGTTATATTAAGGAAATCAGATTTAAAGAATACCAGAAAGTGAAGAAAGGGGATACCCTTGTGATAATCGACGATGCTGACATGAAGCTCAATGTGGCTCGCGCGAAGGCTGATTATGCTAATGCCGTGGCCGGACGCAGTGTGGCTGACCGCTCGGTTGCATCCGCTTCTGCTAATGTTGCAGTGAGTGAGGCTTCAATTGCGGAAGCCAAGGTGCAGATGGAAATGGCGGCTACCGACCTTGCCAGATATGAGAAACTTCTGGAGAAAGATGCCGTCACTCGTCAGCAATATGATGCCGCAGAGACCGACTATAAGTCAAAAAAGGCACGCTATGATATGCTTGTTCGTCAGAGAGGTGCCACATCTACAGTAGTGGATGTTAGCCGTCAGCGTATCTCTCAGTCAGAAGCAGGCATTGATCTTGCAAAGACGATGCTTGAGACTGCAGAACTGAACCTCAGTTATACCGTTATCCTCGCTCCTTGCGATGGATATACATCAAGGAAGGAAATTCAGGTTGGGCAGCTTGTGCAACCGGGTCAGACACTTCTTGATGTGGTGGATTCCAATGAGGTGTGGGTGACTGCCAATTTCAAGGAGACTCAACTCCCACACATCAAGCCCGGAAGCAAGGTTGAGATAGAAGTTGATGCGATCCCTGGTGAAAAATTTGAGGGGACAGTGACTGCAATTTCTACAGCGACCGGAGCATCTCTTTCGCTTATGCCGCAAGATAATTCCGCCGGAAACTTTGTGAAGGTGCGTCAGCGGGTCCCGGTCAGGATAGAGTTTGACCCATCTTGCAGCCGCGATGATCTGGATAAGTTGAGGGCTGGCATGAATGTTGAATGCCTTGTAAAATATTAATTCATAATGCATAATTCATAATGTATAATTATATGTCGCTGAAAAATGCAAGAGGCATATGATTATAAAATAATTATATATTATGGCGGATTGGCATGCTAATCAGGGACCGTTTGATATCCCTGACGTCCCTAACTATATTCCCAGGCGTCTGAAGCCTTGGCTCTTCATATTCTTTGTGCTGATAGTGCAGTTTTCAGGCGGTCTTTATCTTGCTGCAGCCTCCGATATGGTAGGCACCACGGCTCTTATGCAGGAAGACATATTGATGGCTGGATATGCCTCTTTGATAGGCTTGGCTGTGAACTTCGCAGTGATGTTTCGCATCAAGTTTCGGTTTTCCAATCGAATTCAGCTCATTTCCTCAGCCTGCGTGCTTATTGCCGCCAATATCATATGCGCTCACACCACGAGTGTACCGGTGTTGGTTGCCACTTGCTTTGTGGCTGGATGGTTTCGAATGCAGGCCACCTTTGCGTGCAACTCCACAATCCAGTTATGGCTTACGCCGGTGCGCGACATGGCTATTTTCTTCTGCTATGTCTATATCGTGGTAGACAGTGTAATCCAACTTAGCGGAATTGCTACCATCTACACTGCATTTCATCTTGAATGGGAATATATGCACTGGATCATGATTGGGCTTCTGGCTCTGATGATAGTGATGGTAATGATATTAGTGAGGCCCGTTCATGCTCCTATGCATATCCCTCTTCTTGGCATTGACTGGATTGGCGCATTGCTTTGGGCAGGATTTATGATGTGTTTCACTTTCATATGCGTATATGGTAATTTCTATGACTGGTGGGAGGCTTCGGAAATAAGAGGTGCGACTCTGCTTGGGCTTGCCCTTATGTGCATAAATCTTTGGAGAGCATCCTTCCTTCATCATCCCTATATCTCTTTTATGGCGATGAAAAACAGGAATGTGATTCGTGCTACTCTTGTCTACTTGGTGTTTTTTACTCTTTTGGCTACAGAGCATGTGTTTGAGCATTCCTACGCTGCGCAGATACTTGGTTTTGACGAGACTAACCTGATAGATCTCAACTGGTATGTATTTGCAGGGATTGTAGTGGGATGCGGTTTCACATACTTCACTTTTGCTCTCCGTAAATGGAGATATAAGACCATGACCGCTATTGGATTTGCACTCGCGGCTGTCTATTTGGCATATTTTTATTTCCTCATCGACTATGGGGTGGAGAAAGAGATGCTGTTTATTCCCTTGTTTGCAAGAGGAATGGCATCAGTGATTATCTCCATAGTGTTCTTGACTTCGATAGTGCAGAGTGGACTGCCGTTTACTGTGTTTCCACAGGCATTGACCATCAATGGTTTTACAGGTGCTGTTATGGGGGCTACATTGGGCCCGGCATTGATAGGGGAGTTGCTTAGGCATACCGTGGCAAAGAATATCTCACTTTTGAGTGCTAATATAGTCGATTTCAATCCGGACATAGCGCACGCTCCGTTGGGAGAATTGTTTGGGATGGTTTCTATGCAGGCGTTGGTGGTGTCGATGAAGGAGATTTATGGCTGGCTGCTGATAGTGGCGTTAGTGACATTGCTGCTGATATTGGTGGCGTATGGGCCTATGCGTCCTTGGGCTATTTTCCCAAAGTGGAGGAGCATCCGCAAAGGTATTAAGAAGATGGTGGCCCCCCTTGCCCCCTCAAGGGGGAGAATATTAGGCTAATACAAAAGGATGGACTCGCTGGGAGTCCATCCTTTGGATTTTGGTTTTGATAAACTCATTACTTGCAGCCACACTGGCAACCAAGTTTGCTCTTCACTTCCTGCTTGAAAGCCTCGAATTGTGGGGCAAACTGAGCGAAGAGAGGGTTGTCGGAGTTTTTCTTGATTACGTGGTGCATGAAGCGCATTGCAAGCACAAATTCCTTGGTGTGTTTGTCTTTTGCGAAGC
>CAZCZX010000219.1:0-2522 GCA_964503095.1 uncultured Sangeribacter sp.
GTCACCAAGTTCGATAATGAGACCTTGAAGTATGTAATAACATATAAATGGGGTCTTATCACTAAAGATTCCGGCGAAGCCACTATGACTCTAAAGAATCAGGGTAATAAATACAATATCACGCTCACCGGGAAAACCCGTCCTTGGGCTGATGGGCTGTATAAGGTTCGCGACACTCTCATATCTGTCATGGACAAGACGAAATTCCGTCCCATATCATACACGAAGATAGCCCATGAAGGAGGAGACTTTTCAAAAGATATGATAGTATACTCTTATTCAGGAAATCAGGTAAAAGGTCAGGGGACCTCGTTAATGAAAAAGAAAAAGGGAAACCCTTCCACGAAGGATCTCGACCTCACTGGAAAGGGAGATACCTTCGACATGCTTAGTGTCTTCTATTGGATACGCAGTTTCGACCCTGCGACTATGACGGAAGGAAAGAAAATCACAGCAACGCTTTTCTCCGGCTCACAAGAAGAAACCATGACAGTCTGGAAAGTAGGAGAGGGGATTGTGAAGATGCGCGACGGAACTAAGCGGGAAGCTTGGCATTTAAAATTCACTTTCACATCCAAAGGAGGAAAAAAGACAAGCGACGACCTGGACGTATGGCTGTCAAAAGATGATCGCCGAATCCCCCTTGAGATAAAGGGTAAGCTCCCAATCGGGCATGCCAGCGCATACCTAATAAATTGAGAATTATTTGGGAATAATTGTGAATGTCAGGGAGCCGCGTGTGGACGTGGCTCCTTTTTTTGCACTCCATTTGGCTTGCATAGCCGCCTGCTCGCATTTCTTGCGTATTTCTCGTGTCGCGGCGCCTGAAGCAGTGGCAGTCAAGACTTTCCCTTCGGCATCCACCGTGATAGAAACCGTGACAGTTGTCTTATGAGACAAGGTGACATCCGGCAGCGGGCACCCTAAAAACTTGCGTCCGCTCATCTTGCCGGTGACTCCGGAGGCATCGCCATCGCTCCCTCCGGGAGAGTCAAATTTCCCTTGCACTGATCCGGGTTTGGAAGCAAATTTCCCTGCCATGGATGTGGCTACCTTTTCCTCTTCCTTTTTTTTGTCGGGGGCGGTGGTCTGAACTGCACTCTCCGTTTTTGAAGTCACAAGAGTCTGTTCCGGCGAGGGCGTGGTATTATCACCACTCACTACAGTGTGTGGTTGTTCTTCCGGAGCAGGAGCAGGTTCGCCTTTGATTTCCGGAGCAGGGGCGTCTTGAGTATGGGCATCCTCTTCGCCGATATTTTTCTTGTCATCCAACAAGAGTTCCGGATCAAGAAATATTTCCTCTTCTTCAAGTGGAGGATATTCTTGGATGGCAGCCATTTTCTCGTTGTAATGAAGAGTGGTAAGGAGTAGCCACACAATCACAAGCCCCATCGCCAAAATGGTGATGATGGCGGCAATAAGTGAATCTCTCCGTTCGGTCGCTTTCATTCTTGAAGGGCTCTTGTGGCAAGCACCATCTTCATTTTCCGACGTGCAGCCATGTCAAGGATTTCAACTATTTTGCCGTATTCCACTTTCTCGTCGGCATATAGGGCAATGCCGCGTGTCGAATCTTGCTGCTGAATTAAGGTCAGGGCTGATATGAGTTCATCGCGTGTCACAGCCTTCGGCATGGAATTTGAGGCTACGGAGTCAGTTCGGTCGATTACTATATAGAACTGAGATAGAGAATCGACATATACCTCTGTCAGAGGTTTCTTGGATGTCTGTTCCGAGCTTTGAGGCAGATTCACATCAATTGCAGCTGGAAATATCAGCGTGGAAGTGACCATGAAGAAAATGAGCAGAAGGAATATGACGTCTGTCATCGACGACATGGAAAAAGTGTCAAGGCTTTGGAATGATCTTTTTAATGCCATGCTTTGTGCGTTTAGGATGCGGGTTCGTTAAGAAGGTCCATAAACTCCATTGTCTTGCTCTCAAGTCCTGTCATGACCCTGTTGACGCGGCTTACGAGGAAATTGTAGGCAAAAAGTGCAATGATGCCTACTATCAGACCGGCAACTGTAGTGACAAGCGCTTGATATATACCACTCGACAGCACGATGATGTTGGCACCGGTCCCTGCCATTGCCAGTGCATAAAATGCCTCAATCATACCGGTGACTGTTCCCAAGAATCCCAACATCGGTGCTCCGGCAGCTGTGGTGGAAAGCCAAGTGAATCCTTTGCCCAGTTTAGCCACTTCGATATTGCCGGTGTTTTCAATCGCTACCAGCACATCTTGCATCGGGCGTCCGATTCGTGTGATTCCTTTTAAGATAAGTCTTGCATAAGGAGTGTCTGTTTTCTTGCAAAGTTGGCGCGCGCTCTCGAGGTCGCCTTCATGCACATAGTCGCGAATGCGCTGCATGAAAGTGTGGTCGTCCTTGTTTGCGCGAGAGATTGCAAGAAGTCGCTCTACAAATATATATATGCTCACTATAAGCATCAATGCAAGAGGAATCATAATGTAGCCGCCATCCATCACGAGCGACCATAGCGATAACGTTTCCATAATT
>CAZCZX010000219.1:2622-4676 GCA_964503095.1 uncultured Sangeribacter sp.
AGGTAGGCTTTGATTGTCTCCTCAATTCCGAGATAGAGGGCATCGCAGATGAGGGCATGGCCAATGCTGACTTCGTCGATCCAGGGGATGCGCTCATGAAAATATGCAAGGTTTTCAAGGCTCAGGTCGTGCCCTGCATTCAATCCGATTCCACTCACCCTGGCAGCGGAGGCTGCGTCGATAAAGCGTCCGATGGCGTGATCTCTGTTTTGCGCATATTCATCAGCATAACTCTTCGTGTAGAGTTCCACTCGGTCAGCGCCGGCTAATTTTGCTTCGAGCACCTGCACCGGATCGGGATCAACAAAAAGCGATACCCTAATGTCTGCCTCTTTGAAGCGGCTCACTATTTTTGAGAGCATATCTGAATTGGTCACTACATCCCAACCATGATTGGAAGTCAACTGGCTTGGAGAGTCTGGCACAAGGGTCACTTGCGCAGGCTTTGTGTCAAGGACAAGCCTGATGAAATCTTCAGAAGGGTATCCTTCTATGTTAAGTTCTGTGCTGATTGCCTCCTTGAGCAATGGCACATCTGCTCTGCGGATATGGCGCTCGTCGGGGCGTGGATGGATCGTGATGCCCTCTGCTCCCGCTGCTTCACAGGCGAGTGCGAAGCGCACTAAATCCGGATTGTTTTCCCCACGGGCATTGCGAATAGTCGCAACTTTATTTATATTGACACTGAGTCTCGTCATTTTTCCCTTTTGCTTTGTTATAATATATAAAATAACGAAAGAAATCTAAAATATTACTCGTTTTTGGGCTTAATTCCCATTTTCGGCACAATATTTGTATTCTTTTAGGCAAAGTTAGTGAAAAATTTGAAAACTCCAAAATAAAAGTGACATTGACGACACAAGAAAAAATCATACAGCGCGATGACTGCAGTCTGGTGACTCTATTTTGCACTCCAGCCGACTACAGTGCCTCCATTCTCACACATGCTTGTGAGGATGCAGGTGCCCCCGTCGTTGACTTGCTCACTCAGCCCGCCGACAATCGGCAGATAGTGGTCACTCTTCGTCTGAGGTGTGACGATCCTACGCCGGCTGTCCATAATCTTGAGCGTTATGGATATGAAGTGGCTGAGGCTGAGGGAAACAACTACACTGCGGCTGCTATTGCTACTGAACGACTCATGGAGCTTCAAGCTTTGCTTAATGTCTAAGTATCTTTATGCGACCTATTACATTAGCCCTGTATGGAAAATCCCGTCAAGACAGCAATCTGTCAGGGATTATGAAATTTATGGCCGAGGCCCGCTTACGGGGTATCGGCCTTTTGTGTCATGAAAAGTTTGCTGCCTACCTTTCCCGATTTGGCGAAAATCCAGATTTCATCCCCCCGGTATTCTCCGGTCTTCCTGATGCCGATGTTGCTATCAGTTTCGGAGGAGATGGCACATTCTTGCGGACTGCTCGCCGTCTTGGAGATTCCGGAATACCCATCGCCGGAGTCAATACCGGCAATCTGGGCTATCTTGCTCACTTCTCTCTTGATGATGCTGCGCTCCTGCTTGATGGAATCTTAAAAAATAATCTGAAGACACAGCCGAGGAAACTTATAGAAGTTTCAGGAAAGGGTATTCCCGACGATTTCTTATGTTGTGCCCTCAATGAGATTGCTCTTCTGAAGGATGATTCAGCTTCTATGATCAATGTGCATGTGGAACTCGACGGCTTTTTCCTTGCAGATTATCGAGCTGACGGCCTGATAGTGTCTACTGCTACCGGCAGCACGGCATATAACCTGTCTGTTGGGGGACCGATACTTCAGCCTGAACTTGACTGCATGGTGATCGCTCCAGTGGCTCCACATTCCCTTACCCTTCGCCCGATTGTTGTGGCTGGCAGTTCGGAGCTCAGGCTCTCGATGAGCTCACGCACCGGAAAATATCGGCTCAGTGTAGATGGATACAGCGTGACCATGAAAGAAGGGACGACCCTTGAATTGAAGGCCGCCCCTTACTATGTGAATTTGCTCACTCCTCAAGATGACACTTTTGCCGCATCTCTTAGAGAAAAACTCCTTTGGGGAAGAAGTTGAGCAAT
>CAZCZX010000220.1:0-1903 GCA_964503095.1 uncultured Sangeribacter sp.
CAGCGTCAAGGATTCTGCTTAAGCCATTCCTTAGCAGTGAGCTCCAACTCCTCATACCATCTCTCCCCAAACCTCCTTATCAGCGGTTCCTTCAAAAACTCATACACTCTCACCCCATTCTTTCTCCCCAATATCTCTGCACACTTGCATATCTTCCACCGATGATAATTCACGGCTGTCATCCCTCCGTAATTTTTCAATCGAATAGGGTAGAGGCTGCAACTTATTGGTTTAAAAAAGTCATCGCGTCCCTCGCGGCGCAATTTCTCAAGCACACACAGGCATTTCCCTCCAGGGGCATAGCAAGTGAAAATACAGTCTTTACCATTGACAATGCTTGTCACCAAATCACCCTCTTCATCCACATAAGAAGCCCCTTGTTCTCGAGCCACCTCCTGTGCCGCTGGCAAAAGATAGGGCATCACCTCCGGCAAAAGTTTGTCAAGGCGTTCTTTCTCCTCCAGAAGCAACGGAGCTCCGGCATCCCCCTCCACGCAACATTCCCCCAGACACGTATCAAGGTCACACTCAAAAAATCTCTCCACCACATCCAGCGAAACCAAACTATCCTTTATCTGTATCATAATCCAAAATTCAAATAAAAATTCAAAATGAAAAATAATTCAAAATTCAAAAATTAGAAATAATTCTCAATTCTCAATTCTCAATTAATAAAATGCCTCATCAGAAATCAGCCTATCATACCGCCCTCCAATAGGACGATACCACACCTGCACACGATATTCATTCCGAGTCTCATACTTATTGCCCTCTATTACGCTCGGGTCCGGTCGACGTTCCCCATGCCGGGGCAAAGCAACATATCGATAGTTGTAACTCCCCTGTTTCAGTGGCAATTCCAGAAGGTAAGCCCCCTCTTGATAATCATATCGCATTCGGTAGGCATTCTCATGTTGAAAACCGTTGAATTCTCCTTCCACATACACATCGGCATCCACCACCTCCGGCGTTTCCAACCGGAAATGCACTGTGACATAGTCTGCTCCCAAGTCTGAATCGGTAGAATTATACTCCCTCACGAGGAATCGTCCTTGCTGTGTCTGGTCGTAGCTATATTCTTTTGATGCCCGCTCCCCATCCGGTCTGAGCCAAGCATGATAGTTATGGCTCAAAAATCGCATGGAGTCCACATTCATGTCGTTGTAGTTAACCCTCACTGTCTCAAACCTCCGGAACTCATTCCCAGCCTTGAAAATCAACTCCGGAAGATGCGTATAGATGATTTTCTTCCCCTCTATCCGTGATGGAGTCTGTAGTGTAGAAGTGGTATATGGGGCATTGTTTTGTGTTATGTCCACTCGCAACCTTGTATATGGGTCGTCGATGTCTACGTCAGTTGGCTTTACTGCCAATTCCATCTGTTGCCATTCCGTATTTAGCCCACGGTCTGTGCGCGATGATACGCTTCCAATCACGTCTGCGGATTGTTCTGTCACTGAAAACCTTGCCTCTCCCAAGATTTCATCCGGTTCGTTACGATCGAATATTTCCAATATATAGTTGCCTGACACAAGCGGATTCATCTGCTCATTAGGCAACTCAATCCTGTAATTCACAAAATGCACAAACGTATTCGAAGACAATGCCCAATCATCAATGTCTGCAATATTGAAACCATCCAAATATTCTGATTCCAACAATGCCGATGGTTTCCAATCGGGTCCACAATGCACGAGCCGATATTGCAGATCACTGTAATCCTCGCCCCACTCATCAAAGTTGATGATAATGCGCTCATCGCTCCCAAGCCTCAATGTCGGGGCTGCCATGAAGTCGCCATCCTTCATCACTTTCATGCTGCGAAAGCGTTCAGCGGCGGTCTGACCCGCCGCCAACACTATAGTCAATAAGCATACCAAAATCCTACCCATTAATCTTTAAT
>CAZCZX010000220.1:2003-4668 GCA_964503095.1 uncultured Sangeribacter sp.
TTTAATATTTAGTATTTAATCTTTAATATTTCAGTTGAGTCCGAAGCGCCACCGACTGCCACCTCATACTCTCCGGCAGCTGCCTCCATCTCTCCACTCTCCGGATTATAGAAAGCAAAAGCATCAGGGCCAAGTTCAAACGTCACATCCTGAGCCTCTCCCTTCTTCAGATTAATACGGCGGAATGCACGGAGTGTCTTATTGAGCTCACGGTCTTTTGGATTTTTCACATAGACCTGCACCACCTCTTCTCCATCTCTGTCGCCACTGTTCTTCACATTCACCTTAAGAGTGAC
The DNA here is from genome assembly GCA_964503095.1 of uncultured Sangeribacter sp. Lineage (GTDB taxonomy): Bacteria > Bacteroidota > Bacteroidia > Bacteroidales > Muribaculaceae > Lepagella. Next base: position 2,300 of record CAZCZX010000220.1, read on the forward strand.
ATTCTTGCCATCTTTTGATTTCTTAGCCGACGCTTTCCCATATTTGAAAGTAGTGTAGCTGAGTCCATGGCCAAAGGCATAAAGTGGTTTTTCGGTCATGTATCGGTAAGTGCGCCCTGCCATATCGTAGTCTTCAAAGTCAGGAAGTTGCGCATCTCCGGTGTAGAATGTCACGGGTAAACGGCCTGCCGGATTATTGATGCCGAATAAGGTCTCAGCCACTGCTTGACCGCCAGCCTCTCCCGGATACCATGCCTGAAGCACTGCATCGCATAGCTCATCCTCCTGCTGCAATCCCATCGCGCTGCCGGAACAGTTTACGAATACTATCTTCTTCCCTTGCTCCTTCAGTTGCTTGATGAGGTCGCGCTGCACTTTCGGCAACTCGATGCTTGTGCGGTCGCCTCCGCGAAATCCCTCTACGGTCACCGGCATCTCTTCTCCTTCAAGGGCTGCAGAAATTCCACCTGCGAATATCACTACGTCTGAGTCGCTGCAGTCAATGTCGTAGTTCACGCTTTTCCCTATGTCAAATTTCAGCACTGCTATGCCGGGCCTGTCATTCACCCAGTCTATTTCAATATCATAAGTTTTCCCCTTTTCTGCTTGGATAGCATAAGCGTAGTCGTTGGTCGGATTGGAGCCGTAAGACTTGGCAACACGTTTTCCATCCACATTCAATCCCTTAAGCCCCCTTGATGCAGTCATGTTGATGATATATTCTCCGCTCTCTTCCGGCGTGAACTGTGTCTTGAAAGTGGCTGAGAATTTTTCGAGGTCTACCCCCGGTGCGAAGACGGTTGCGCCTCCGGTATTCTTGTTGATTGGGAAAAGAATCTCTTCAGTGGCTGCCGGCTCCCCATCTTTTGTAAGATTATTCCAATATGTAGCGGAAATTCCCTTGTGGCCATTGCTTGAAAGCATATCGAAAGTAGATACTGTATTGTTGTTCTTCACATGATCGCACCCTTTCAGGTATTTGGCATTTGGCGCCAACTGCTGGATTCCTGACAGAATGCTGGTGGTGTGCAAAGGAAAACCATTGTAGTTGCCCCATTGCATCACAGTGTCGTTGGCATTCGGACCCATCACCACGATCTTCGCATCCTGGCTCAGAGGTAGAATCCCATTGTTTTTCAGCAGAGTCATCGACTTGCGGGCAGCCTGAAGAGCTAATTCTTTATGAGCCGGACTGCAGATATCAGCCTCTCCGAGCGAATTCCACTCGCAATCCTTATCGTCGAAAAGTTCACCCAGGCTAAGTCGTGCCTCAAGCAGACGCATCAGGCTCGTGTCGATGGCATCCTCAGTAATCAGACCCTGATCGTAAGCCTCGCGAAGACTTTTGTATGCCGACCCGCATTCAAGGTCAGTGCCGGAAATCACTGCATCCGCACTTGCTTCTACAGCCGATGGGTGAGTGGCGTGGGCATCCGGACGGAAAAAGTCTCTGATAGCCCAGCAGTCTGACACTACAATTTTGTCATAACCCCACTTATTGCGCAATATGTCATGGAGAAGCCGTTTGTTGCTGCAGCAAGGTTCCCCTTCCACTCTATTGTAGGCACACATCACTTGCCCCACATTCGCATCCACCAGCGTCTTGAAAGCCGGAAGATAGGTTTCCCATAGGTCTCTGGGGTCGATGTCGCGGGCATCAAATGAATGGCGGTTCCATTCCGGACCGCTGTGCACTGCATAATGTTTCGCGCATGCTATGGTCTTGATATGCTTGGAGTCTGCTGGCCCTTGTAGACCCTCTACAGCCGCTTTTCCGAGCTGCGCCGAGAGGTATGGGTCTTCTCCGTAAGTCTCCTGCCCACGTCCCCATCTTGGGTCGCGGAAAATATTCACATTTGGAGTCCAGAAAGTCAGACCCTTGTAGCGCGTTACGTCCTGATCGCCCAAAGTATTGAATTTTGCACGGGCTTCATCACTGATGCAGTTGAAAATGTCATAGAGAAGCGCATCATCGAAAGTGGCAGCCATGCCGATAGCCTGAGGGAACACAGTTGCATATCCTGCACGTCCGATGCCGTGCAAAGCCTCATTCCACCAATTATAGCGTTTTATGCCCAAGCGCTCAATCGCCGGACTGTCGTCCATCATCATTGCGATTTTTTCATCAAGCGTAAGTTCCTTAAGCACCAGCGCCGCCCTCTCCTTCACCGGAAGGTCTGTATTCTTATAATCTTGGGCAAAAGCCTCTGAAAAAGAGCCAAAAGCTCCTATGGCAACAGCAGCCAAAGCCGCCAAAACAATATTCCGTCTCATAACAAAGGTTAAAAAATTAATAACAAAGTAAGCAAGCATGCTCCGATGCGCCCCACTGAGTCAAAAAGAGTAGTAAGCGCACTCCGTGCGCGTCC
>CAZCZX010000221.1:0-4616 GCA_964503095.1 uncultured Sangeribacter sp.
GGATTCCTTCATTTTATTAGAAGGAATCCTATAATTATCATTAGGATGGATACTATGTAAAGGATGATGGGGAGGGCTTTTGGGAATCGGACTTCTTCGGGGTCGGGAAAGTTTTCTTTTGTGAGTTTTATCCCGGATTTCCTTACAAAGCCTCTTGCCATCGGGGGGAGCTGATTGAGGAGCCGTTCTTGTTCTTCCTCATCTTCAATACGTAATCTATCAGCATCCTGAGATCCGAAATACTTCTGCGACGGAAGTGTGCCCGACAGACGCTGACGGAAATATCGGCAAATGTCCGGCACGTCTTCAGCACGTTCCCAATCAGCCATCTGCTTACACCAGACATATGTGTCGGGACGAACACCCTCCTTCACCATGTCTTCAATCTCCATCGGCCCGTACTGGCGGCCATCAATCATTGCAAAATATTTCATTCACTTAGAAGGTTTGCATTAATGATGCAACAGAGAATATTTTCAAGATAGATAGGATATTGACAATGAGTCCTATACCAGAAAGCACGAATGAAATAATGCACAATGTCTTGCAAGTGGACCATGCACTCTCTGCTGTGATATTATCGCCATATCTCATCGCGTTCTCAGCCTTGGAAGCATTTGTGATTGCAAAGATTCCAATGAAGCCACCGATACAAGAAAGGAAGAATCCAACTACAGTCGCAACTATAGCAAGGGTTTTCCAATTTGTCTGTGGATTAGAATATGGTGGCATTTGGTTTGGATTTCCATATGCACCATATTGCGGTTGCTGGCCGGGATACTGGCCTGCATAGGGCTGTTGGGGTTGGGCATATGATCCAAAAGCGGATTCCGACTCATCTATGCGGGTTCTGCTTGCCAAAAGCGAAGCAAGTTCGGGGAGGGAATCAGCCCTGGCCCAGTCTGCCATACCGGCAGTCCAGACCAGAGTAGAGGGCTCGATACCTCTTTCAGCGAGTTGAGCCAATGAGAAAGGTCCCTCACGATTATCATTAACTACTATATAATATTCTTTTTCCATCATCACATGTTTTTACCGTGACAGTTCTTATATTTCTTTCCGCTACCGCAAGGACAAGGATCATTGCGTCCTACCTTTGGCTGCGCCTTGATAGGCTGACGCTGAGGTCGCTGCTGGCGGTTTACATTCTGTGCTGCCTGACGTTGAGCATTTTCTCCCTCATATGTCTCGCGGGTAGTGGAATAATTGGCATATGGATTAGACCCGGCAGGAGCCCCATATTCCTGGCGTATTTCCTGAGTGCGAGTATAGGTGGCAGCCTGCATATTTCTGCGTGCTTGCTCAGCCTGTGCCTGTGCCTGCTGGGCAGCAATCTGGGCTTCCTTCTGAGCCTTGGCTTCTTCATAATCAGGGGCTGCAAGTTTGCCACGCATGAGAGTTGCCACAGCCTTAGAGTTCATCTCCTCAAGCATGTTTTTCCATAGACCATAAGCCTCAAGTTTATATATCACAAGAGGATCCTTCTGCTCATAGCTTGCGTTCTGCACCGACTTACGAAGTTCATCGAGTTCGCGAAGTTGCTCTTGCCATGCAGAGTCGATAGCCTGGAGAAGCACTGCTTTTTCCCATCCTTTCACTATAGGACGGCACTCATTGTCGTAAGCCTCCTTAAGATCGCAACGGATATTGAAGAATCTGCGTCCGTCGGTCACAGGCACACCAACCACACCTGAAGCACCACGCTCCTCTACAAACTCTTTGATGTAAGGCATTGCAGCGGCAGCGATCTTGTCGCGGTTGCGATAGTAAGTGGCAAGGGCTTCATCAGCAAGTTTGTTGGTGATCTCGTCCTTGTCAGCCTTACGATATTCCTCTTCAGTGAAAGTAGGCTCGATGGCAAGAGTCTTGCGCACCTCCATCATGAAATCGTTGTAGTCATACCCCATGTCAGCAATGCTCTGGGCAGTGTCGAAGATCATATTGGCAATATCGGTGCCGATTCTCTCACCCTTGAGAGCATTCTGGCGCTTGCTATAGATAGCAGTACGCTGAGCATTCATGACGTCGTCGTATTCAACGAGGCGTTTACGGATACCGAAGTTGTTCTCCTCTACCCTCTTCTGTGCCTTCTCGATAGAGTTGGTAAGCATCTTCGACTCCATCATCTCTCCCTCTTCAAAGCCCATGCGGTCGAGCATCTTGAAGATCTTTTCGCCTGCGAAGAGACGCATCAGATTGTCTTCAAACGACACGAAGAATACTGAGCTTCCAGGATCACCCTGACGGCCTGCACGACCACGAAGCTGACGGTCGACGCGGCGAGATTCGTGACGTTCTGTGCCGATGATAGCCAAACCTCCCGCTTCTTTAACTTCCTGCGGAAGTTTGATGTCGGTACCACGACCTGCCATGTTGGTGGCGATAGTAACAGTTCCAGGCTTACCGGCTTGAGCCACGATGTCAGCTTCTTTCTGGTGCAATTTAGCATTCAGCACCTGATGTGGAATCTTGCGAAGCTGGAGCATACGGCTGAGGAGTTCGGAAATTTCTACAGAAGTTGTACCGACGAGCACCGGACGCCCTTGAGCCACCATGTCCTCAACTTCCTTGATGACAGCGTTATATTTGTCTTTCTTTGTGCGATATACGCGGTCTTTCTGGTCGTTGCGGATCACAGGGCGGTTAGTTGGGATTTCCACAACTTCCATCTTATAGATGTCGTAGAACTCACCTGCCTCTGTCATAGCCGTACCGGTCATACCGGCAAGCTTGCGATACATACGGAAGTAGTTCTGCAGGGTGATTGTGGCATAAGTCTGAGTGGCAGCCTCCACTTTCACACCTTCCTTGGCCTCAATAGCCTGATGCAGACCGTCGGAATAGCGGCGTCCTTCCATGATACGACCTGTCTGCTCGTCGACAATCTTAATCTTGTTGTCGTCGATCACATATTCGATGTCTTTATCAAAGAGGGTATAAGCTTTGAGAAGTTGATTTACGGTATGCACGCGTTCCGACTTCACACTATATTCCTGAAGAAGTTCATCCTTCTTCTGATGCTTCTCCTCATCTGTGGCATCCATATTGTCAACTTCTGCAAGTTGAGATGTGATGTCAGGAAGCACAAAGAAATGAGGGTCTTGGGTAGTATCTGTTAGCACTTGAATACCCTTGTCGGTAAGTTCAATGCTATGGTTTTTCTCATCTACTACGAAGAATAGAGGCTCTACAGCAATAGGCATATCCCTATTGTTGTCTTGCATGTATCTCTCTTCTGTCTTTAGAAGGATAGGCTTGATACCTTCCTCGCTGAGATAGCGGATGAGAGGACCATGCTTAGGAAGGCTTTTATATACGCGGAAGAGAGCAAGGCCTCCATCCTCAAGAAGTTCTTGAGCAGTAAGTGGCTTCTTGCCGTCACCCTTATCATACTTCTTAATCTTTTCAGGATCTCCGCTCATAGCAGCTGAAATCTTGTCTTTGGCCTCAAGAAGAAGAGCCTGAGCCTGCTTACGCTGAGCATTGACCACTTTCTCTACATTCGGCTTGAACTCATTAAACATCTGGTCGTCGCCCTTAGGAATCGGGCCTGAAATGATCAGAGGAGTTCGTGCATCGTCGATCAATACAGAGTCGGTCTCATCGACTATTGCATAGTAATGATCTTCACGCTGCACGAGGTCGCTCATTTGAGTGGCCATATTGTCGCGAAGATAGTCGAAACCAAACTCATTGTTTGTGCCGAAAGTAATGTCGCAACGATATGCAGCACGACGTTCCGGAGAGTTGGGCTCAGTTTTGTCGATGCAAGCCACGGAAAGACCGTGGAACTCATAGAGAGGACCCATCCATTCGGAGTCACGTTTTGCAAGGTAGTCGTTGACAGTCACCACGTGCACACCCTCGCCGGTAAGGGCATTGAGGAATACAGGGAGGGTAGCCACGAGAGTCTTACCTTCACCGGTAGCCATCTCAGCAATATTATTAGAGGTCTTTTCCCCCTGAAGAATACCATGAAGCACCATACCGCCGATAAGCTGCACATCATAGTGCACCATATCCCACTTAGTCTCATTGCCACCGGCAATCCATGAATTCTTGTAGATAGCCTTGTCGCCATCAATTGTTATGAAGTCTTTGCCTTGGGCAGCAAGATTGCGGTCGAACTCATCAGCAGTCACCACTACGGTGTCGTTGTTTGCAAAGCGACGGGCAGTCTCTTTAATCACTGCAAACACTTCCGGAAGAGCGGCATCAAGTTTGCGCGCATACATCTTGTACATATCCTCCTTCAAGGAGTCAATTTCCTTCCAGTAAGGCTCACGCTTGTCAAACTCCATGGTCTCGATCTGCGCGCGGATTTCTGCCATTTTGTCTTTGTAGGTCTTTGCCTCACCGCGGATATCATCGCGGATTACGTTGATTCTATCGCGAAGTTCATCATTAGAGATCTCTTTGATCTGCTCAGAAATCGGGTTGATTTCCTTCTGCAGGCGATTCCAGAGAGGACGCACTGCGCGCTCGCTCTGGTCGCCGAATATTGATTTAAGTATATTGCTGAATCCCATTTTAATGAGAGTTTAATTTATTTTAGATTTGAAAGTGCAAAGATAGTCAATTTAATGCATAATTCATAATTCAGAATGCAAAATTTT
>CAZCZX010000222.1:0-4594 GCA_964503095.1 uncultured Sangeribacter sp.
GATAAATATATCTAACGGTTTGCTCAATTGCTAATGCTTGACAATAATCAATAAAAAATCAATCTTTTTGGATATTCTTACGTCTATACTTTTAGAGATACCATTATAAACTAACAGATATGAAGAATTTAAAGTATTTATTAATCGGAATGGCAATATTGGGAAGTTTTTCTGCCATGTTGGCTGCTACTGCACCCAATACAAAAATCATCGACTATCCGATAATCAACTATTCTAATACAAAAACCATCGACATTCAGAGAGTGGAATTGACAGATTCCAACACGAAAGTTCACGTGAAGGCTCACTTCAGACCTCACTTTTGGATAATGATCGCACCTGACACTTATCTAACTGCTGATGGAAAAAAATACGCATTGACCGGAACTGAGAATATAGAGCCTGGCACTCATTTTTGGATGCCAGACAGTGGAGAGGCAGATTTCACACTTTCATTCGAACCTCTCCCCCTTTCCACTACACAATTCGACTTTATAGAAGGGAATGTGGAGGGAGCCTTCAAACTATGGAATGTTGATATCTCGGGCAACGAGGTTTCGGAATATCCTGAGGGTTTACCTTCAGATTTGAAGATTAGTTCCGATGGAAATACTATACCTGATCCTGTTTTTGAGATAGGAACCACAACCGTAAATTTTCATTTGCTTCCATATCTCAAAGAACTTACAAACTCAGCCAATCTTTATGTGAATGGTCTGGATGGATCTCAAACAGAGTATTCCATAAAATTTGACGACAACGGAAATGCTTCCATTTCTTTTGATCAATATGGAACGGTGAGAGCTTTTCTGGTAGATGACAATAGCCCAAGCACCTTAGGGTCGTATACATTCTTTCCCGGTGAGACTGTAGATTGCTATGTAGATATGAGAACTACCGGAAGAAGGGCCATGTCACATCGCGATCCAATGTATAAAGGTAAAGTTTGCAGTTATCTACATACTGGAAAATACAGTGATTTTGACAAAATACAAAATAGTAGTAATTTTGATTATGGTTATTATGGATTTAATCCTTATACAGGCAATTTTGCAGATTACCATATGACTGGGGATGAATACAAATCAATGGTGAAACGTAAATATGATGCGTTATCCGATTCCATAGCAAAATTGAATGCTCCTCAGGCAGTAAAGGATTATAAGATGCTCTCGCTTCAGAATGAAGTGCTTGAAGTAATGGCCAACTATAGGTATTTCCTTGAGCATAACTATCGCCATGTGCATGATGCATGGGAGCAAAGAGAACTTCCACTTGATTCGATACCAGGACGACTCACTGATGAAGACCTGAAGGAAGTGACCACATGGTTTGACATTGACAATCCCAAGCTTCTGATGGAAGACAAGAGTATTGGATCTCTTGATTGGAATGCTCTTGGAGTAAAGGGTGATCTGTCTAAGTCAATTAATATGTATAGTAAAATAGCATCCCGTGCCAAAGAAACTACACTCACCCAAGAAGATCTTGAGGAACTAAAGACATTGTCAAATCCATTCTTCGCTGCCGCTTGCGATTCAATGTATCAAAATTCAAAACGAGCATTGGCTAAGATTAAAGCAGTGGAGTGTTTCCGAGAAACACCAAAAGTTGCGGATTCAGAGATTTTTGATGCAATCATCGCTGAGCATAAGGGAAAGGTAGTGATGGTAGATCTTTGGAACACATGGTGCGGGCCATGTCGTGGGGCATTAAAGGCAACTGAGCCTCTTAAGGATAATGAACTTTCAGACAAAGACATAGTATGGATTTACATTGCTGACGAAACATCGGATCCCAATAAATACCTTGAGATGATACCTAATATACGAGGTATTCACTATAAACTCACACGACCACAGATTGAGATCATCCGCAATCGATTTGACGTAGATGGCATTCCATTCTACATTCTGGTGGATAGAGAAGGAAATGCTAAAGGAAGGCCAGACCTCCGTGACCATTCCAAATACATCAAAGCCATAAAGGAATTACTTTGATTGATATTTGCAGATCACTCTGGCGCCGGAAGGATTTAGGCCCCGACTCATAAGGCAGCAGCTTGCTGAGAGTCGGGGCCTTACTTTCGGCGTTTTTAATCATTTTTTCTTGATTGTATGAAAATCATACAGAGAAGTGTATGATTTTCATACAATCTGCATTTCTGAGACTTAAATTTCATTGTCATTCCACCATATTGTCATATCTTTGCGCTGTAAACAAAAAATTATAGTATGAAACTGATATTTCACAACCTCAAGATTGCCCTGCGCAATCTTATGAAGTATAAACTTCAGACTCTGATCAGCGTAATCAGTATAGCGATTGGGATTGTCGTGTTGGCTTTCGCTCATTCCATTTTAAGTTTATTCAGTCTTCCATCTATCTACGACCAACCATACTATGACAGAGCGTATAAGGTGTGGTTCTACTCAATAAACGATGGAGATCGACAAAGTGTGACTGAAGAAATCATTCGGACTGTAAAAGGGAACAATGGACTGAGAAATGCGGAAAAAATTGTCGCATATAATGGAGGTGGAGGCGGATTGATCGCTGAGTTTCATCTGTCTGATTCCACAGTTCGTAAAGGACAGATATATGCAGATATAATCGATCCTACATATCCCAACTATGCGGGGATGCGATCAGCGATTACCGGAAAGGAAATAAAGGTGCTCAAGGCTGGAGAAGCAATCATCGCAGAAGAATACGCAAAACAGATTTTTGGTGATTCTGATCCAATAGGTGCAGTAGAGACTAATACCAGCCAAAACCAAATAATACCTGTCACAATACCTGTCACTATTGTGGATATATATAAGACCCAATCAATCTACGATGACAAGCGATCTAACAAAAAAATGCTTTTTTGCCTTGGCGACAGCATTGAAGACTTCATGATGAAAGGATATTTTTATGCAGGTGCCTTAGATGTAGTTCTTAAAAAAGGGTGTACTGAGCGTCAACTTTCTAAAGAAATCAATGAGAGGGTCAAACCTTTAGGACTGAAAGTAAGTTTGTCGAAAGTATTAGATGATGACGAAATAAGCATAAATATCACTCTCAGAACTTTGACCTACATTATAGGATCACTTATTTTGCTTGCGGCAATCATAGGATTTCTACGAATGCAAATACAATTGTTCAGGATGCGCAGTCGTGAAATCGCACTTAGGATCGTCAACGGAGCAAATCGCATGAGACTCTTCGGAATGCTCTTTACAGAGGTATCAATTACCTTGTGCCTGTCAATTATTGTCGCAGTCGTGCTTGCAAATCTGCTTCAGGATTTTCTTGACAATGTTCTTAAGACCATACTTGATGTTCCCATACATGATATATGGATTTATAGTCTTATAGTCGGAGTTTGCTTGCTTTTAATCTGCAGCATTATAGTTTGGATCACAATTTCAAAGATAGCAAGTAGCGGAAAAGGTCTTGCGAAGAATATCCGACACAAGAGGAATCATCTGTTTCGCAACGTGATGCTTGGCATTCAGATTGTCATAAGCATTATCTTCGTGTGTGGCACATTTATATTGGCTAATGTTGCCGAAAAGATTCTAAAGGCATATAATGTGCCAGATAATGATGACTTCTACAAAGAAAGCCTGTATCTAACACCTGTGTATGCATCAAAGCCGGAACAACTTATTGAAGAGATAGAGCGTCTGCCTAATCTTGAGAAAATGGTATTATGTAGCAGTAATGGATGGAGTTCTATCAGGGAGATTGAAGAAAATCCCGAATTTAGAGAAAAATATTATAATCAAACCTATTTCAAAATATATTGGACCAACGACCCTGCTATTCCTTCAATACTTGGAATGGACGTACAATGGTTTAATAGGGACATCGACCGCAACTCTTGTCTGCTTATCTCTAAAAACCTCTATAACAGTTTTAATGAATTTGGAATACTGAATAAAAATACCCTAACTATAAATACGTCAACTAAAAGTTTAACTTTTCCAATTGCGGGAATATTAAATAGAGTTCCCTACGATAGAAGTGAGGAAGCACTCGTATGCATTATGCCCGACATAAATAAGACAGAAAATAATTACTTGTTAATACCTAAATCAGGACAATATAATGCTCTTTCAAGAAGTGTTGACGAAACGATTGCCCGTCTTGAGCCGACAATCATAAACAAAATGGCTGTCAATTACCGAACAATGCAAGGTGGAATTCCGGAAATAGTAGATTCCGTCCACGCGGCAGGCTGGATATTGGGAAGCGTCAGCCTACTGATATGCATAATGAGCATTTTCAGCACGATTGCTCTCGACACACGAGCACGCAGGAAAGAAATTGCGGTCCGCAAGGTCAACGGAGCGAAAAATCTGGATATATACAGGTTGTTTGGCAGAGTATATTTGGTGCTGATTGTTGCCGCATTAATCATTTCAGTGCCAATATGTGTACTTTTTAATAATCTTTTAGCATTAATATTGCATGAAATGGCACCATCAAGTTCCCTATCACCTACAGCACCTATTATTCTTGGATGCACTCTCGTGATTCTGAGTATCATCATAATAGTTGGTTGGCAAATCCACCGTGTGATGCAGGAGAATCCCAGCAATAT
>CAZCZX010000223.1:0-4587 GCA_964503095.1 uncultured Sangeribacter sp.
ATATTGCAATCAAGTCCTCTGACTTGTCGGTATTATAACGGATCTAAAAACTCCCTTAGTGCATCATAGATATAGAAATATTTAAAATCATATGTTTATGCGAATTTTCTAATTATGCTATTCTTCGTTTTCCTTTTTCCACGCTTTTGCTTTCTCGGTAAGCTAATATTTATGTTTTGGATGATTGGGAATGTCGGGATACTTTTGTTATTGTTTATTCTCTTTTTTAACTGTCAAACACTCTTCTCTGTCACTATTACTTCTTAGCGGTAAGAGAGATATTATTGATTATTTGATTTTTATGCTTCTCTATTCCTTTTCTCTCTTCCCTTATTTAGATTTTGGGTAGAGATAAAAAACGCTCAAAAACGCTCAAAAACGCTCAAAAAACGCTCAAAAAACACTCAATGCGATTGTCATGAATTCAGATATTTCTTTCCATCTTCTGTTATTATCCACGATTTCCCACTCTCAGACTTAACAATAAAGCCTCTTTCGTTAATCTCCATCAACAAGTGGGTCAAGAAGTTTAATTTTTGAGTCTTACTCATTCCAGCTGGAAGGCTTTGTTCCAAGATTTCAAAAGCCATTGCTCGCTTAAATCCACTTGGACCTGCATTGTCAGCTAATTGCAAAACAAGTTTTACCATAGCCGTTTTGTTCAAGCCAGTCTCTTTAGTGTAATGTCCAACCTGTTGTGCCTTGCGTGCCACAGAAAGAGCTATATTATATCGAGGAGCCTTCCCTTCAATCAAATTCCTGTCTTTAAGGTGCTTGGCAGCTTCTTTGGTAATTGATTTATGCCTTCTTACTGCGTCAAGCCATAGACATTCCATAAGGCTAAGAGATGGATCACTTTTAAGAAGGTCAGTATAAGCGTCATCGCTTGACACTCCATAGATTGTCACACTTACAGTCTTTTCTACTTCGTCAATCTCATATTCCGGCATTGGAAAGAAGCGGCGACGTTGTTCCTTGAACATCTTAGGAATACCTCGACCGACGGTGTCAATCATATTGAAATGCACCATGCCTTGACTAAGGCATTTATTTCGATATACCTTTTGAGCGCGTCTTTCTTTAAGCACTTTTTCAACAGTTTTTGGGAGGAATTCGCCACGGTTGCTATAAAATAGAAAACCTTCATTCTCTTCAACCAAAATTCTACTCTCCAAGGAATAATCTTGATGTACTATGCAATTATGTAGAGCTTCACGGACAGAATAATCTTCATACTGTTTCATCGTGTCAGGGAACAAAGTTCCTCCGGGTAATTCGCGCATCGTCTTGTTGCGTATCTTACCGAAGATCTTATCAACAGAAAGGATGTAAGGTATAGTGAAGTGCTCATAATCTACCACTTCTCCATCTTTATCTCTCCATATCCAAGTGATTTGCGCATTAGCAGGATGTATTTTTTGAAGGGCCATAGGCCTTCCTAATAAGAGGATGGCAGCTCGAGTCAATTTTCCATCACGCATCATTTCACTGTGACCCAAGAATTCCTCAGTTGTCCATTCATCTATTTCGATTGCAGGAATAGCAGAAGCATGTACTTTCTTAAACATGATTCTTGCTGTAGCAAGAGCTAGTTCATCCAAATCTTCGATTGAGGAATTGTCTACCAGTTCGGCACTCCAGTCTGGTTGTGGTGACTGAAAACGTATCGTATCTGACTTATCTTGATTCAATGTCACCAGACTTTCGCCGTCGCGTGCGTATGGCACGCCTTTGAATTTGACTATAATATTTCGGGGAGCTGCCGGAATCTCAAACATGAGCACTCGCTTCCCATCAACTGATAATTCATAGATATTACGAAAAGTCATGCCGTCTGTCACTTGCTGCGCCAAATCATGCTTCAGTTTGTGTACCGAAGCTTCATCATTCTTAAAGGAAGAACCTGTTATCTGATGCGTTTTATCCCAAACACCAAAAATTATCCAAGCGCATGATTTACCACGTAAATTTGCCTCATTACTGAGTGCAGAGAAGTATTTACCAAGTTTTTCAAAGGAATAGTCATTTTCTGCCTTCTTAAACTCGACAACTTCATTTTCAGGATGCTCCCAAAGAGTATTGAATAGTTTATGTTGATTGTCCATTTTTGTTGGAAATTTCTTTATCATTCTTTACAATAACCTCTCTCACTTCATATCAATGCCTATGAAATATTACAATTAACTGAGGCAACCACAAAATTAGTCATATTTAATTGAATTTGCAAATACAAAGTCATCAATTTATATGCCAGACGCATATTTGTGATTTTTAATAGCAATAATTTGAGAAATAATTATTAACTTTGCAACAGAGTATCAGTCTCTGTTCCCCTCCCAGGTAGAGGAGAAGATATTCTAATTGTATGAAAAGCGTTACTTAGCGCATTTCTTGACTGTTTGAAACTTCGCAACTTTCACTGATCCGTCAAGAATGTAGCAACGGTAGATGCTTATGTGAATATGTATATCAAGACCGCCATTATACGAGCGTATAATGGCGAGAATACTTACATATTTGCGTGAGGCCTCTGCATCGTTGCTCGTTCAACGGATCAGGGCAATGCGAAGGCCTCAAACAGTAGAGCGAGCGACAAGTACAGACCTTACGCTTTTTTTGTATTATATTTATTGCTTAAGAGAGGGTCCTAAAGCAACTAAAGTGATATGCAAATCTACAAGAAATCCTTTGTTTTTGAAGCTAATCGCTTCGAAGAATACCAAGATGGTCGCTGTATCAGCAGTGGAAATTGCGAGGCTTCCATAGTAGCAAAAGTTTTGAATGATGAATGCATTGGAATAATGCTTCAAGGAGATATCCCAATTAGGATAAATAAGCAATTTGGTTTACCAATTTTCGGTTCTCAGTATGGTGATGTACTGAATGACAGAATTCAATATGGAAGAATCCCCGATTCTATGAGCTGGCATGACTCGAATGAACCTGTTGTATGCAATATTTTTAATAATATGACCTGCATAAGATTCGCCATGATGTCACCACTAAGAATAGTAGAGTTTTATGGACAGTTTGCTGATATTCGTAATCTATAAATTAATCAAATGGCTGAAGGTATAAATATGGGACGTAGATGCCCTTGGTCGAAAGACTATCTTGAGAACTTATATAATAAAGTTGACTAATATTGTAAGATTGCCACCCTAAATGCTTTGAAACATGAGGGTCAACAGGTGGCTATGGAAACAATGACTGCTTACAATATGTTCAAATATCCAGTTGTCTATATCTATATACATTATCATTTTGGTAAGTTTGAAAATTTAGAAATGAAGGGAAATGATATTTCCTCTTATATGATGTATCTATCTATGGTAAGGCATTTTACACAAGGCATGTTGGAGGGTATGTTGGAACAAACTGTATTTGATTTTGATAAGAAAAATAAGATTGCACCAGCTTTGATAGAGATTTGTAAAGAAGTTATCTTTATTGAGGATAACTACTAGTATTAATAATGACATATGAATAATTATGAGTACAATCCCTACCGAAAGAGAATTGGAATACATTCCAAATGTTTCTTTTAAAAGAATTGCTATTAGCCAGAATTATATAAAATATGGCTATGATTGTGATTGTCAAGGTTATTTAATGGAACAACTAGAAGCCAATCCCCAATTACTGGCATGGCTTTTTGATGACCCATCTCTGATCGGCAAAAGTTATTTAGCGCTTGATTGTGGAAGATTAGAGGCTTTCCAAGATTTTTATAATTCACTCGGTATAGATTATGATTGAATCTTCTTTAATTAGGCTCGATGAAGCCATAAACAATGGGCAAAAACTTTCAGCCGGAGAGAAGGTTATACTACCAATTGCAGAAGAAGCAGAAATTTATGGCTTCATTGTTACTACTAACAATATCCTAAGCTTGGAGATAGATATGCCTCCCTTAGGGGAATGTAACGTTTTTTCTAACAGAGTAATATTTTATCTGGGTAAACAACTGCATCGTTTCCCAATATTCACTGCAATTAGCAGACCTTCTCAAGAAAAATATCCAGTATATCTACTTTATATTCCCAAATTCTTGAATTTAGATTCAGATTGGAAGAAAAAATACTATATACATACTATGACTAGAGAAAATCCTCATCCTAAAGTTGCTCAAATTGATGGTGTTAGGATTGAAGATTCGATTGCTTATTATTACCCAAATGAACACGATTTGTATTTCGAATCAAGATCAAAACTTCGTGCAATCGGATCTGGATTTGCCGTGGTGACAAGGCGTGTTACGAAACTATCGGAGAACATCAAATATGAAATCTTTGATTCTCATAGTGCTATGATTGAACGAAGTGGAGATGTCTTATGACTTGCAACTTTCAGACTCTCGAAAATCAGTTTAACTTCGGCCGATATAATGGACTAAGCTTAGCTGATGTTCTGGATATTAATCCATCCTATATTGAGTGGTGTGTAAAATATTGCACTGGAGTCATTTTCAGATTAGAAGATAAGGTGATCGAAGAAATCAAAATAGTGTACCCACACTTTTATATGGATGCGCTCTTTGAATCCAAGAGGATTTGGCATCTTCATAGAAGCAATTTTGATTATTTA
>CAZCZX010000224.1:0-4559 GCA_964503095.1 uncultured Sangeribacter sp.
TGTTAGAGTTATTCTTTTCTTTAATAACGCAAATAAGGCCAAAATTGTTATCTTGGAACTTCTTTTCCCTATAATTCCTTAAGCAGTTTGCGGACATAGATACCAATATTGGTATCGTGCTTGTCGATGCCTAATTTCTTGCGGATTGTGCTGCTGATATTGACATGGCTCCGCTTCTTCATATAATTGCCCACTTCCTTGCCTCGCAGACCAATGGCATAGAGGCAAACATAGTTTATCTCGCTTTCAGTGAGTCCATGCTCCTCAAAATAGTGAATGAATGCTGGATGAGATGCCTGGAATGCCAGTCTGTTAGAATTCATGAATTCCTCAGTGTTGTCAGTCAGTTGCTTAACCCAGATATCGTAAGGTTCCTCGTATTTCGAGTTGTCGGTAATATAGCCCGCTAAAAGGGAATTTAGCATCTCAATTCTCGTTTTAATGGCCTTCTGCACTTCCTCGGGTATCTCCTCCTGAGACTCAAGCAAGCCTTTCAGGCTTTCACTCTCGCTTTCCAATACCTGGACACGATGAGCAAGGTTTTCAGCCTCCAAAGCCTTTTTATCTCTTTCAAGTTGGAGATTGGCATTTTCGAGTGTAAGCCTTTCTCTTTCCGACTTAAGATTATCATTCTCCAATTCCGCAGTCCTGGCTTTCTGCATTGCCAGCACTTTCTTGGTCTTGTGGCTTCTCGCCACCAAAGTCAATACTATGATAATCATAATAAGAGCAAGGATTCCTACGCTTAGCACGGCCGTCACTCTGAAACTCTTCTGAGCTGCCCGTTCTGCTTGCAGCTCCATCTGATGCCGTTCCTCAACTGATTGGCTTTTCTGCTCGAATTTCGCTGAATTGGCAGTTCCCAATCTCAGAACATAGTCTTCGTATACATTAAGAGCCTCTTCGTAATATTTCAATTTTTTTAGAATTTGGTATCTTATCGACATATATTTTAATGTGTCATACTCAGCTTTTACTTCGTCCAGATAATTAAGATTCTGCAAAGCTCTAAGGTTGTCTCCCAATTTGCCATACGCCTTTGCAAGATTCATGATCCCATTTGCATCAAAACTTTTATTCTCTTCAATGTTATCAGTCTGTTTTTTTAATTCTTCTTGAGAGCCAAATTGGTATATATACGTAATTTGAAGGTTATTAAGCATTTGATTTTGTTCTTCATCAAGATCCTTAAATTGATCAAGAAGATTTATTACGCTGTCGGCTCGTTCTTTATCTTCAAGTATATTTAGACCGTTTAAGGCACTTGTCAAACAATCAAATTCATGGTATTTATGTAACTTCAATTTGTATATATTTGCAGCTTCTAAGTTATTGTCAACGTATCCATCAATCTCATAATAATTTAGATATACAATTGCCTGCGCAACAAGCATTCGAGCAATTGTTAAAGAATCCTGGCAAACATCCTTAAGATCTAGTCCCCTAATGAATGATTTCAATGCGCTATCATTGTCATTTTTATTCTGGTATATTCTACCTTGATAATAATAAGTTCGGAGTTTCTCATCCGGAGTTCCTTCTTTCAGAAAGTAGTCAATGGCTGGCTGAAGCACGTCAAAGGTAGTAGTATCAACATAATTCTTGTCAAGAGCCATTGACTTAAGTAAAGCATAACGAGCTCTATAACTTTTATCATTCACTTCTGATACATCTATAGAATCTATTATTGCCAAAGCAGATTCAGGATGATTCTCCATTAATGATTCTACTATCTCAAGTCTACTCTTAATTGAATCAGACTTACTGTTGCAACCTACGATAGCAAAGAAAACAGATAAAAGAATTATGGGGATAATTCGAGATTTTGGGTATAGTTTTATTGAATCCATGCTGCAAAATTACACATAATTTATCATTTATGAAAGTCTGACATCGTTTGCGCAGAAAAAAATTTTTACCTCCAAAAAACATCTTTGATTATCAACAATATAACAAACATAAAATTTTCAAAATATGAAACTTTTTATTTGTATTATGAAAGTTTGAAGTAGTAATTTTGCAGCATCGAAATCAAATATTAACTTTCAAAAATTAGTAAAATGAAAAAGATTTTTCTAATCATCCTGACGATGATTGCAATCGCACTTCCTTCTACTGCGCATGGGGCTAATAATAAGTCCACACCAAGACCAGTCATCATCGTTATAAATCCAACAAGTGATAAACCGAATCAACGACCCCATCGCGCTCCTATGCACGTATGTGTGGATGCGTATTATGATGAATTGTCGAGTACCATCACTATAAATTATGATGGCGAAGCAGCCGGAGAAGCACTTCTTTACAAAGATGGAGAACTCATTGACTCCTCTTCTGAGATCAACACCACTTTCAGTATAATGGAATCGGGATACTATACAATTGAGATAAATACCGAATATTGGACAGCAACTGGGAGCATCGAAATTTAATGATGACAACTTTTATGATTGTTCATAAATATATTTTAGTTCCTCAATATATTACTGACAACTTATGCAATCTCAATCTTAAGTATACCATACTGTTTTCAAAATCTTATTTAAATTACTTAACTAATATGAAAATTAAATTTTACTCATTTATCGTTTTCCTAATGTTTCTATTAGGAGCGTGTCAGTCTTCTATCGGCATTGATGATGTCCAAGAGACTTCTGATAAAAACCTAGTCTTTAACTCATCCAAGATTGATGATGACCTTATCTCAAGCGATGTTGTTTTGCGGCTCAAAGCATACAACGACAGCCTTTACAACTGTGTAGCAGAAACTTCCTCAATCAACGGAAATTCTTTAAGACTGCATCGTATACTTAAGATATCAATAAGGGATTTCCTCGGAAGAGTTGAAGGCGCTTCCTATGGAATTACAATTGGAAGCTTGGGTGGGCCTGAAGGTATTGCAATAGGCGTCGCAATTCTAGCCCCATTGGTGGGAGCTTTCAGATCTTATGAGGCGGCATTTCCAATCCAAATAAAATCCGACGAGGCCTATGATATTTTTATTTCTTCATTTTTGAAAATGAGAGAGGATTGTTCCGATTATTCTCTTCATTATCCCATGGAAATTATCTTACAACTACCTGAAGATAAAAAGTGTTTACAGATAGATGGGGCCCAACATAATTTAATTCTTGATAATCTTATAAAACACAATTATAGCAATGCCACGCTTGATGAGGCTTTTGCAAAGAAACTTATTACACGAAAAGAATACAAAATATTTAGAACCAAAGAAATAAAGCAACTCTTCAAAGATATTACTAATTCTCGCTGGTGTGACTATGAGAATTATTATGATTCAGAACAACTAAATTCTATTGTAAAACTTTACAAAGAGGCAATTCAAGATTTTTCCAACAGCTATTCTGATGTCGAAAATATCTCAAATAGGTACGTCTCTGAAATACTATCTACTAAAGAATTGGAGGAAAATCAGAAAGATGAGCTTGTTTCATCCATTTCAGTGCTTGTATCAAGTGTTGAGTATTGGAAAGGCTTCGATACAGAATCGACGGAATAAAAAAACAACTACCATTAGGATTGATTTATGAGATTCCTCCTCGTTTGAAATATAGAGGGGGAATCTCTATTTAAAATTTAGAGAGTATCTTGAAATAAACAACGTAATAATCTTCTATATACTATCTATTATGGACGCTAAAAAGAAATATAGGGTATATATTAGCCAACTATCTTTAATAGGTTATTTTACCATAATACTTGCAAATGCATCTTTTTATACTCAAAAAGAGTATAATTCATTTTATATTCAACCAGTATTATTCTTTTCCTTTTTGCTTACTATGGGATATTTTCTTTATAGAGTAAGTCAGGAATACAATTTTTTCTCTTTCTTAATAGAGAATTTAAGGCATTACTCCAGAAGACCATTATCTCGCCTGATAGCGATTCTCG
The DNA here is from genome assembly GCA_964503095.1 of uncultured Sangeribacter sp. Classification (GTDB taxonomy): domain Bacteria; phylum Bacteroidota; class Bacteroidia; order Bacteroidales; family Muribaculaceae; genus Lepagella. The sequence continues at coordinate 3,916 of CAZCZX010000224.1, forward strand.
GTCTATGTTCCTTTATCGCTCGCTTTCTACTGGACGCTAAAATTATATTCTACATACAAAATACCTTCTATATAGCTGCCTTTATTTACTTGGCAATTGGCATAATACTATTTCTGGTGAATCGTAGGAAATAGATTATTGTCATTGCAGATGGAGGATGTTTCTTCATTAATGATTCAGCCATCTCAAGCCTATTCTTAATTGAATCAGACTTGCTGCTGCAACCTACTATAATGGAAAAAAGATAAAAGAATTATGGGGATAATTCGAGATTTTGGGTATAGTTTTATTGAATCCATGCTGCAAAATTACACATAATTTATCATTTATGAAAGTCTGACATCGTTTGCGCAGAAAAAAATTTTTACCTCCAAAAAACATCTTTGATTATCAACAATATAACAAACATAAAATTTTCAAAATATGAAACTTTTTATTTGCAACATGAAAGTTTGAAGTAGTAATTTTGCACCATCAAAATCAATTATAGACATTAAAAAATTCGGAACGATGTTTCCATAAACTAAAATTTAAGAATATGAAGATTACAAAACTTATTGCAGCATCTGTCGCCATGGCTATTGCTCCTTTGTCATTGCAGGCGCAACACTTCACAGTCGGTCCTGAAGTCGGTTATGAACGAG
>CAZCZX010000225.1:0-4543 GCA_964503095.1 uncultured Sangeribacter sp.
TGACTTTCACCCTTCAATCTGACATCCCCGCCGGACATAAATTTGCCCTTAAAGATATTAAAGAAGGGGAAAATATCATCAAATATGGTTTTCCTATCGGACATGCCAAACACGACATATCCTTAGGCTCATTCCTTGATGATCATGACATTAAGACTAACCTTGCAGGTCAACTCGACTATTCTGACGTGAAACGAAAACCGGTGGAGAAAACCCATTGCGAAGGCGGAGAGCGCACATTTGAAGGCTATCTTCGTCCTGATGGTCAGGCTGGCGTCAGAAATGAAATTTGGGTAATCCCAACTGTAGGTTGCGTCAATGGTATTGCAAAGCAGATTGTGGAGCGTCTCAATGCCGAGACTGGTGCCGAAGGTGTTGATGGTATTTTCTCTTTCCCTCACAACTACGGTTGCTCTCAGCTTGGCGACGACCACGAGAATACTAAGAAGATTCTTCGCGACATGGTGCTTCACCCGAATGCTGGTGGTGTCCTTGTCGTTGGTCTTGGGTGCGAGAACAATCAACCCGCTGTATTTGAAAAATTCTGTGGAGACTATAATAAAGACCGCGTGAAATTCATGGTTTGCCAGGAAGTGGAAGGCGATGAAGTGGAATACGGTGTCAAAATTCTTCGCGATCTCTATGAAAAAGCTAAGCTTGATAAGCGAACCACTCTCCCGGCTTCAAAACTCAAAATAGGTTTGAAATGCGGTGGCAGCGACGGTTTCTCCGGTATTACTGCCAACCCATTGCTTGGTGAGTTCTCAGATTTCCTTTGCGATTGCCAAGGAGGCACTACTGTACTTACAGAGGTTCCTGAAATGTTTGGCGCTGAGACTATTCTTATGCAAAGATGCGCCGATGATCAGCTTTTGGATCAAACCGTGACTCTAATTAATGACTTCAAGGAGTATTTCCTTAGTCATGGCGAACCAGTTGGAGAGAATCCCTCTCCCGGAAATAAAGCCGGAGGCATATCAACTCTTGAGGAAAAAGCTCTTGGATGCACACAAAAAAGTGGTAAAAGTGAAGTGAAGGGTGTGCTCGCTTATGGTGAGCGTATCCACAACCATGGTCTTAACCTTCTGTCTGCTCCCGGCAACGATCTCGTGGCTTCGACAGCTCTTGCTGCCGCAGGATGCCAGATAGTGCTCTTCACTACAGGTCGTGGAACTCCATTTGGAACTTTCGTTCCTACTGCTAAAGTTTCTACCAACAGCAATCTCGCACGCAGAAAACCGGATTGGATCGACTTCAATGCCGGAGTGCTTGTGGAAGATGCCGACATGAAGACCGTGGCTAAAGAATTTGCCGATTTCGTCCTCGAAGTGGCAAGCGGAAAGAAAGTGCATTCCGAAAAAGCCGGTATCCACGAAATCGCAATCTTCAAAAATGGAGTTACCCTCTAATCTGCATATTTTATGCTTTTGAACTTTGATTAATTTATCATTCATCATTCATAATTTAACATTTTATGAAACCATTCATGGACGAAAACTTTCTGTTGCAGACTGAAACTGCACAGAAGCTCTATCATGAGCATGCGGCTAAAATGCCTATCATCGACTATCATTGCCATCTGATTCCGAAGATGGTGGCCGACGACCACAAATTCTCCTCTATCACTGAGCTTTGGCTTGGTGGTGACCACTATAAATGGCGCGCTATGCGCAGCAACGGCGTTGACGAGCGTTTCTGCACTGGCAAAGACACTACTGACTGGGAGAAATTCCAGAAGTGGGCTGAGACTGTGCCTTACACTTTCCGCAACCCTCTCTACCATTGGACTCATCTTGAGCTTAAGACTGCATTTGGCATCGACAAACTTCTCAATCCTGAGACTGCTAAGGAGATTTTCGACGAGTGCAACGATAAACTTCGCAATGATCCTAACATGACTGCTCGTGGTCTTATGCGCCGCTACAATGTTGAGACCGTCTGCACTACCGACGATCCGGCTGACTCTCTCGAATATCACAAACAGGTGAAAGACTCCGGTTTCGAGATTAAGATGCTCCCAACTTGGCGCCCGGACAAGGCTATGGCTGTAGATAAACCCGCTGAATATCGCGAATATATCGCAAAACTTGGCGAAGCAGCCGGCATTGAGATCCGCACTTTCAATGATCTTGTGGACGCTCTCCAGAAGCGTCATGACTTCTTTGAGGAAATGGGATGCCGCCTCTCAGACCATGGCATTGAGGAATTCTATGCAGAAGACTATACTCAGCCTGAAATCGACGCTATCTTTGCTAAAGTCATGAATGGCGGAGAACTTTCTCAGGAAGAAATCGACAAGTTCAAGAGCGCTATGATGATTGTGTTTGCTGAGATGGACTATGAAAGCGGTTGGACTCAACAGTTCCACTATGGTGCCATCCGCGACAACAATTCTAAGATGTTTAAACTTCTTGGTCCTGACACTGGCTTTGACTCCATCGGCGAATTCAACACTGCTAAGAAATGTGCTAAATATCTCGATAAGCTTAACAGCAACGGCAAACTCGCCAAAACTATCATCTACAACCTTAACCCATGCGCCAACGAAGTGATGGCAACTATGCTTGGCAACTTCCAAGATGGTAGTGTGGCAGGTAAGATTCAGCTTGGATCAGGCTGGTGGTTCCTCGATCAGAAGGATGGCATGCAGAAGCAGATGAACGCCCTGTCTCTTCTTGGATTGCTTAGCCGATTCGTTGGTATGCTGACCGATAGCCGCTCATTCCTTTCATACCCTCGTCACGAATATTTCCGTCGCACTCTCTGTAACCTTGTTGGTAACGATATCGAAAACGGCGAAATCCCTTACACCGGATATGAGGAGAAGCGCGTCAATCAGATGATTGAAGACATTTGCTATAATAACGCTAAAAATTACTTCAAATTCTAATTATGGCAAATCAAACTCCATTGGCAGCAGCCAACCAAAAGATGACCAATTTCCGTTGGACCATTTGCTTGCTGCTTTTTCTTGCCACCACGGTCAACTACATGGACCGACAGGTGCTTTCTTTGACTTGGAAGGAGTTCATCTCTCCTGAGTTCCACTGGACTGATGCTAACTACGGACTTATCACCGCAGTTTTCTCTATCGTCTATGCTATCGCCAACCTTATTGCTGGTAGATTCATCGACTGGATGGGCACTAAGAAAGGCTACCTCTGGGCTATCGGTGTTTGGTCGGCTGGTGCATGTGCACATGCGCTTTGCGGCATTGGCACTGAAAGTTATTTAAATGTTTTCAATGGTCTCGACATGAAGAATGCACATGCTCTTGTGGAGGCTTCTGGCGACGTTGCTGTTCTGATTGCTACGGTTTCAGTTTGGTTCTTCCTCGCGGCCCGTACTGTCCTCGCTCTTGGTGAGGCTGGCAACTTCCCGGCTGCTATCAAGGTGACTGCTGAATACTTCCCGAAGCGTGACCGTGCCTATGCAACTTCAATTTTCAATGCAGGTTCTGCTGTCGGAGCTTTGATCGCTCCTTTCACAATCGGCCCTCTCGCTCGTTTCTTCCAGAGCATTGGTTGGGGCAACGGTTGGGAAATGGCTTTCATCGTGATCGGTGCTCTCGGTTTCGTTTGGATGGGCTTCTGGGTATTCCTTTATAAGGAACCGGCTCAGAATCCGCGTGTCAATGAAGCTGAGCTCGCTTATATTGAGCAAGACAATACAGATCCAGATGAGACTGCTCGCGAAAAGGCTGAGATTGAAGATAGCGAGACTGCTACCATCCCATTCTGGCAGTGCTTCAAATATCCTCAGACTTGGGCGGTATTCTTTGGTAAGTTCCTTACTGACGGTGTGTGGTGGTTCTTCCTTTTCTGGACTCCGGCTTATATCACAGACGTGTTCAAATTGTCTACTTCTACAGGCGAAGGCATGCTGATGATCTTTGTGCTTTATCTTATCACTATGCTCTCTATCTATGGTGGTAAACTCCCCTCAATCTTCATCGATAATGCTGCTAAGAAAGGAATCACTGTCAATCCATATGCGGCACGCATGAGAGCTATGTTCATCTTTGCTCTCTTCCCGTTGCTCGCTCTTCTCGCTCAGCCTTTGGCTTCCGTTTCAGAATGGTTGCCTATCATTATAATTGGTATCGCTGGAGCAGCTCACCAATCTTGGAGTGCCAACATCTACTCCGTAGTAGGCGATATGTTCCCGAAGAGCACTATCGCTACCATCATCGGTATTGGTGGCATGGCAGGCGGATGTGGATCATTCCTCATTAATTTCTTCTCAGGTATCCTATTCGACTATTCTGCTGAAACACAGATGTCGTTGTTCAGCTTCACTGGTAAACCCGCCGGATATTTCATCGTATTCTGCATTTGCGGTGTCGCTTATCTCGTAGGTTGGTGCATTATGAAACTCCTTGTACCGCGTTACAAGAAAATTGAAGTGGCATAATAATTTGCACATTGAAATTTGACATGAAGAAAATATCAGTTTTATTACTCGCGCTGGCAGCTTTGCTGCCAACGCGAGCTCTTGCACAAGAGCAGACCGACACCATAACCATTTGGATGGCTGGCGACTC
>CAZCZX010000226.1:0-4535 GCA_964503095.1 uncultured Sangeribacter sp.
TTATTTTATAATAATACCATAGCCAATCCACAAAGTATCAGCAACGTGTTTCCAATAGCATACGTTACTGTATATCCCATGGCTGGCACAGTAGAATCAAGCGAATCCTGGATTGCACCCAGAGCCGCTGTTGTGGTTCTTGCCCCTGCCACGCATCCGAGGGCTATTGCCGGATGAAACTTGAATATCTTGCTTGCCACAAAAATCCCAATCACAAGAGGAAGACCGGTGGCAAGTATACCGGCTACAAGCATCTGCCATCCTACCTGGTGTAAGCCTGAGATAAAGGTTGGCCCCGCAGAGATACCTACTACTGCAATAAACATATTCAAGCCCACATTATTGAAGACCCAAACCGCAGAATCCGGAATTTGACCGAATGTCGGGTGCTTGGAGCGAAGCCAGCCAAGCACAAGACCTGCGATCAATGCGCCTCCGCTTGTGGAGAGGCTCACTGGTATGCCACCAAAATGAACCGTAATGGCTCCAATAAGCGCTCCAATCGCAATGCCAATTCCAATAAAGACCATATCTGAAGCCGTGGTGGGTTTATCCGGATATCCGATATAAGAGGCTGCAGCATTCACATCTGACACAAGGCCACTGATGGTCAGTATATCACCACGCTGCAATCGGGTAGATGCCAATACCGGTATCTCCACGTTGCCACGCTTGATACTGTCGATCACCACACCTTGTGCTTGTGGAGATTCCCGGAAATCTGCCACTGTAGAGCCATTAACATATTTGGATGCCACCATTACGGGAATCCGTTCAATCGGGAATGAAAGGAGCGAGGAATCTGATATCTCCGTTCCAAGCCAACTTTCATCTTCTATTACGAACTCACGGCGTCCGGTAATGACTATGTCGTCTCCCTTCTTGATAGAAAAGTCAGGAGCCGGCTGACTTATAATTTCGGAGTTGCTCCGCACACGCTCTACAAAGAGTCGTCTGCCTTGCTGATTCATATAGTCCTCAATTTCCTTTACTGTGTGAGGAGCGTCAAACCAGGTCCCATCAACTTTGTAAGCACGGTATACGACAGGGCGCCATGCGCTGACAAGCGAAGGATCGTTAGAACTTGGATCTTGATTCATGCTTCTTTCAAGATCTTCTGTCTGCTGTTTTACTTTCTTCAGTCCGCCCAAGAGCATTGGGCCCAACGTACCGAGTATCCATGCCGAACCAATTGTGCCAAAAATGTATGTTACAGCATAAGAGACCGGGATAATATTAGTCCATGCAGTCTTGTCAGCGTCGGAGGCATTGAGAGTCTGAATTGTATCGTCAGCGACCCCAATCACTGCTGAGATAGTCTGAGCACCGGCAAAAAGGCCGGCTGCCTCTCCCTTATTATAATGGAATAATTGTGCCACTCCAAAGGTGCAACCAAGCACTATGAGACACATCACGACGGCAAACAGCACCTGCTTGATGCCGGATCCTTTAAGGGATGCAAAGAACTGTGGGCCCACACTGTATCCGATGGCAAACAGGAAAAGGAGAAAAAACACCTGCTTCAACGGACCAGGCACAGGAATATCAAGTTGCCCAACAAGTACACCTACCAGAAGAACAGAGGTCACAGTGCCTAATGAGAAGGTTTTATACTTCAGTTTCCCGATCCAGAAACCGATACCAAGAGTAAGGAATATGGCGATTGCCGGGTTTTCCCGCAGCGTTTTCACCAGCCAGTCGAGTATTTCCATAGCGATGTGTGTTTAGTGGTTTTTCATATTTTTTATAGAAGAGGTAATTTCAATTATAACTCAAAGTTATAACATATTATGGGTAGGCATGTTCAAAGTTAATTACAACTTTGTTTTCCATTAAGTGAGATTATCGCCGTATCGCTCACGTATGTCGTTGACTATATTGCGGATGCGTTGTTCTGCTTCTATGGGGCAGATTAGTAGGGCAGTGGAGGTGTCAGCGACGATGTAATTTTCTAATCCGGCCGCTACTATCACTTTTTCTCCTTCAGCTGCGACAATGCAGTTTTTGCTGTCGTAGAGTAGGGCGCGGCAGTTTTGAGTTACATTCCCATCTTTGTTTTTTGGTGATATTGCATGAAGGGCATTCCAGGTGCTTAGGTCGCTCCATCCCAATTCTGCCTCCAAGACGTAGGCATTCTTAACCCTGTCCAGTATTGCATATTCCACGGGCAGAGAAGCGGTCTTTGGATAAATATCGGATATGAAATCCATTTCGGTCACTCCCTGATAGATATCAGAATTGACATCAAACAGTGTTGCCATGTCAGGAACGTCCCTATTGAATGCGTCAATCACAGATCTTGCCTTACCCATATAAATGCCTGCGTTCCACAAAAACTCACCGGATTTCACAAATTTCTTAGCCATTTCATGGCTTGGCTTTTCTGCAATTGTCTTAATGTGATATATGTTTTCGTCGATTGGATCCTCTTTCTGAATGTAGGAATATGATGTATTGGGTGATTTTGCGGGAATTCCAAGTGCCAGTATGCGGTCTGCTTTTTCTATGAAATCAAATCCATGCCGTAGGGCTTCCTGAAATATGATCTCCTTTAAGATTACATGATCTGAAGGAAGAGTCACAAAAGATGCTTCCGGATCTCGCGCAGCAATATGATGTGCAGCCCATAAGATTGCGGGGGCGGTGTCGCGTCTGGTAGGCTCGAGAAGAATATGTTCGGAAGATATCCCTGGAAGTTGCTCGCGGACGGCATCTGCATAGCGTTCATTTGTCAGGATAATCATATTCTCTTCTGGCACAAGACGACGCACCCGCTCTACTGTCATCTGAAGCAAGGTCTGTCCTGTGCCGAAAAAGTCGATAAACTGTTTGGGCCTTGACTCACGGCTAAAGGGCCAGAATCGCGTTCCGGCCCCTCCGCACATTATGACGCAATACCTTTGGGACACTTCGTTTTTAAGAGTTAAGAGACAAGTGTTAAAGATTAAGTGGGGTTAGAGGGTTTCTTCGCGGAACTGATGTTTCACACCTTCCACCACATTTATGATTTGGTCGCCCATCTTTTCAAGTTCCCCAATGAGGTCCATGAAGAAGATACCATCCTGGAAATCATATTGATGATCGTTGATGTTGGCGATGTTGGTGTCGCGGAGCTGATTGCGATAATTATTTATTTCACGCTCTACATTGTAAGCCTTGATAATCTTTGACTCATCGGGACTCTCCATCTCCTTTAGAATCTGGAGCATATTCTCCATAGCTTTGTCTACGAGGCTGAACATGTGGTCCACTTCCTTATCGATATTCTCGGGGAATTTTACGCTGTTCTGGAGTTTTCGTTGCGTGGTCTTTGCCACATTGAAGCAGCAATCGGCGATTGATTCTATCTCGCTGATGATGCGGAGCATACCCGCAATGCGCATCTTACTGTTGGGGGAGAGGCGTCCTTCCGAAACCTTGTTCAGGTAGTTTCCAATCTCTATCTCCATCTTGTCGGCTATATCCTCATATTTCTCAAGTCGCGAATAAACTTCGGAATATTTGGAATCGTCTGCTTTCAGATGCACTATCTCTTCTGCCATAGTGAGCATACGCCCTACGCGCTCTCCATACACTTCGATTTCCTTCTGAGCCTGTGTGATATTGAGCTCTGAAGCCTGAAGCAGACCATGGTTGATATATTTGAGTGAGAATTCCTCCTCTTCATCCTTATGCTTGGCAGGCATAATCCAGCATACTATCTGCACATACTGTTTTGTGAACCAAATCATCACAAGAAGGTTGCATGCATTGAATACTGTCGGGAACATTGCGAGGCCGAATGCCACTGCTGCCTGAGCTTTTGATGTCAACCCACCCGCAGGGTCAAGAAGGGTAGAATTTGCCATCTTTGCGTCCATAGCAGCATCGATGTCGAGAGGATTAATGCCACAGCACCAATAGGAAATGTCGGCAACAAGATTCATGAAAGGATGGAAGATGCAGAGCACTATTATGGAGCCTAATACATTGAATAAGACATGTCCCATAGCTGTTCGTTTCGCAGCGAGATTACCGCTGAGGGCTGCTAAAATCGGGGTGATGGTCGTACCGATATTGCCACCAAGAATAATGGCACATCCAAGAGTGAAGGAAATCCAGCCTTGCGAGCACATGATAAGAGTGATGGCGAAGGTGGCGGCTGAACTCTGCACCACCATGGTCAGGATAATGCCCACCAAGAAGAATATGAGCACTGATCCATAGCCGGGGGATGTGTATTTGGAGAGGAACTGGAGCATTTCGGGATTGCTCTTAAGGTCTGGCACATACTGGCTGATGAGGTCAAGACCCATGAAGAGGAATACGAAACCTATAATGAATTCACCCAAAGACTTATATGTGCTTTTCTTCATGAAAAGCATAGGAACGCCAATGGCAAGAAGCAAGATGCTATAGTCGGATATGTTGACTTCAAATGAAAATGCGGAGATGATCCATGTGGTCACAGTGGTGCCGACGTTTGCGCCGAAGATTACTGCCATTGACTGGGCGAGCGACATAAGACCGGCGTTTACGAAGCTGACCACCATTAC
>CAZCZX010000227.1:0-4502 GCA_964503095.1 uncultured Sangeribacter sp.
ACACTTTTGCCGCATCTCTTAGAGAAAAACTCCTTTGGGGAAGAAGTTGAGCAATGATACTAGATCTGTTTTTGTGTAGAAATTGAACCATCATTATTAATGATGCGCTTGATTACGATGCCGCTTGCCGGATTTTTTACCTCACTGCCTGTCAGATCATAATATTTCACTTCTTTCACTTTCGATGCTGCTGTTTCTAACACTGCATCTTCTTCTAAGTTGAGAGTCACTATTTCGCTACGTGTCTCCACTCCATTATGGTTGTAGACGGTCTGCACCCCGAGGGTACTCATGCCCTGTGCAAAGAATGCCACTCTGCGCTGGCATGATTCATATGTCTTTAGAATCCATTCATTATTGAAAGTCCATGGTATTTCCTCAATGGATTCTTCCAAAAGATAGTCATTCTCATCCAAAGTCCATACTTCATCATCCACATAAATCACATAGCTGAGGTCGTCGAGCATTAGATATTTTCCTTCTGTTGACTTCGCCGGCACATTCACACTCAATAGATAGTAACCTTCATCGTCCATTACGTCAGTAAAGTCCAGGCCATAAGGATTCTCCGGAACACCCTCATATGATTCTTGTCTGATAAGTTTCATATCTGTCAGGTCGTTGATCATAAATACATCTGTAAGAGAAGTGTTGAATAGCAAGACTATATCTTTGTCTTTGGCTACCATCGTATTATTCTCTTTATCCCATATTAGCTTGAAATCATAGTCTGAAGGCATAAGATCATCAAAGAAGACATTCCCCTTGTCGTCAGTACTCATACGCACGCATTTTGTAAAAATATGGAAAGAACTATAATCCCCTACATATTGATTTTGAGGTATAGAGACTATCACCTTGCCATCTTCTTCAGTCACATTTCCTTTCACGCAAGCCGCCGGAAGTCTTTCAGAAAGTCCTTGAAAATATACGGTGTTGTCCTTTTGAGCAAAGTTAACTTGCCATCCATATCCATCACCTTCTGATGTCCAATAATTTTCAGCAACTTCAAAGCCTTCAGGTATTTCCACGGGTTTGTCATTAAACGTAGAAATTGACAAAGAAGAGGCGCCCAATCCAATCCACATTCCATCTTCGCTGTCGCATGCTCCAAACAAAAGATTTTCATTGAGTCCATCGGCTGTAATGGTGCCATACTCATCGATAGAGAAGGTCATGGTTGTTTTTTCTCTTGGATTGAAGGAAGTGGTAGGATAACCCTCGTCGTCAATTCCCTCTACTATATCTACAAGAGTATAATAGTACGCTTCTGTCATTCCACAAGAGTCGTCGTAATATACAGCCTGCGGAAGGTCTACTGTAATTTTCTCTCCTTCCTTGACTCCTTTGAAATATGTTTGTGTAGGAAGAAATGGGAATATTTCAAAGAAATAGACATCGTTATTGTCGCCATATACTATGTGAGACGCCATCTGCTGGTCATGATACACCTCTAAACCGGAATACGAAAAGGTAAGGCCATTGGTGGTCACGGTCACATCGATTCTTTCTCCCTCGGCATTGTATATAATGTCGGTCATTGAGTCAAGCCCGGGGGCAATTTTAGACGGAGTTCCCATGGCAGAGAGGGAAATCCCGATTATTCCAATCGAAAGTAAAAATTTCTTCATATTGTTTTATTTTGTAATTTTTTTCGTTATTATGGAGCCGTCAGACATTTTTGACACTTTCAGATATATCCCATTCTCAGGATTCGCAACGCGAGCACCGGAAATGCTGTAATATTCAGATCCTACCTCCCATGCTCCGGTAGTGATTGCATCTATCGAGGCTCCCTCTTCCACATGCACTTTATTGGAGTTCAATATAGTGCCGTCAGGATTTATGATGAATGCAGCCACATAAAGCTTGTCTTTGCTCTGGATTCTGGTATTGCCGGAAATGTCAAAGGAAAACTCATTTTGATATGGAAGGTTGAATAGCACTTCTGAAGGAATTGTCCCCTCTTCCCCTTTTACTCCGGAGGCATCCACTACTACATCATTGAATATCAATCCTGGAACATAAGTGCTCATTTTTGTCAGGAATTCAAGTTGGGTTCCGGCATATTTAGCCGCAAAGTTAGGGAAGTAGTTATGTTGCAGCCAGCCCTGTCCTGATCCGGTCACTCCGTTGTTAAGAAGTAGATAGCCAACTTTATAACCTGCGTTACTTTTTTCTTCAAAGAAGGTGGAGGTTGACTTCACTGAGATCTTTGTCATGTCTTGGTCTGCCCATGTTGCCGACACCTGGATATCGGCTGGCACTATCTCAGACATGGATTTGACCACATCTTTCCTCATGCCAAATCCATCTTCATCTTTACCATAATAGGGGTCACCTACGAGTCCACGGTTGAGGGTTGCTCCGGGGTATCCGATGTTTGAAGGGTCTAACGGGAAGGCCTCGGCTTGCATTGGATCTCCGTCGTGGTAGGCTGCAAGCACTACATTATCGCCAAAATCTTCGTTAAGCCACTCCATAGCATAATAACCGCGAATGCACCATCCGCACCAAGTCCCGGTAAACTCTTCCACCATTGGCCGATGTGCCGGCACAAAAGGAAGAACATTGAGTGTGGCTGATGCCGATGGCTTGGGATTTTGGTTAGGCTCTCCATTTACCTTGACTATATCCAGATCAATTGTAAACGACCCGACTTCTGATACAGGAGCGATGGGAAGTTGCACTAAAGTTGTGTTGACACCTCCTGCAGGAATAGGCTCGGCAAATTCAAATGTGTTCTCATAATTCTTGCCATTTATTGTGTAGGTGTAGCCAATGTTTCGGGCATCCTTCATGCCGGGGTTGGATATTTCAGCCTTTATGTAAAAATCTTTCTCAACAGGCACATACATAGATTCCAACTCTCTCAGGCTTACGCTATATTCAGAAAAGTCTCCTTCCAAATCTACGTAGATGGCTGCTGCCGAACCAATCTTTTCGTTATAGGGAGTCCATTTTAGAAAATCTTTGGAAGCACGAAGATAGAGCGACTTGGGATTGTCGCTGGGAGTGACTATAATCGGATACTTTTGCTGGTCAGTGAGTGATGAGCCTTTATCAACAGTTGGAATTGTCAGACTGTAGCCTACATATATTCCTTCTTCTGTAATTTCATATGGGGTATCCAGAGTCACAGATAGTTCTCCCATAAAGTTGTCATCTCCTGGAGCCGAGACTTTCTTTGGAACTACGGATGCTGAATAAGAATCGGGCACAGTTACCTTGACTCCGTCTACTTTCTCTAATGTCAATTCTTTTGAAAGCCATAAAGAAGTTGACTCTATTCCTTCATAGGCATTGATTATGGCACGAATGCCGGTGATTTTCTTTCCTATAAGTGCCGGCTCGTCGATTAGGATAGCTATGTCATAAATTTCAGACTTCCCCTTACCCCAGGGTTGAAGATCATCATTCGCATACGTAAAAGTTATGGAACTGTTTTCTGCCATTGCAGACAAAGTGGCAGAAATCAACACGCTAAATACAATTAACTTTCTCAACATTTTTTATTCACGTTTTGCCTTATAATCATACATCGTCTGCTTTCACTTGCAAAAGCAGAGTTATCACCTTGCAAATTTACTAAAAATCTACCATATCAGCAAAATAATCTTTGTGCAATATGAATTTGCAATCCGGCTTTTATGCTTTTCGAGTGTCGGCCTTGGCACCAAAGAGCCATGAGGCAAGGAATGGCGATGTGCGCAGGATTGCACTCACCAAGAGACACAAGGCTATTACCAATGATGATATCAAAAGCCCAATTGTCAGCATCGCGACAACATTATTCCCTCCTCCCGAGGATAGAAATCCTTTCATGAACGCCAGATTTGGAATGAAAAGATAATGGAGATAATAGATATCCAACGTCCGGCTTCCTACCTGCGACATAGTATTGCTTACGATATTCCCTTTGTCAAACCAGTCTCGGTATGTCCGGAAAAATATCAGCACCGTCATCAATCCGCTTATCCGCATCGCTGTCATCACAAAATCCCATTGCAAAGAATAAGAATGTCGGCATCCATAGAATATCACAAGTGAGAAAAATGCCACAATCATCAATGCCTTGAAATATTGATTATCTACCATCTTCCAGGTGAATCCTTCGAATCGCCTGGCGAAGATTCCAAGCATAAAGTAAGGCAAATAATTCAGTGTATGTGCTATCTGAATGCCCGCTGCCCATTTCTGCATTGTGTATCCATTCGTGAAATAATTGAAAATGAAAGGCGCGACAAAGGATGCCCCTAACAGTAGATATAGCGGAATATTGCTCTTCGTCTTTTTCACTATCAATGCTATTGCAAGGTAAAGCACAAACATTTCAAACAGAGAAATCGTAAACCAATAAGGATTCTCTGTCCATAAGAATTTAAATTTCCAGTGCTTTATGCATACCCCATAGAGAAAAGAGAAAACAGCCAATCCCACTATCTGAGCCTGAAATTTCTTTGTCATCACCCTCTTGACAGTCGGCCATGTCCATTTCTCTG
>CAZCZX010000228.1:0-4479 GCA_964503095.1 uncultured Sangeribacter sp.
AGACAAAGACCCAATCCGGCATAGAAGGACTAATCATGACCATAACCATCTCAAAGAAATAGGAGCCAGAGTTATATTCCTTATAACTCATTTTTCGCAAGTTTCTTAATATAGCAGAATTCACAAAGTTGAGGATTGGATTTCTGGGCTGAATTGAAGATCTGCGCCTATTTTTTTTGATTTGGATCGGCAGCCCCTGATCTCAATCTTTAATAGTAGCTATAAGCAAATGATTTCCGAAGCGGCAATGAAGGCAGTCATGGCGGCAGCAATACTCATTTTTCAGGTGGATTAGAGCCTGCGTGGCGACCGCATCTTTGGGCTTGAACCCTAAATGTTGCCATTCCCTTATGATTGTGTTCTTTTCCGGAGGGAGAGAAAGCAGCAGGTTGATTGCAGCTTCCTTTAGCTCATGGTCGGAATGAAGAAGAGCATAAGTGTAAAGAATGGGGACGACAACATTTATCAGCAAGATATTTATGCTTGAGTCTGACAATGATGGAGGATTGGCATCAGTCTGGCAGTCACCGCCGAATGTGAGTCGCCGGCTCCAATAAGGGTCAACTTGCCAACGAAATAGAGGTCTCAGCCGATCATCATCTCCTCCCGTGGAGAGTATTTGGTTAAGAAGATCAGGAGTGTCTGCCATCGCCTTTGCAAGCAATGCTATTCTGCGGAAAGGGAGATTCTGAGGACGTGTGCGAGAGAATTTCCATGCCGTCTTTGGGATCGGTTTCATGGAATATTTGCGAGCCAAAAACTGATATTCTCTGCACATCAGTTGATATCGTTGGTCAGTAGTGTGCATCATAGGGTCGAGCAGACCTGCCTGACCGAAAAAGATCGCCTCCATCTGGAGAATATTGTCAGAATGCCGCCTCAGATGATTCAGATTGATGCTTGATGCAAGCATCTCAAAAGGAAGACCGTTAAGTCCAAAACCGAGTCCTCTGGCAAGAGTGATGAAGCAAGCCCCGTTCCAGTCTCCGTTAAGAGCTTTCAGAGTTTCCTCTAATCTTGCTCCCTTTTGCTGAATGCGTTCTATAGAAAGAGTTTCAAGCCAATCGGTGCGTCGCATTTGGTCTATTTCATGCAGTCGTGGCGCACATTTGATTTCCGGGCTTGTAGAAGTGAGATGAGCGAAAGTCTGATAAAATTTCTCCGGAAGAGTGACTTTCAACTGCGGAATCTCCGATCCATCCTTCCTGATAATAAAAGTATCACTAAGTGCCACCACATGAAGAATCACATTCTCATATGCAGGGTCATTGTCATGCCCATGTCGGTGCCAGTCGGAGGCCTTCATATGGATCTCTATGTTACCTACCCAAACCTTTCCTCCGATCTTCACCTTAGCATTAAAGAAATCCGGACCGGAATTGCGGTTAAGAATACCGGGGTCAATCACACGAACACTTTCACCGTTTTCAAGAGAAAACGGAATCCCAAGCATTCGGCTACCCCACAATATCTGAAAGATCTCCTCCACCGCAACTATATTAATGAAAAAACAAAATCCTAAAAAGAAAAATTCTCAATTCTCAATTCTCAATCCTCAATCCTCAATCCTCAATCCTCAATTCTCAATTCTCAATCCTCAATTCTCAATTCTCAATCCTCAATTTTCAATTCTAAATCCTCAATTCTCAATTCTCAATTAGAATCGGTATGAAATTCTAAAGTCAATAGTAGGATACACAGGGATTAATTTCATAAGATCCATATAGTCTCCCACTTTGCCACGAAGATTCACGAGGTCATTGAGCACAGTGCCATCATGGGTAGTCACTTTCGGCACGCCGCCCCAGAATTGCACTCCGGCATCGAAAGAGGCTTGCCATTTGCCGTCTTTGCTCAACGCCCCTCCATATCCAAATCCTACATATGGACGGAATCTATTCACTTTTGCCCGTGCGCTCACTGTGCCATCTTTATCCGGCATCATCATATATGGAGTGCCATCCTTATAGTCGCCCACATGCACACCGAGTCTACCGAGTTCAAGCATCTTTTCCTGCAGTTCTATGGCAATATTAGGGTCAATGTAAAAATCCCCATATAGAGGTTCAGCAGTAATTTTATCGACAAAATCATCGGAAGTTATTTTCTGATAAAGTCTGTCATATACATTAAGAGCAAGGAGAGAGGGCATTTCAGCCATTTGGTTGATGCTTTTGCCTACACTGCTTCCACCTACGAAAAAGCCGGCAGTGAAGTGCCAATGCTTGTTGGCTTTAAAAGGATATACGTCTACAAGGAGCCTGAAAGTGGTCATAGTCGGCTTGGAATCCATCTTGATATCCTTGTCGATAGTCAGACCGGTCAACTTATCCATCAGATCCTGTATCTTGTTAAACTTATTGCTGATCTGTCCATCCACATAGCTTTCCATTCCGAAAGTCATGGGAACTGTGAATTGGGGCATCCAGTCTACTCCGGCGCGAAGTTTAGTCCATTCGGTGATTGGAGATGCAATCTCGAGGCCAAGACCGGTCGTGCCGATGTTTGCTGCTATTTCCACTTTGTTGAATACACCGTGCTCGTTCATCTTTTGAGTAAGGCCTTTAAGGCCTGTGGCTTGTTGGGCAGAGGCACAAAGAGGAAGAAGAATTATGGATAAAGCGAATATTTTAAACAAATTCCTTTTCATAGTTTGGTGATTATTTTTGATTTTAACTGCAAAAGTAGCAAAATATTTTCAATTTATCGAAGCAAAATAAGAAAAAATGATTTGATAGAGATATTTTTCGCCTCCAAAAGTGTTTTATATAGAGATTATAATGAAATATGAAAGAAATTGATAATAATAGGCGAGGAAGAGGTGCCGGGTGGCAGCCCGACCGCATTGTGCGTCGTGAAAATAAAACAGAGGAGCCGGTAGGCCTTATGGAGTTTGCGCTTGCTTCAATAGCGGGCGTAAAGCGTGCGGATGTCAAAAAATGGCTCAAATTCGGTCACTTTGCCATTGACGGCCAGGTGACTAATGCCTTTGACGCGCCGGTGGCTCCCGGTTCTGTCGTAGAATTGAATCTGACTCGCCCATTTGTGGTCTTCCGCCATCCGAGGCTTAAACTTGTCTATGAAGATGACGACATCATCGTCGTAGACAAAGGTTATGGTTTGTTGTCTGTTGATACTGAGACTTCCAAGAAGAGCAAGATCGACACAGCATATAGCATCCTGCGTGAATATGTTAAGTCGGTGCATCCCTCCAATAAGATCTTCATTGTGCATCGCCTTGACCGCGACACTTCGGGCCTGATGGTATTTGCGAAGACCATTGAAGCCAAGGAAGCAATGCAGCATAATTGGAATAATATTGTGCTCGAGCGCAAATATGTGGCTCTTCTTGATGGCGAGATGGAGAAAGAAAGTGGAGAAATCAGAAGCCATTTGGCTGAGACATCGCAGCATGAGGTGTATTCCACCGAAGATCCCTCCGAAGGAAAGCTTGCAGTCACTCGCTTCAAGGTTCGCAAGAAAGGAAAAGGACACACACTTGCCGAGTTCTCACTCGACACAGGGCGAAAAAATCAAATCCGTGTCCATGCACGCGATTTAGGATTTCCCATCACGGGTGATAAGAAATATGGCAATGGTTCAGGTCCCCTTCATAGGCTGGCGCTCCATGCAGAGACCTTGCGTTTTGCGCATCCCATCACCCGTAGGGATATGAATTTCTCAAGTCAAATACCCTCTCAATTCTATAAATATGTCTAATCATTTCGACTATATGCCAAAGCCCGAAGGTTGGGTTGCTCCTGAGACTCCGAAAGAAGAGAGTTCCGTCCAAGCCGAAACCTCTGTGTCTGAAGCCACCTCCTCAGTGGAAGTGGCGGCTGTCTCAGTAGCAGAAAATGTGAAGGAAACTCCGTCCGACCATCCTGTGCAGCCGGAGGATAATACTCCATTTGAGCGAATTGTCACTCGCTGTGCCAATGTTCTTTCGTGGGTATTTGTGCCATTGCTGATGCCGGTATATGGCATCTTGTTGATATTCAACCTCTCGTTTCTGTCTTTTGCTCCATTCCATACGAAGTTGGTGTTCACTTTGATAGTGATTGGTGCTAATTTCATAGTGCCGATGCTGTTGGTGCTTCTGCTCAAAAAAATGGGGATCATCGAAGACATTGGTCTCAATGGACGTAAAGAACGCCTTATCCCATATGTCATTACCATTGTCTGCTTGTTGGGCACAGGGATATTCCTCTATGCCAAAATGGCTCCTCTATGGGTGGCTATGTTCTACGCCGGTGGAGCATTGGCAGGACTTATCAATCTGATAGTGAATTTCTGGTGGAAAATCAGTGCACATGCCGCCGGTATCGCCGGAATAGTGGCAATGTTGATTCAGATGACAAAGGAAGGTCCGACGGTAGGAGCCATGACATGGTGGATAGTCGAGGCTATCCTGGTAGCCGGACTCCTTGGCTCCGCGAGGATATGGCTCGGACGCCACACCTTGATGCAAGTGCTCGC
>CAZCZX010000229.1:0-4471 GCA_964503095.1 uncultured Sangeribacter sp.
CCAAGTCTTTAAGCGCAAAACCCAATAAGATAACCCTCTTCTTCGTCAGCGAAAAATCATATATTGATGGCTCCAGCCTTGATTCCGGTGTGGATGAGATCGATGGCGAAATTAAATTCTATGACAATAAGACCTATAATGTCTGGGGCCAGGAAGTTGATGCTTCCTACAAAGGAATAGTAATCCGCAATGGCCGCAAATTGATTCAAAAATAGAAGAAAATAGTGCGATGTTTGGTGGAATGTCAGATAATTATTATCTTTGTAGTTAAAAATTCATCCCCCAAATATGGAGATGATAATAAACTGCATTGAAATGAATATAGGAATAATAATACAGGCAAGAATGGGGTCCACAAGACTTCCCGGAAAAATTTTGAAGGATTTTTATGGTGATAAGACCCTTCTCGAAGTATTGCTTGACAACCTTAGAAAAATCCCTGAAGTTAAGATTATCGTTGCCACTTCTACAAGCGATTCCGATGATAAGTTGGAATCTTTCCTTAACGAAAAGGGTGAAAACGTGTTCAGAGGATCTGAATCAGATGTGCTTGAAAGATTTATCAATGCAGCAGAGACCTTCCATCTTGATGGAATTGTAAGAATCTGCTCTGACAATCCATTCCTTGACAGCAGCGGGATTCAAGCCCTGATTGACAAGGCAGAAACAAGCGATGCCGATTATATAGGCTTTCAAATTAATGGCAAACCATCAATATTGACTCATTTCGGTTTCTGGGGTGAATTCGTCAGGCTTTCCGCTTTGAAAAAAGTGTATAATTCTACAGATAAAGGTTCTCCTGCACATGAGCACGTCACTTATCATATTTACACGCATCCCGGTGAGTATAAATGCGAATGGATACAGGCTGATCCTATTCTTGAAGGAAGAGATGATATACGCCTGACTGTTGACACACCGCAAGATTTTGAAAATGCTAAAGAAGTTTATGCGTCTCTAAAAGGAAAGATAGGCAACTTCTCCATAAGGGATGTAGTAGACTATCTGGATACTCATTCAGAGATAAAAGAGAGCATGAAGAGCAGTATTAGTCAGAACGTGAAGAAATAATCATACACCATGATAAAAAAGGGAGAAACCTATATTATTGGAGAGATTGGTCAGAACCATAATGGCTCGGTAGATATTGCAAAATTGATAGTGGAGTTGGTGAGCCGTCCTGTGAGGGAAGAGGTTTTTGGTATTGACCTTAAACCTATGAATGCCGTCAAGATGACTCGTCGGGATCTCAACGAGGAACTGACTACGACTCAGATGAACCGGATTTATGATAATCCCAACTCATTTGGTCGCACTTATGGCGAACACCGGGCTTTTCTTGAACTCGATGATGACGCTCACTATGAAATCTATAAATTTGCAAAAGAGAAAGGCCTTGATTTTGTAGAGACTCTTTGTGCTAAGGGGTGTTTGTCTCTCTTGAAACTTTTCACCCCCGATTATTTGAAAGTTGCGAGCCGAGACCTTACTAATCTTCCCCTCCTCGCGGCCATGGCTGAGACTGGCATCCCTATGATTTTATCAACCGGAATGGCTGGAAAAAAAGAACTTGATGATGCCCTCGATGTAATCACCAGATATCATAATGACATTTCTATACTCCACTGCGTATCTCAATATCCCACACATCCTGATAATCTGAATCTCAACACCATAACTTATCTGAAAAAGAATTATGGCCAGTATCATATAGGTTTCTCCGACCATACTATTGGCATTTCCGCCCCTGCCATTGCAGTAGGGATGGGTGCGGAAATCATAGAGAAGCACATCACTATTGATCGGCATATGAAAGGTACTGACCAACCCGGATCCCTTGGTCCGGATGGTGTCAACCGCATGGTGCGCGATATCCGAATGGTAGAGCGTTGGCTCGGAAAGGAGGATATTTATATTGATCAGAGCGTTGCTTCTTCAAAAGAAAAATTAGAAAGATCTATTGCATCAGCCGTTCCTATTAAGAAAGGGGAAATCATAAGCGAGGAAATGATCCATATGTTGAGTCCGGGCGATGGATTTAAGTGGGCAGATAAGGATAAGATAGTCGGTCATCATGCTTTGCAAGATATCGAGCCTAATGAAATCATATATGCTAACATGATTGAATGATGAATAATAAATTGCCTAAGCTTATTCTGACCGATATAGACGGTGTCTGGACCGATGGCGGGATGTATTACGATAATACTGACATAGAATTAAAGAAATTCAACACTTATGACAGTGCGGGAGTGCTTTTTGCCCATAAATTAGGTATTCCCGTTGGAATCCTCACTGGAGAAAATTCAAATGCTGTCAAGAGGCGTGCAGAAAAACTCAATGTGGATTATTGCCATCTCGGATGTAAAGATAAGGTGAGTACGGCAAAGAAAATCTGCGAAGAACTTGGCATAACCCTTAGGGATGTTGCCTATATAGGTGATGATCTCAACGACATAAAATTGTTGAAATTGGTTGGTGTCGCTGGCGTCCCATCCTCTGCTCCCGCTTATATAAGGGCTTATGCCTCCATGACCCTTGCTAAAAGAGGAGGAGAAGGAGTTTTTAGGGAATTTGTTGAGAATATAATTGGAGATGATGTGCTTAAGGAGATATTGAAAGATATTGAATTGGCAGAACAGTGATCTAAAACTACAATGAGAATACTACTGACAGGCGCTTCCGGGATGCTCGGAAGATATCTATTTCCTTTGCTAAAGGATGAGGGTGAAGTTGCCACTCTGCAGCGGGAACAAGCTGACATATGTTGCGACCTTACAAAGAGTGTCCCCAATGTTGGCAATCTCACTTTTGATGTGGTGGTGCATGCTGCCGGAACTTCCGATGAAACCGGGGCTTTTTCTCTAAATCTGGATGGTACGGAACGCCTGCTTGCTGCTCTCCAACAAAATCCTCCAAAGGAATTTGTCTATGTCTCAAGTTGGGAAGTGTACAGTCCTGATTCCGGCGAACAAGTAGAGGAAGATCATCAATTGTGGGCTGCTACTAAAGTGGGCCAATCAAAGGCCAGAGCTGAAGATTTAGTGAGAACATGGTGTGCCGACCACAATGTCCTTCTTACGATAATCCGGCCATCCAGAATGTTTGGGAAAGGCATGAAAGGGGAAATGTCGCGTTTGTTTAATGATGTGGTAAATGGCAGATTTATTCATGTCAGAGGCTGTGATACAAAAATAAGTATAGTATGTGCTTCCGATGTGGCTGAGGCGATAAAAAAACTGCATTCCATCGGAGGAATTTACAATGTGTCCGACGGTATCGATACCACTTGGCTTGAATTGGCGGAAGCTATGAGTGCCAACTGCGGAGCCATGAAGCGCCAGATAACCCTTCCGGAAAAATGGGCTGCTTTGGCTTGGAGAGTTGTCCCTTGGTTGCCTGCAGTAAAAGCCTCTCTTTCTTCTGAAACGCAAGCGATGCGCAAAAAACTGTTGACACTCTCTTCCGGTCATATTAGGGAAGCATTGCCCGACTGGCATCCATATTCTACCATAGAGGTAATCAAACGTGAGAATAAAGACTATCCATATATTGACTAATCAATGACACAATGGGAAAGATTAAGGATATTATCGATGGAATCGCATCCTTTGGCAAAGTAATTTTGCTATCAGGGCGTCCTACACAGGCAGGAAAGGATAATGGGAAAAGTATAATAATAATGGGTACTGGTCCTTCCCTTAAGGAAGTTATGGAGAAGTATTCCGATATAATGCATGATACTGATATCCTTGCTGTCAATTATACTGCAAACACCGATATTTATTGGGACCTGAAACCAAGGCTTTATGTTCTTGCTGACCCCCATTTCTTTGACGTGGATAGTGATGGTCATCCTGCTGATGCAATTGTCGCCCGCCTTTGGGACAATATCGCTGCTACAGATTGGGCGTTGACTCTTTATGTGCCTTGCAAAGCAAAAATCCCCGAATCTATCGGTGAAAATAAGCATATTGTTGTTAAGAGGTATAATCTTACTCCGGGGGAAGGGATTAAGGGTCCTGTTCATTGGCTCTATCGTAAAGGACTTGCTATGCCACGCCCAAGAAATGTCCTTGTGGCGTCTATTATGGTAGCGCTGAGAGATGGTTATAGGGATATTTACCTCGTCGGTGCCGACCACTCTTGGAGTAAAGACCTCAGGGTAGATGAAGACAATCATGTTGTCTACGTTCTGAATCATTATTACAAGGACAGTGAAAAGGAGCATAAAAGGATCGACAAACTTTATGAGAACTATAGGATACATGAGGTGCTCAACAGTATGGTCATAGCTTTCCGATCTTATCATCAAATTTCAAAATTTGCCGATGAATTGGGTGCTAAAATCACTAATTGCACTCCTGGTAGTTTCATTGATGCTTATCCTCGTGCCCCGCTGTCTGTGATTAAAGAAAAAAAGATTGAAAAATGAGTTTTGAAGGAGATAATCATATATCGGCGAGAAAGG
>CAZCZX010000230.1:0-4418 GCA_964503095.1 uncultured Sangeribacter sp.
CGTCGTTTTTAGACATATTTTCGTTCCCATCAAGCATCTGAAGATTGAGGATAGAATTATGCACTTCCCAACTATGGTCTGCTTCGTCAAATTTGCTTGCAGGATGCAGGTGATCGAGATGGAAGTTATTGTTCTTATAGTCCATGAACGGGTAGAGCATAGACAAGATACAGAAAGCGTATGCATTGTCTTTCTGTGTCAGAAGAAGATTATGTATCTCTTCATTGCTGATATTATGGTGTCCCAGGACATCTGAAATTTCTTCTCCAGGGAATAAGTCGAAAGGCTTAGCCACGAGTGATTCAGCGTTCTCATCAATCATCACTTTCCTTGCCTGCGAGATTGTACCGTCGGAACTTCCGCCGAAGCTCTTCAGGAGAATTGCTTTGTGCAACCATTTATTGATTGTGTCTCTGTCTACCTGTTTATTCACAGAGTTTACAATATCGCTGTATCGCTCGGAATGATAGAGATAAAACAGGATGGGCATCACAGCATTATATGATGTCAATGTCTTGTGATTGAAACCAAATTGTTTCAGAAGAGCGAAAGTCTGGAGTATGCAGTCTCTCATTTTCTCCCAGTTAGACTCTATCGTATTTATGAACGTATTGTCGAAGCTCTTCAAGCGGAATCGAACATCTTTGTGGAATAGCACGAGGAACGCTTTCAGCACAAAGTCGCGAGTGATGTTGAATCCAAGATCATTGACCTGATCTACCAGATTATTGATTTCACTCCGGGCGTCTTTCTTCCACGTTGCTGTCGCGATAGACATCAATATATCAGAGAATGAGAGAGGAGACCCGCCGGAATTGATTCGCACAAAGATATTCACTGCCTTATCCGGATCCGTAGTGTCTTCCTCATAATAGTTGATGATGGACTCAACAGTAATGACTCGTTCCAATCGTTTAAGAATTTTACGCTCAACTTTATTCAACTCTTTATCTTCAATAAAGTCATCAATGTCATAGTGAGAGTCGAACCCGAGAATCTTTGCTACACGGAACCATTTGTTACCATCCGGGTCTATATAGATATCCTTTTCCTGAGTTTTTTCTTTTTCAATAAAGCGGAAGTCGTAACTTTTGTCTATCTCGTCTTCCGGAAATTCTTTCGAAAGATTTAGATACAGGTGTCTCGTAGGGAAGTTGGCTTCACTAAGCTGCCACCATGTCCGAGGCTTCTTATATGCGTATGAGCCACAAAGACCAAGATACAGTGAGGTCAGTCGTTGTTGCCCGTCAAGTATAGCCCAGAAGTCATTAACTTGATCAGTCTGGAACGCATCATTGTGAACATGATAACGCTCAATAAAATATCTCAGAATTGAGTAGAACCGGTAGTCCCTCTTTGCTTCACCGGTTACACGCCAGAATAACATTGAACTGATTGGGTAACCTCTCATGAGGGAGTCAAAAAGTGCCTCGACTTGACCGGCACTCCAGACGTATTCCCGTTGGAATGAAGGGAGCAAATAATCATTCCTGTTTATTCGTTCGATTGCTTGACGTATGGTTATCGGAGACTGAAATCCTGACATACTTAATGATCCTCTGTTGCGTCCACTGACACCTATATGGACCATAACTAACAAAAAGCGTGGTGCCGATACCATTGCTCGCTCCACGTCCTGAGGCCTTCGCATTGCCCATCTCTGCTGAACGAGCAACGCCAGAGGCCCACGCATATGTATCACCTGAAGCCGATATATAACTCACGGAAAGTCGGCTATCAGATATGTGGTACATACCAATGAGCATCTATCGTTGCGTGGTTCTGACAGAGATTGTGAAAGTTGCGAAGTTTCCGGATCGCCAGAATCAAGCGTTGATAAACGCTTTTTATGTCTTGTTGAAGATGATGCGAAAGGCACAAACTCCAACATTGCAAATTTCGGGAATTATTCTGATTCCACCAAATAATTATCTATACAAATTTGCGATAGCCAGAGCTTTAATGTCATCAGCATAACCTTGCGGGGCCTCTGCGTCCCAAAGTTCGGAAATATTCCTCACACCACCTGAGTTCTTTTTGTTCAATTCGGGTATTGCAGAATTGGACAATCTCAATCTTATACTATGGGTAGAATTGAAAAGCTGGATGGTTATCATCCCGATAACCATCCAGACAAACGATGAGATAAATATTGAAAATTTATCTCTATATTATTTATGAACAGTGTTTTAAAAGTTAATTATCACATTGACAAACTTAACCTCATTTATAAAACTCCTGGTGACTTTCTGAATTATATCAATTCAGACTACTTCCTCAGTCAGTCGTTCTTTAATGAGACTAATGTATTTATCTTCAATCAAAAGGTATACGCAACCAAATATGTTGTTCCACGCTATCTGATGGAGTATCGAATTTCCGAGCACTTTGTGATAAAGTTGGGCGAGTTTAAACAAGATATCAAAGATGCTATCACGCTCGAAGTGGATAACCGCTTTCTATACTCCGACAGATTTGAACTCCTATATAAGTTTGAAGAATTATTTGGACTGGAACTCCTCAAGATTGCCCAAATTGATGTTGCCTGCGACAGCAATCATAATCTTCCGAGGAAACTTAATGACGTCATGCACAAGTCGAATTGCACCATAACGCGTAAGGGTACTAAACTCCCACTGACTGAAAAAGGTAATCAGATTATCGGCACGAGAGTAAGCCAGAATATTAAAACACTTGCAAATATGGAACGCCCAAATCATAGCTTTTACTATTCGCTGAGAACTTCCGGAAGTCGTACCCCGGTTCGTTATCGGGCATACAACAAAGGACTTGAGATAAAAGAGAAAAGTCATAAAGATTATATTAAGGAGAAGAATGGGTTCGGTGACTCCATATACAGAATTGAGGTCTCTGTTAAAAGCTATGAGCTGAAGATGCTATCCAGAAAAAAGTCAGGCTACACTTTAGAGTACATCTATCAGAATTTAAACAACTCAGACTTATTGAGGGAGTTCTTCATCCAGTACCTTAATCGAATCGGTACCCTAACTATTGATGGTAAGCGTATTAAGATTTCGGAGATTTTACGTTTAGAATAGTCGAATATATTGTCTTTAATCAATTGGGTTTCAGTTGTATCTGCAATAGACCAGTAGACGCTTATTAGTACAGAACGCTATTAGCTTAGTAGCTCTAAAACAAATGCTCTCGCCAGCTTACTTCCTCAAACTTAGAAATTGGCGAGAGCATTTAATGGGCTGCTAAAGATCACTGCCACAGTCCGTAGTCACCAAACGGCATTGGGAGTGGAGGAATTAGGGATGGCATAGTATTCATCTTCTGAAATCGCCGGTTAATCTCACTAGGGTCTATAGGTAATACTCCTTCTTGCGATGCTTTCTCAATATGCTTCTCATCAGATGTCTCAAGAGGATTTTCGGCAGGTATAAGATCAGGTTCAGGAGTTGAGAAGGTTCTGAATGGTGTGTGATTGTTGTAGATTCTATGTCGTTTCCAGAACTCATTCTTTTCTTTCTTACTCAGAGTATTATTTAAGACCTTCTCAGACCACTTACGCTCCTTATCATACTCCGCTTTATATTCGTCATGGAAAAATATGAGAGCGGGAAAACTTTCAGCGGTGAAGCCGATTTCCTTACCACGTCTTACTGCAATCCTATTCGATAGCCCCAGTGCAGAGGCGACTCGCTTGATATTGACCTCGAAGGGATATTGGGGTAGAGAGACAGCGACCATGTGATAAAGCTGTACTTCGGTAGATTTCATACAGCCATTTACAAGGCGTTGGCACCTCGCTATTTCTCTTCGCCATTCAGTCCTGCTGCTGTTCATCGCCCGTATCTTATCATCATTCTTTTCTCTCCACTGCTTTATATCCGCTTTTGCAAGTTCCACCTTGATATCACATTCTTGGACAATCTTAAAGGTTAGTTTAATAATCTCTTCACAATGATGCCCATTAAAAACAGTGGTATTAAAATACTGGAAAAGTAGCCAGCAGCCCATAAGGCGTAATTGAAAGTCGTAGACCTCAAGCACCTTGATCCGGTAGAACTGGATTGCGAGTTCATGAATGATGGCGTTCTCCCATCGGCTTGCAGTCCAAGTCATCTTCTCATCATTAAAGATGAACTTGTATTCGTTTTCGAGGTACATCTGGAGCTGGTATCGCTCAACCTGCCAAGAAAACATTGAGCCGCCGAAGCTGTCTTTGCATAACGCATGTGAACTCTTAATCTCATTGAGAATATCATCGCTATCGCTACGTGAAAAGTGGTCTTGATTGCACACTTTCTCATAAATGTTGTTTACGGCTTGAACTGCCGTGAACCGTTGTGGTGTCAGAGCACCTGTAATTGAAATAATCTTCATATAGATAGGTTTTTAATTGTTATTGCATTTGCTGCTTGCTGTTTCTTGGAGTCTATCAGCTTGGT
>CAZCZX010000231.1:0-4400 GCA_964503095.1 uncultured Sangeribacter sp.
AGTGCCGGAATAAATAATGAAATTAATAGTAAGGATAAGAAAAATCGTTTCAATGCAAGATGGTTGGTATGATTTATTATTATTCAGGAAGCGTAAATGTGATCTTTACAGATGATTCGCTATCAATGGGCTTTTCATTGACTGTGGCTGGCTGCCATGCAGGCATCCCTTTCACAAGGCGTACTGCCTCGGCTTCCAAGTCGGGATCTACAAGACGCACAATACCAATATTGTTGAGGCTGCCATCTGTCTTGACAAGAAATTTCACTTGCACCACGCCTTCAATACCATTGTTGATGGATGGCTGTGGGTATTTCAGGTTTTTGTTGATATATGTAGACAGTGCCTTTTCTCCACCCGGGAAACTTGCAGGGATGGTGTCAGACTGTGCCATAGCAGGAATTGCAATGGCAAGAGATGCGAGTATTGACAAATATTTTTTCATAATCGGGTTATTTATCGTTATTTAATATTTTGACAAGTAAAATAGCGAAAAGTTACATCTTCCATGTTAAGGAAATGCTTCCTCCGATACCCGTCGTCAGTGGAGAGTTGTAATAATAGTATTCAGGGATGTAGTTAAGCAAGTTGTCGATGGTGAGCCCGAGTGTGAAATTCTTTGGAAATGACTGACTAAGATTTATCCCGAGCAGAGAATATGCCGGATAGCGTTGTGTGCGCAGTGCTTCTTCAGAAAACATCGACATAATATCTCCTGTCACTGCCGACATCCATTTGAAATTAGCCGTGGCTGAAAATCTCCAATCTTGTTTCCACTGATGGGAGTAGTCGGCTTTCAGGGTAAGCGCATGAGGACGAGTGGGATTGGCGCGTATGTCGCCTTTTGTATATCTCTCATGCGTGAATATATATTCTCCGTTGAGTGTCAGTCCAAAATCAAATGATTTCATCATAGAGATATCGATACCGCTTATCTGAACTCGCCTGATATTGAGATATTGCTGACCCATTAAGGTTTCATTCCAAAGGTAGGAGATGCGGTTGTCTACAATGTTATGGAAAGCCATTACAGTCAAGTTCCGACTTCCTTTAAGATACTCGGCAGAGATGCTGATATTATGGCTTGTCTCCGACTTAAGGTCCGGATTGCCATAGATGGTGAAGATTCCCGCCATGTCAAAGTTCATGTAGAGTTCCTTCAGATTAGGTGCACGGAAACCCTCGGCATAGTTAACTCTAAGAGCACAGTTACCTTCCCCGGGACGCCAAAGCAAACTGAATTTGGGAGAAACCCTGTTTGCATGGGATGCCGAAAACCAATCATAGCGCAGTCCAGGGACGATCCAGAGTTGCTTGAGAGGATGCCAATCCCATTGCAGATAAGCGTCTAAGTTTGTCTGAGAGTGGGAGCCACCGTCAAATTCGTAAGACATCAGATAGTCGTCGATCCAGTCTCCCCCGGCTGTCAGAGTTCCGGAATTACTAAATTCATGAGAATATTGCAGATGAAGAGAGTTTTGTCGGTTGCGATAGTCGCGTATTTGTTCTTTTGTGGCCAACTCGTAATCGTACTTGTCGTAGGAATCAAAAGAATA
Source organism: uncultured Sangeribacter sp. (assembly GCA_964503095.1). Lineage (GTDB taxonomy): Bacteria > Bacteroidota > Bacteroidia > Bacteroidales > Muribaculaceae > Lepagella. The sequence continues at coordinate 1,557 of CAZCZX010000231.1, forward strand.
TTTGGCAATGAAGTCTCGCCAACGGGCTGAGACACCGGCTGAGACATCACTATAGCGATCGTGTGATACCAAGGAACTGTTTCGCTGGCGCCAATAATAACTGGCACGCGCAGTTATTGAGGCATCTTCATTGAATGTGAAGGTTGCCCGATCATGCACATTCCAACTTTTTGTGGCGTAGGCTTTGCTGAAATCACCCCTTCGGGGAAATATAATTTCTCCCTGCGAGTCGAAACGGGCATCAAGAGAATTGGAAAATTTCCCTTTGGCGTATGTGGCAAGTGCTCCATAACTTTGAATAGAGTGTGTGCCATAGCGGCCATTCAAGCGCAGATGAGTGCCATTTTTTGGTCTGGCTGAGATAATATTGACCACTCCTCCGGTGGCATTTGAACCATAAAGCGAAGATGCCGCTCCTTTCACAATCTCCACTCTTTCTGCATTTTGCAGATTAAGTCGTGGATAGTCTGGATTGTCGAGGGTCTCCCCTGCCAATCGCTCACCATCAAGGAGAAACAGGATACCTCCGCCTCCAAATCCGGACATGTTGATCTGTGGATTTTGTGCCATGCCAAGAGAAAACTCCACCCCTGGCATCTGCTGCTCGAGTAGTGCACCGATGTCGGGCTTTGCACTTCGCTCTATGTCGGTAGAGGTAATGACTCGGGTCACTACAGGAGTGTCTTTTAGAAGTTTTGGTGTACGAGTAGCTGTCACCACTACAGTCTCAAGAGTGTCTGCTGTGGAAACTACAAGGTCGGGAGTAGCCTCTGCGGGGCTACTCCCGGCCATAAAAGTCATTATCAATCCTAAGATTGCCAATTTATTTAAGTGTGCCTGAATATGTGAAGTTGATAGACATTCCCATCTTGCCCGGACTTACAGTATAGAAAATATCTGCTTTTTTATCCTGGATGGTGCCGGCAATTTTTCCCGAATATTTTACTCCATCTACTTCGACCTCGTAGTTGCTACTAATCCTGTATATGGAATTCTTTACTGAGACATCAACATCATCTACTGTAATGGAGGGAATCGTTCTGGGCTCTGATCCCATCGGTCCTACCGAATAAGAGCACTCCGGCAAAACAACAGTTACTTCGTCGGATTCATTTGGCATTTTCTTGATTATGAAGTCATATTCTCCGGCTACATCGCAGGAAGTGCCCATAACACTCACGCTGTCGAAGCTTCCTTTGTAAGTGCCTATGATATTAGACACCCCTGTGCCATTATTGTCGTCAGGCTCGTTTTTATCGTCATCTTTATCACAACTCACAAATGCAGGAATGATGAGGAGCAGTCCTGCCAATAAAGCAAATAAATTATACTTCTTCATTACTGTTGTCCTCCTATGCCTAATAGTTCAACTTCAAAGATAAGGTCTTGGTTAGGACCAATTGGACCGCCCGGTGTACCCATCTCGCCATAAGCGAGGTTGCTTGGAATGTAAAACACTGTCTGGCCACCCACTTTCATAAGCTGCAAACCTTCTGTCCATCCCTTGATAACAGCTCCCAAGGGGAAACTTGCCGGCTCACCACGTTCAACTGAAGAGTCGAATACTGTACCGTCAAGGAGGCGTCCTGTGTAATGGACAGTCACGATATCAGTAGCCACAGGGGATGCTCCTGTTCCTTCTACGACCGTGACATATTTAAGGCCGGAAGGTGTGGTTTTATAGCCAGAATTGCCTTTGAAGAAGTCGGCTGTATAGTCCGACATATTGCGAGCTTCAGTGATATTGTCTTCTGCAGCCAATGCTTGGGCTGCCTCTGCGCTGTCTTGCATATTCTGCATCACTTCGCCTACGAGTGAGTCAACCGCAGCTGAATCCTCGGCTGTGGGTTTCTGCTTGCCGCATGAAGCAACGCAGAAAGCGGTTGCTGTCACAGCCATGACAGCAATCGCGCTTCTAAATGTTTTTTTCATATTTGTTTTCAAATTACTTCTTTACCACCTTGATGAGTTCTACATCAAAGATAAGGGTTGAATGAGGGGGAATTGCGTTTGGCACACCCTGAGCACCGTAAGCGAGGTCACTTGGGATAAAGAATGTGTATTTTGCACCCTCCTTCATAAGTTGAACGCCTTCTGTCCAACCAGGGATTACACGGTTGAGAGGGAATGTAGCCGGCTCACCGCGCTGTACTGAAGAGTCGAATACAGTTCCGTCAAGGAGACGACCGGTGTAATGAACTGTAACCTCATCAGTGGCAGTAGGTTGAGCACCTTCACCTTCTTTTCCCACTACGTATTGCAGACCGGATGGGGTTTCCTTCACGCCCTCGCGGCTCTTGTTTTCAGCGAGGAACTTAGTGCCGGCTTCTTTAGCAGCTGCCTCAGCCTTCTGCTGGAGGTCCATAAGGTATTCGTTGATGATCTTCTGGCATTCTTCTTCCGGAACTTCAGGAGTGCCTCCGTCAAAAGCCACTTTCACACCATCCTTGAAAGTCTCGCTATCGAGATCTTTCACACCCATAGCCTTGAGCTGCTTACCCATAAGCACGCCCCAAGCATAACTTAGTTTATCCATAATTCTAAAAATTTTCTCTTTTTGATAATTAATTATTTCTATGTATAGGAAACTGAATAATCAATCTCCAAAAATAAAACGTTTAAAAGAGCAGTTTAGTTTGTGAATGGCTGTCTTAGGGTCAATTTATCTCACTTTTGAGTATATTTAACAATAAAGTTTCCAAATCATTTGGAAAGTTGGGAAATTCTGACTAACTTTGCAGTCAGAAAAGAAATGCGCCCGATTCAGCGGCTCATTTCAGCAAAGAAAAGGTCTGGTCCGGTAGCTCAGCTGGATAGAGCAACAGCCTTCTAAGCTGTGGGTCT
>CAZCZX010000232.1:0-4384 GCA_964503095.1 uncultured Sangeribacter sp.
TACTGCAATAAGAAAGACTACTACGAATATCTTGCCGATTCATTCCCCGGAAATTCTCTTTGGATTTGCTCTTTTTCTGAAGATCCCATCTCAGCAGATTGGACTTTTTGGCAATACAACCACAAGGGCAAGGTGAAAGGTATAAAAGGCAACGTTGACTTAAACGTGTTTAGTGGCTCAAAATCTGATTGGCAAGAGTTTATCAACTCGCAACAATATCAAGGAAATAATTCCGTTATTTAATAGTGAAACGATCTGAAAATATACATATCTTGTCACTCTGGCAAAGAATTGCCGGCATCTTTTTTGTGACATTTTTTTCGGTGCTGAATCTTAATGCTGCATCGCCCGACAAATATGCTTCTTCATCCATGCTCGCCAAAGGCAAATGGGTGAAGATCGACGTGTCTACTCCGGGGCTACAGACGCTGACTTCGCAAAATCTGAAAAATTTTGGGTTCTCCGACCCTAAATCAGTCTATGTATATGGATACGGAGGAAGAATGATTTCTGAAATTCTATCTCCCGATTTGCCCGACGACCTCCCGAACGTGCCTGTCATCAGGAAAAATGATGGCAGCCTGACTTTCTATGCTGTTGGGAACATCAATCCTACCTCTTCATCGTCTTCAAATATCATGAATTATAGTCATGGTATCAACCCATATGCCGAAACTTCCTACTATTTCTTGAGCAATGTGCCTCCTATAGAGGAATCTGCTTCAATCGACCTCTCCGACCATCAGGGCCTTACTGCTGAAAATTCTTTTGTATGCCAATTAGTGCATGAACGCGAGCTTATGCAATGTGCGGAATCAGGGCGCGACTATTTTGGTGAGGATTTCAAGCAAAACAAATCTCAGGAATTTGATTTTAATTTGCCCGACAACGTATCCGGAAATGCCAATATTAGAATACGTTTCGCCGCAAATGTTTCCGGGAAATCTCCCTCAAGCATAATGGTCAGCGCAAATGGCAACCGCCTCCCTGCCACAAGCAGCGACAACATCGCTGCTGTGACTTCCGGCAACCAATTTTACAACATTGCCACAAGCACAAAGACAGCCGAGGGCGTAGGCAATTCTCTCACTGTCGGCATTGATTATAAGGCCACTGGCGTTATCACTACTGCCCGTCTTGATTGGATTGAGGTGGAATATGAGCGCGATTTGGCGCTCCGCAACGGACAACTTTACTTCCAGGTGAATCCGAAAAAAGCCACTGCCTATGAAATCAGCGGAGTTTCAGAAGAAACGATTATCTGGGATGTCACTTATCCTTGGGACATTAAGCCAGTAACGGGGGATTTCAACTCTTCCAAGAAAACTATAACCATAGGAATCAAAGAAAAAGGGCTCCGTGAGTTTATTGCATTCAATCCTTCTGCATCAGGGGCAAGCATACCAGGAAGATTTCAGGTGTCAAACCAGGATATCCATGCTCTTCCAACTCCCGACATGGTGATCATCACTCCGGATGCGTTTTCAGCAGCTGCCGAAAAAATTGCAAATCTTCATCGCACCTTCGATGGGATGACTGTCCATGTGCTCTCCCCTGAGAAAATTTACAATGAGTTTTCAAGTGGCAATGCTGACGTTTCAGCCTACAGAAAACTTTTAAAAATGTGGCATGACAGGAGCGTTTCTGATCCGGAAGGCACCAAATTTGGATATTGTCTCCTTATGGGGCGCCCTACCAACGATCAGAAACTGAAAAATCAGGAGAACAAGAAAGCCGAACATCCCCTCACCTTGATATGGTATTCTCCCACTGGAACCACGGAAGAAACTTCTTATTGCACTGACGACTTTATCGCAATGCTTGAGGATGAGACTACATCTTCTACCATTGCCATGCGTACTCAAAATATTGGAGTTGGACGTTATCCAGTATCTTCAGCTTATGAAGCAAATATTGTTGCCGAAAAGCTTGAGGATTATCTATACAATCCTATCTATGGCAATTGGCGCAACAACGTAATGGTAATTGCTGACGATGGAGACTCAGCAGTGCATCTCAAACAAGCGGAAAGTTCTGTCAAATTCATGATGGAGCATGACTCAGGACCGCATTTTTCTTACGATAAAGTATATCTCGACGCGTTCGACCGTAAAGCGACAGGTGCAGGACTCACATTCCCTGAAGCTAAAGACCACATGCTGATGAAGTGGCAAAAGGAAGGTGTGGCTCTGATCAATTACATTGGTCACGCCAACCCTAAAGAGTGGGGACATGAAAAATTTCTAAATTGGAACGATATCACAAATATGTCTAACCAATATCTTCCTGTCCTTTATGCCGCGACTTGCAGTTTCGGCAAGTGGGATGCTGAAGAAATCAGCGGTGCCGAGGTCCTGCTCAGCAATCCTGCAGGAGGCGTCATTGCTGCCATCACACCAAGCCGGACTGTCTACATTTCAAGCAATGAATACATCACCAACTCCATATCTAAAGAGTTCTTCCGTAGAGACGCATCTGGAAGAGGACAACGCCTTGGCGATATTTTTAGATTAGGGAAAAACAACTGTTCTAACCGCTCCGATAATATGCTTCGCTATCATCTTTTTGGAGATCCGGCTTTGCGAATGCCTATTTCAAGCTATAACATCGTTGTCGATTCAATAGCAGATATGCCTGTGGTAGATGATGTTGCTGATGCACCCACTGTCAGTGCTCGTTCTTCATTGAAATTATCAGGAAGAGTGACCGACGCCTCCGGAGAAACCATGCTATTCAATGGTCCGATTCAATTCACTGTTTTTGACTCTGAAAAAACAGTGGAGACCCACGGATGGGGTGATAAAGGAGTTGTGTCATATTATCAAGACCGCACAAGCAAATTGGCATCTGCGGGATGCATGGCAATCGATGGGAAATGGCAAGCCACTATTCTAATGCCATCTGAAATTGCCAACAACTATTCTCCGGCATTTATCACTGCCTATGCCTACGACACTACTCTTAAATCTGAAGCAACAGGTTCTACGGATAGGTTTTTCGTATATGGCTACAATGATGATGCCTCCGATGATTCAGAAGGTCCTGAAATCCTGCAATTCGGTATTAATTCCCTTTCTGCTAATGGGGCACCGACTGTAAATTCAAATCCTGTCGTCATTGCGGAATTGAGTGATGAAAGCGGCATTAACATTTCGGAGGCAGGAATAGGACATAAGATGACACTTCTCCTTGATAAGACTAAAACTTACGACGACGTGAGCAACTATTTCACGCCTGATCCTGAAGAAAACACTAAAGGGAGCATTTCATATCCCCTTGTTGATCTTGAACCCGGATACCACGATCTGATCTTGACCGTTTGGGACAATGCTAATAATTCCACCAGTGCTTCGATTAACTTTAAAGTTGGCGTTAATCTTCGACCGGACGTTACTGAACTTTCTACTTACTACGACCGCAACAACGATCTAATCAATATGAAGGTGACCACCGATCGACCGCTCTGCTCCTTAAATTGCAGATTCGAATGCTACGATCTTGACGGTCAACTCTTATGGCAAAACCAACGCAAGGTATATTCCGGCAACGACAGTTCTTTCAGTTATTCCTGGGATCTAAAAGACCTCAACGGAGTGCGTTTGAAAAGAGGTATCTACATGCTTCGCACTGTCATAGAGTCGGAAGATGGTCTTTCATCTTCAGAAAGTAAAAAAATAGCAATCCCTGCAAAATGACAATCTACGCAATAGTCAACAATCTTGTAGCGGGGAGTCAAGTCGCATCTGACTCTCCGGCTATCTGGACCCTCATCTCCGGAGCATGCATACTTCAAGGTGGGAATCCATTTTTTGTCCCGGATTTCTCACCTCGTTTTGAAGCAAGAGTTGCATTGGCTGCAAAAATAGGAAAATTGGGAAAAGGTATAGCTTCAAGATTTGCCCATAGGTATGTGGCTTCTGTGGCTCCATGCATCATATTCGCTGCTCCGGAACTGCTCTCCAATCTTCAATCGAATGGACTGCCTTGGACTCCGGCACTGAGCTACGACAAAAGTCTTGCCGTAGGCAAATTTACTGAAATACCCTTCTCTGAAATCTCAGAGTGCAAGATTTCTTTGTCTCTGGAATCTTCGGATTTTTCTTCGGAAACTGAATGGAATAGGAATTTTATTTCTCCAGGCGTGGCTGAAACAATTAGTGAGATTAGTGTCTATAATACTCTGAAAACTGGCGACCTGATTCTATTCGGACTGTCGCCCGAAGGGCTCTCTGTCTTGCCGGGACAGCGGGCTACACTTACACTCAACGGAGAAGAATCCCTAAAATTCAACATCAGATAGGACTCGCGAGCTATACTAAAAAGCACCCCAAAAGCGTTATTACTTCATGACAACTTCAAGAATACTTTGCGCAATAGGAGCAGC
>CAZCZX010000233.1:0-4334 GCA_964503095.1 uncultured Sangeribacter sp.
AGCATTGCATCGCCATATGCACCAAACATGTATCCTTCTTTGACAGCAATGTCGTAAGCTTTCATCACCAGGTCGTAGCCACCGAAAGCTGCTACCATCATCAACAACGTGCTATATGGGAGATGGAAGTTTGACACCATGGCATTGCACACCGTGAAATCATAAGGAGGAAATACAAATTTATTGGTCCAACCTTCAAATGGCATAAGATGACCATTCATGCATTCAGCAGTGACAAGAGCACGCATTGTAGATGTCCCGACTGCACAAACACGAGACCCACGATCCTTTGCAGCATTGACCATCTCCACAACTTCCTCTTCAACAAACATTTCTTCAGAATCCATGCGATGCTTTGTGAGGTCTTCCACATCAATGTCACGGAAATTACCGCGTCCGCAGTGAAGCGTTATGAAACCTCTTTCCACTCCCTTAATTTCGAGGCGCTTCATCAATTCGCGGCTAAAATGAAGCCCTGCAGCCGGAGCCATCACTGCACCTTCATTCTTAGCAAAAATGTTCTGATAACGGTCTACATCCTCCGGCTCTGCATCGCGAGTGATATAGTCAGGAAGAGGAGTGTCGCCCAAAGCATAAAGTGCAGCCTTAAACTCGTCATGAGGACCATCATACAGGAATCTTAGAGTCCGTCCGCGTGAAGTGGTGTTGTCAATAACTTCGGCCACCATTGAGTCATCTTCACCAAAATACAATTTGTTTCCAATACGTATCTTGCGTGCAGGCTCCACCAGCACATCCCAATATTTATTGGCTTCATTAAGTTCACGCAACAGAAACACCTCAATCTTAGCGTTAGTTTTTTCCTTATTTCCGAAAAGACGCGCAGGAAAAACACGAGTGTCATTGAAGACCATCACATCCTGATCTTCGAAAAAATTGATTATTTCTTTAAATATGCAATGTTTAATGCTTCCATCGCGAACATCCACAACCATAAGGCGGCATTCATCGCGATTTTCAGAAGGGTGCATAGCGATTTGTGAGTCAGGGAGTTTGAATTTAAATTGTGAGAGTTTCATTAATATTTAGTATTGAGTATTTAGAATTTGGAGTTTTTCAGTTTTCAATATTAGAGGGAGACAGTTGATAGTCGGGTGGGAAAGAAAGTTGGCATTCTGATATCTTTTTTACAGCATCGTCAATGGAAAGACAATCATCGAGGCGGATATCACCAACTCTGGTGCGACATAGGGCAGTCAAGTGTGCCCCTGAATTCAATGCCATCCCAATATCGCGAGTCAATGCGCGGATATAAGTCCCTTTCGAACAGACAATTCTTAATCGAAGTTCCGGCAAGTCGCAAGACAGAAGTTCAAGCTCTTCAATCACCAGTGGTTTTGCTTTAAGTTCAACCTCAGCTCCTTTTCTGGCATATTTATAAGCACGTTTTCCATCAATCTTTACTGCGCTATAAACCGGAGGCACCTGCATGATTTTGCCCATAAAACGAGGAAGCACCTCCTTGACCATTTCTTCCGTTATGTGCTCGTATGGAAATGTCTTATCAATTTCAGTCTCAAGGTCAAAACTTGGAGTAGTGGCACCGAGTTTAATTGTAGCTATGTATTCCTTTGTGCCATTTTGCAATCTTTCGATATCTCGAGTTGCCCTTCCGGTACATATAATCAGTACGCCGGTAGCAAGAGGATCGAGCGTTCCGGCATGACCCACTTTAAACTTTTTTACGTTTAGCTTGCGCTGGATAGCGCCCCTGATGCGTTTCACAGCATCAAAGGATGTCCAGCCAAGAGGCTTGTCAACCGCAATAACTTCTCCAGAAATAAAATCCATGTTTAATAGTTTAATTCTTTGCGTTACTCACCTTACGATTACAAGAATACAAATTAAGACTCATTTAGTAAAAGTAAGAATAGAGCCTCTACCAAACCAAGCAAAGGATAGCGACAATAGTACAATACACAGCAAACCAAATGAGCTTACCTTTTTTTACAAGATTTAGCATCCACTTACAAGCGGCGCAACCCACCAGAAAGGCAGAAACAAAACCGATGACAAGACATGTGGTGGATACTGGAACTGAGCCATCGGCTTCTCCTTGCAATATATCCTTTATGCTAAGTAATGCCTCGCCTAAAATAGGGATGATCACCATAAGAAAAGAAAAAGAAGCCACCTTATCACGTTTATCACCAATCAGAATACCGGTAGCAATAGTTGTGCCACTACGGCTCAACCCCGGAAGCACAGCCACTGCCTGAGCCACTCCGATAGTGAGAGCATCGGCAAAAGTGATGTCTCTACCACGGTTTGCATTGACCATCTTACCGCTCATCAAGCGATCGCTGTAGTGAGCGAAAGTAAGCAAACAAGCCGTTGCCAATAGGCATATTCCTACTATAGTTAGATTTCCTGTGAACATACCTTCAACAAGGTCTTTGAAACAAAATCCTACTATCGCAATAGGAATACAACTTACTAATATCTTGATGACATACCAGAAATTATCATCTTTGCTGAATGTGAAGAAACTCTTGCAAAGGTCGCGAAACAAAGGCCAAAGCACAACAATTGTACTGCATACAGTCGCCGCATGCAAAATCACGTCAAACTGGAGAGCATCCTCCCCCTGGAGTTTAAGACCGAGGATTTCACGAAAGATCACAAGGTGACCACTTGAAGAAATCGGAAGATATTCGGCAAGACCTTGTACAATGCCGAGAATAAGGGCGTCTAACCAATCCACTTTTAATTAATTTTGAATTTTGAATTTAGAATTTAGAATTGTATTAAAATACAGAGCTTAATATCTGGGACTTTGACTCTTGACTCTTCACATTTCACTCTTTATTTGGCTTGATAAGAATTGCGAAAGCCATTAAAAGGAAGCCAAGGAAGGTGATTGCAGGACCTATCACTATACGGCGCGTTGAAAAAATATCCGGGTTAAAGCCCCCTTCTACAGAACTGCCGGAACCTGCCATTAATATAAATCCTAAAATGATTAGGGCGAGGCAACATGCCATCGCTATGTAGTTTTTCTTTCCAAATGGGCGGGATGATTCTTCCACTTTTTTAATATCACCCGGCTGGGGTTTTGGGAGTTTTATCTTCATCGTAGTTCTAATGATAAATTATTTTTTGATTATTCAATATTCACAATACGTTTTTCGCTATCCACTATTAATCCTTAATTATTTGAACAAATCTTCATAGTCTTGACGAAGATGATGAGTAGTAGCGAATAGAGCTGCTAATGCACATATCAAAGCGCCTCCGGCAATCAGACCTACATCTACCATACCCATCCAAAACCAATCAATCAGATTGGAAAGTTCTTTAAAACCCATACTGCCACTTGCTGCCAGCAGCGCAGAGAGAAGAGATGCAGATATCAATCCGGATATCGCTCCAACCAAAGCATTTGAAGCAATAAAAGGACGACGGATGAAGCCATTTGTAGCACCCACAAGCTGCATCGTATGAATAGTAAATCTTTTGGAATATATTGATAGGCGTACGGTATTATTGATCAAGACGAAAGAAATCACAAGCATTATTGCAGCAAGCACAGTGAAACCAAGAGTCAATTTCTTGATATTTGAATTCATAGCCTCAATAAGCCCGCTGTCTGGCGCCCCCACCTCAGAAACCCCTTCAACCTCTGAGACTCTTTTCTTTATGCTTTCTATGCCTTTTACGGAAGAATACTCATTAGCCACAGTAAAGGAAATTTCCGGAGAAAGAGGATTTACACCAAACACATGCTCGAGATCTTCTCCTGTAGCCTCTTTCCAGTTGTTTAAGGCATCTTCTTTTGAAATGACAGTGACATTGTTGGCAAAGTTAGTTTTAGCCAAAGCCACAGAAATTTCATTAGCACGGCTATCGCTTACATCATCAGCTAAGACCACACTAATTTCAATTTTCTCCATCATGCGTCTGGATTCGGAATTTGCCGCTATCCAGATCATTGCAATCAGGCCCAGAGTCAGCAACGCAAGAGTCACGCTTACCCCGGTAGTAATATGTACTGCCCAGTTTGATATCTTAATCTCTTTTTGAGGCTTCATTTTTAAATTTTTCTACAAAATCCGACTCGCGAATATAGAATTGGGATTTCATCTGCACTCCAGATGAGGATTTGAGTGCAAAGATAATACATTTTTAAGGCAAAGTCAAGTAAATGAGCAAAAAATCTATCATTCAACGAAAAAAGAGACTCGTATCTCTACGAATCTCTTTTTTCCAGTTTCCCTCGAAATCCTTCGCAAGAAACCGTATGTCCTAATCCTAATTTAACTATTAATCCATAACTTTACTAATGCAACAATAATTGTCAATGAAACGATTAA
>CAZCZX010000234.1:0-4318 GCA_964503095.1 uncultured Sangeribacter sp.
AAGAAAAATAAAAATGAAAAAAATTATTGCTATTATTACTGCATTAATTTTTTGCACAAGCACTTTAGGCGCGGTACAGTACCGAGGATTCGCTGATTTTGATGCATCCAATTCTCTTGGAAATTCGAAACATTTGAATAATGACAGTTTCCTGATTGGTATATCTACCACACACGGAGTCCAGGTAAATAAGTTGTTTTTGGGAGCGGGTGCGGGAATTAAAATGTTTATGGATATCGATGACGGGTTGTTAGTGCCATTATATGCTGCACTTAGATATGACTTCTTTAGAGTCCGCCCAACAAACTTTTTCATATCTGCTAAAGTTGGATATACTATATGGTCAGGAATAGATGCACGAGAAGGATGTTGTGGAATAATGGGATTTGACTTCACTCCATCAGTGGGTGCCAGATTTAGATTAAAACCGAACTTAGGAATCAATGTCGCGCTCAATTTCATGCCAGTTGATGCCAACAATAGAGGGAACAAATACTTTAATCCGCGATTAGGCATTTCAATAGGTGTAGATTTCTAAAATCCGCTTAACGATATAGCGAAATCCAATCAAGAGAATTAGTCTAAACAACCTCATTAACAAGGAATATATAACCATGAATCCAAATTATCACTTAAGAGTCATTGCTCTTCTTGTATGTTTCCTCGGCATGACTTGTCATGCCGCCAACAACATAGTTATTGATGGCATAAAATATACTCTTCAGAAAGATAATACTCTGACTTGCGAAGCAGCAAATAAAGATGCATTAATAGATGTCGAGCTTTCTCCAATAGCAAGGATCAATGGTATCGATTATTACTTGGAAGAAATAAAAGCAGAAGGTTTTAAAAATTGTAAGAATCTTAAATCAATCGTGATTCCCAATACAGTCAAAACCATCGGAGCCTATGCTTTTAAAGATTGCTCAAACCTTGAAACTATTGTTATGCCAGACGAAGCAGAAGCAATTATTTTCCCAGGTAATTTTGGAGTAGGACAATACGGCATTTTTAAAGGATGCACCAAACTTGTGAATGTAAGCGGCCATAACATACCCTATCCAAAATATGTAGTATACGATGCCTTCTATGACTGCACTGAAACTCCTTTTTATAAAACCATCACAGAAAAAGGAAGCACAGAGCTTATAGCTCAAAATTCCCAGATCGAACCCTTCTCAACATTTGCAGAATCACGTCTTAAAAGAGCTGTTGAGGAATGGCAGGTGCGTAAACAATATGAAACAAAAGCACAATGGAATAATCGAGTAAATGAAGATAGCCGCCAAAGTTATATTACACAAACTCTTGCCTCTTTAAGGCATGAATACATTAGCAAATATTCTCCTCAATTTATAAAAGGACATCTGGGAAACTACGAAACTGAATACGAATTTTTTCCTGTTGATTTAGGGAAAATGGGTACAATTTATGTGTCTGTCCCGAAGAATGACGCCGAAAATATAATAGCAAATTGGTCGAAAGTATCAATAGAGCCGATTTACGGAATAATGGATGACAAACTATCCATATTAGCATGCAACTTCTCCTTAGACGGTAAGGAATATCATAGTGCCCGCAGTTATTCTGAGGATGATTTTACCCCGCTGTTTGTGAATATCACCCCACTCCAGGCCCTCATCAACTATGAAGATACCAAAGAGGCTTCGAGTAAGGGAAATAAACAAGAGAATAACTTTATTCCAGACACAGTTGATATTAATATTCCCTCAACTGAGATTTCCAATCCTTTGACCTTTGCTGTGATTATAGGCAACGAAAACTATCAGAGAGTTGCTCCGGTAGAGTTTGCAGCAAATGACGCCATGATTTTTGAGAAATACTGCGAAAAGACTCTTGGGATACCTCAAACGAATATCCGAACCTATTATGATGCCACTTTTGGAGATATAAATGCAGCCATCCGAGATTTGAAACAAATCGCATCCACATTTGATGGAAATATAAAAGTTATAGTTTACTATGCTGGGCATGGAATACCTGATGAAAGTAATCGAAACGCATATATTTTGCCTGTGGACGCTGCCGGAGAAGACTTATCTGCGTGTTATCCACTTTCAACACTTTATGATGAGCTTGGTGCATTGAATGCGGAATCCATTATAGTATTTGTTGACGCTTGCTTCAGCGGTTCATTACGTGGAGACGGCATGCTTGCAAGTGCCAGAGGTATTAGACTTAAACCTAAGGCTCTTCAACCCACAGGAAATCTCGTAGTATTTTCCGCGACATCAGAGGATCAATCAGCTTTACCATATAAAGAAAAGGGACATGGAATTTTCACTTATTTTCTGCTTGAAAAGCTGAATTCTACTAAAGGAGATATAAGTATCGGCGAATTGACCGACTATATTTCCAAACAAGTTGGTCAGCATTCGATTGTGGTAAATAGAAAGTTACAAACTCCTACAGTATCTGTTTCTCGAAATATTTCAGAAAGATGGAGAGATCTTAAACTGAAGTAATAAATATTTACAAAAGCGAGCATAATCAAAACACATTATTAACTAATCAAAAATAAGAATATGAAACAAAAATTATTGTTTATTCTCACGTTGATGCTGTTGCTTCAAACACGACTTTTTGCCTTTGAGTTTGAATACCAAGGCATCTATTACGAAACATATTGGGATAAAGATGATGAAGGCAACTCCAAATGTTATGCTGCAGTTACACGTTCATATGAACAAGAATATTCTGGGGATCTGGTCATACCAGATACGGTGGAATACGGTGACGAAACACTAGTCGTCCGTGCCATTGGTAAGTATGCATTCGTAAACTGCAGTAGATTGAATTCAATTTCAATTCCAGAGACAGTCACTACAATCGATGAGAATGTTTTCGAGGGTTGTAGGGAATTACGAGAAATCATAGTAGCAACTACAAACGACTATTTCTTATCATTCAATAAATCTTTATATAATAAAGATCTCACCACTCTCATTAAAGTTCCCGCCCAGCTTAATATTGATAATTTTGTAATACCCGGAACTGTGGAGATTATCGGGAATTATGCTTTCCAAGAATGTAGTATGATGACATCTGTCAATATTCCTGAATCAGTAACTACCATTGGCAAAGGAGCTTTTAGCAATTGTTCACAAATTACATTAATTACTCTTCCGGATTCTATAACATCAATTGGAGAAGGTGCTTTTGCGGGGTGCTACGATCTTGCATCAATAAAATTACCAGAGGGTATCACCACTATAGCACGCGACATCTTTACGGGTTGCCACTCTCTGACATCAATCAAAATTCCCGAGAAAGTAACATCAATTGGCGGATATGCTTTTTACGGTTGCTCCAACTTAACCTTCCTCAGTGTTCCTAAAGCAGTGACATCGATAGGAGTTAACGCGTTGCTTAACTGCTCGAACATGAAAGAAATTCTTGTTGACCCTACAAACGAGTATTTTTCCACCTACAATAAATCCCTTTATAATAAAGACCAGACTATACTGTGTCAAGTTCCTGGAGGATATGAAAATCCGACTTACGATGATTTTCCTGATGCTATAACGACAATTGGAGAAGATGCATTCTGGAATTGCGAATGGATAACTTCTATAGATATTCCAGAAACAGTTTCTTCGATAGGGAAGTCAGCTTTCTCAGGATGCAAGCAGCTAACGGCAATCAATATTCCTGAAGCTATAACCACCATCGAATATACAACATTTGGCTACTGCGAAAGTCTTAAGTCAATAATCATACCTAAAAATGTAGAGTTAATAGACCAATGGGCTTTTCGTGGTTGCACAAACCTGTTTGATGTGTATTCCTTGAATCCTCAAGCTCCTCAGACTGGCACGAATCCATTCTATCAGATTCCATCGGATGCCAAACTATACATACCTAAAGGGAGTGTTGAAAGCTATGCATCTTCCGAAGGCTGGTCTGCATTCTCACACATCTACGAAATAGGTCAAGACACTTACTCGTTATCTTTCAATGTCAAATGTGGTGACTTCCCTATTAAAGATGCTACGGTTATTGTCCTTGACAAGGATTATACAACTGATGAAAATGGTTATGTTAAAATCGATGACTTAAAAATAGAGGATAACCCAGTAATAAAATATTCCATATACAAAGATGGATATGAACCCTATATTGGAGAAGTAGATTTTACTGAAAACAAAGAGGTTACTATTAATGTGAACATGGAAGAATCCAGCTCTGTCTACCTCCATCCCGACAAAGTGGAGAATTCTAATATAAAGATCTATAATCTTAACGGACATCAGGTTAAGTCTATGAAGGGTGGCCAAATATATATCATAGAAGGTCG
>CAZCZX010000235.1:0-4309 GCA_964503095.1 uncultured Sangeribacter sp.
ATTCCTGGTGCGGTAGTTCAGCTGGTTAGAATGCCGGCCTGTCACGCCGGAGGTCGCGGGTTCAAGTCCCGTCCGCACCGCCGAGGAGAGAGGAAGAGCAGTATTGTCAACTTCGGTTGCATACTGCTCTTTTTTTAGTTATTTGCTGTCGCTTTTATCGTAATTGGCACAATGCTTCCGGTTCTCGGATATGATCGGTTGTTGTATTCTACACTTTCGAGAATCAGCGTTCCTCCAATAGCAGCAGGCGGACGATTGGCTGTGAATTTGAAATAGCATTTCATCTTGGCCTTCTGTTTACCGTATTTCACTGTAAGGTGTGATATCCCTGATGCCTGGCTCTTATCAGCAGACCATTTCATATCTCCTTCATCCGGGAAGTCCGCCTCGAAGCATAGTCTTGCATTCGTTCCATCCTTCAGTATGCTGTATTTGATTGTGGAATGTGATGTGTTTCCTTCTACCGAGATTTTGTCAGCAAATGAATTTTCTGCAAGAAGATCATTACCTCGCTGGTCAAGAAATTCTATTTCGATGTTGCACGATTTGGAAGTTGATGGCATAGGAGTATACCCATCGTTGGAGCATGAAGACATGAGAAAGGTCCAGATAAGTGCAAAAGCACTTATCCTTGTGAAAAATTTTTTCATAATAAAGTTTTTATTTGGTTGTTATAACGTCTGTGAGTGTATCTTTCAAGAAATCCTTGATATCTATGGTGAAATCAGTGGAGGTTTCGGCTGCTACCACTCCTGCTCCGGTAGAAACATTGCTGTAGCCGCGTATAGGGTCAGCAAGACCGATATCTGTAAGATCACCAAATCCAAAATCCAGATAATAAGATTCATATCTTGCTAAATCCATAAAACTTTTAGATATTCTTTGAAGTGAGAATAAATATCCACAATCCATAAGTTCATTATCCCACTCAATGAATGATGCTATATATCTGCAATCGGAATATTTGGCGGTAAGGGTGAATTTATTATCTTGATACTGCTTTCCGCCCATAATAAAGTTTCCTGAACCATCCCAATAATGGTAATAGCTTGCTTGCATGACATCGGTGAAAAGCTTATCTGCATTTGATTGCACGCTTCCAATCGAAATCCCAGCGCTTGGATCAGTATCAATATCGGAATCAGTTTGTGGATAATAATCTTCCTGTGGAGGAGCATATGTAAAATAGTTGAGTATGTAGAAATCATCCTCTGCAGATTGTTCTGTTACTTCAAATTCGACTTTTAAATCAAATTTTATATCGATATATTTCCGGTTTTCATCCATCTCATTGACAGAGATGTCAGTCAACGTCGGTTGCCACTGTATCGATGTAATAATTACGGGATCGGGCACTTTCACCTTGGCCTCTGCAAAACCGTAGGTTTCACTTTCAGCAGTTATCCTAATCACATCTCCCTCTTTGGGGATATATTCAGAATCCTTGAGTATGCCGTTGGCGTATATTTTCACTATTGCGTCAGAGACATCATGATTTTCATACGCATCCCCTTCAGTATACAGCCATGTATGTGTTACTGTTACATTTATCGGTTCTCCAGCCTTAATCAAAGAGTTCACGCACAATACGGGTGTGACATCAATTTTTGGTTCGAATTCGCTATAGCATCCGCATAAGAAAAGCGGAAGTGTCGTTATAAGAATTTTCTTTAGAATTGCCATGTGTATGATATTGAGGGGATTATAGGTAAAAGACTGTATTTCTTAAAAACCGGTTTTTCTTCAACTGATACGGAAGAACCATCCGGCGAGATCTCCGTAGAACTTTTATAGCCTTCCACAATTGCCACTGTGTTCATGTTGCAGTAAGCGTTATAGAGTCCGAAAGTCCAATAGCCACGTTTGTTTTTTACTGTACAAGACACGTCGAGTCGGTGATAGAATGGCAGCCGGAAGTTGTTGACTTTGGTGCCGAGTGGCATTCCGTTTCCCTTGTACCATAATCCAAAATCGGGAGACTCAAATCTCTGAGGCATAAGAGTGAACCGATTGCCGGAATGACCAGTCCATGCGGCCGTCAAAGACACTTTTTTACTCATGTTCCAGTTCATCAGCACATTGATGGTGTGTCGATGATCGAAGCGGGCGGGAAATGTTAAACCGTCATTTTTCTCGGCAAACTTTCTGTCGGTCCAAGCAAGAGAATAGCTTATATGGCCGGTGATTTTTCCGCTTTTCTTTTCCATCATAATGTCGATTCCTTTTGACGTGCCATTGCCTGAGGTCAATCGCCCATCCCACATATTTTCCACCGGATATAGATAATAATCATCTCTATAGTCAATGAGATTATGCATGAATTTATAATATCCTTCTATAGACACAGCAAATTCTCCTCCAAGTGGTTGCCAACGGCCACCAATGGATATCTTGTCAGAAGTCATTGGCTTGAATTCTCCGTTGACGGGTATCCAGCGGTCGGATGGAAGTGATAGGTAACAAGTTGACAATCGATGAATATATTGTGTAGTGCGTGAATAAGCTGCTTGTAGAGAGAATCTTTCGTCTACTTTATAATCAAGATTGATTCTTGGTGAAATTCCACCATGAGTTGTCTTATCTATATGAAAC
Source organism: uncultured Sangeribacter sp. (assembly GCA_964503095.1). Lineage (GTDB taxonomy): Bacteria > Bacteroidota > Bacteroidia > Bacteroidales > Muribaculaceae > Lepagella. The sequence continues at coordinate 2,593 of CAZCZX010000235.1, forward strand.
AATGAAGCGTTCAATCCCGCAGTTACTCGTAGATGGTCTGATATTTTCCAATTCTCCTCTATATAGATGTTGGCTTCATCAGCACTTTCTTTTGGTAGGGAGTCGGTGATGTTGATGTTGTCGTCGTGGAGGTACCGTTCTATCTGATGGTTTGGGGAGAACAGATGCCTGACGTAGCCTGCTCCGAAATTCATTCTCATATTGTCAGACTGCTTCCAATCAAAATCGCTTCTGAATATAAGATCATCTATGTTGTTTTTAAATTTCTGCAAGACATTGGTTTCATCGAAAAGAATGTCATTTTTGAATTCTTTCTTGTTTTCATTGATTTTCAGACCTGAAAAAGATTTCAGATAAGCCAGAGAGAATTCCCCCTTGAGGATAGGCGTGATATTATAATTTAAGCCTGATTGTACCATTAGATTGCCCCAACTAAGCCGGTAGGTGTTATCTTCCATCATTCCGTTTGATGGTTGTTCGGTATCATAGGAGCCGGTGGTGAGACGGTCGTTTCCAAGATAGGCGCTCACAAAACCATTGAATTTTTGTGAAAATCTATGTGTTACCTTGGCATTTAGGTCAATGAAATAATATTGGAAGCGTAGCCTATCTTCGTCACTACTGTTTATAATGGCTTTGATAGGAAAGAATTGGAGATCAAGCCAGGATCTTCTGATTCCCACAAGATAAGTAGTCTTTCCCCCGATAGGCCCAGAGATATTGAATGCTGCGGAAGTGAGTCCAAGCCTGGCTGATCCGTGATGTCCGTCAGTATTGCCATTTCGTGTAGTTATTTCGGTAAATGATGATAGGCGTCCGTCATATCTGGCTGGAATTGAACTCTTGTAGAAATCAGCTTTGCTAATTAAGTCGGTATTGAATGCCGAAAAAAGACCTGCAAGATGCGTCGACTGATATAGTGGAACTTTATCAAGAAGCAGCATGTTTTGGTCATCGTCTCCTCCATGCACGTTCATTCCTGCAATTCCGGCAGTACCTTCTGTGACACCTGGCTGGAGGTGAAGCGATTTTATGACATCGCTTTCTCCAAGCAATGCCGGGATTCTTCGGATTTCGTCTCCAGTCAGAGTGTTAGCCCCAATAATCCTGGTGCCATTTCTCATGGATTCTTTGGTCGACTCCACGACAATCTCCTTCAGCATCACTGCGGAGTCTACCGTGTTGAGTCCATAACCATCAGATGGATCTTTATATGTATTTTTTATTATTTCACGTTTAGGTGCCCTCTTCTTTCTTTTGAGAATCACGTTTTTTCCTTTCAACTCATATATTATGTCTGTATCTCGGAATATTTCATTGAGCACTTTCTTGAGAGGCTTTTTATTTGCGTCTACGGTAATTTTCATTTCTTTCAGAAGATCGGAAGAGTAGACGAAGTTCTTGTCTGTCTGCTCCATTATACTTCGGAAAACTTCTGCCGCAGGCCGGTTTACAGCCCTTACAGTCACATTTTGAGCAAATGCACCGAAAGCGCACAGGAAGAGGGCACCCAGTAGGAATATTGTTCTCATCATTCTTGGATTGTCATTTCGGTGTCGAGAATATCGTTGATTGTTTCGATGAGGTCGAGAGCGGTGCCTTCGTAATGAAGCGATAGGGAATAATTGTCAGCGTCGACGGGAAGGTTGATGACATCGACTCCGTATACTTCCTTTATCTTTGCCACTACTACTGGAAGAGGAGCATCTTCAAAGTC
>CAZCZX010000236.1:0-2389 GCA_964503095.1 uncultured Sangeribacter sp.
ATGCTCCCCCTTTAGGGGGCAAGGGGGGCCATCCCAAGGGGGGCCAGGAGAGCTTAACCGCATCTGAAGTCTTCGCCAACATCCCACTCGAAGTCCTCGACATGCTTCGCCCATCCACACGTCTCGACATGCTCGACTACTACAGTCATGCCGATAGCCTTTGGGTGGCTCCGGACGCCCTCGGAGGAAAATCGCAACTCCTGCAAGTGGCTCCCGACTATCTGAAGGTATCCGTCACCCCGGTAAGCACCCTCGAGATAAAGATCCTACCCTCCAAAAAAGGAGACATTATAATGACCCTCTACACCGTCTCCGACACCACGCTTAGCGCCATTGAAAGCAGGCATTGGCTTCGCCCAAGCAAAAGCAAGTCCTGCCTGCGCCCTGGAACGGACGGCTTCCCAGCCGTCCGAGAGCCGGCAAAGCGTCAGCCCATGGAAAGCAGGCATTCCTGCCTGCGCCCCGCTGTTGGCGCCGCCGACACAGAAGTTAAATTCTTCGACAAAGACCTAAAACCTCTCGACTCAAAAAAATTCCTGAAAGCCCCAACCCTTAAAGACTTCTTCAATCTTAAGGACTCCAGCCTGACAGAAAAGCAACTCGAAGAGAAACTCCCTTTCCAAACGATCGCATACACCACCGGCCCGGGAGAAACCCCATTGACCGCAACCTTCACCACCCTCTCCACTCTCTCCCAAGAAGACCGCGACCAACTGACCCCCCTCCTCACCCCCTCCCTCTCCGCCACCTGGAATCCCACCTACAAATTCCGTTAAGAAATAGAGAATAAGAAATAGAGAATAAGTAATAGTGAATAAGTAATTCTCAATTCTCAATTCTCAATTATAGAATAATTCAAAATTCAAAATTATAAATAGATGAAAACCCGAGTAAGATTCGCTCCCTCCCCAACAGGCCCCCTCCACATTGGAGGTGTCCGCACTGCGCTTTTCAACTATCTCTTCACCCGCCAGCATGGAGGCGACATGATTCTCCGCATCGAGGACACCGACAGCCGTCGGTTTGTGCCCGGTGCTGAAGAATACATCATGGAGAGTCTTGATTGGCTCGGCATTAAGTTTGATGAAGGAATCCGTGAAGGTGGTCCCCACGGTCCCTATAAGCAAAGCCAACGTCGCGACATCTATCGCAAATATGCAGATCAACTCCTCGATGCAGGAAAAGCATATATAGCGTTCGACACTCCCGAAGAACTTGAGGCTGCCCGAGCAGAGCATCCCAACTTCCAATATGATGCCCACACACGCGGATCAATGCGCAACTCCTTGACCCTGTCCGCCGAAGAAGTGAAACGTCTGATTGATGAAGGTCATCAATACGTAGTCCGTTTCAAGACCGAGCCTGACGTAGATGTAAAGGTCAACGACCTTATCCGTGGAGAGGTGGTGATCAACTCAAACATCATCGACGACAAAGTGCTCTATAAGAGTGCCGACGACCTCCCTACCTACCACCTCGCCAATATCGTAGACGACCATCTGATGGAAATCACCCATGTGATTCGTGGCGAGGAATGGCTCCCTTCAGCTCCTCTTCATGTTCTGCTTTATCAGGCTTTCGGCTGGGAAGATACCATGCCGCAATTCGTGCATCTTCCATTGCTCCTCAAACCTGTAGGCAATGGAAAACTCTCAAAGCGTGACGGTGACAAACTTGGTTTCCCCGTATTCCCACTCGAATGGCACGATCCAAAGAGTGGAGAGATCTCATCAGGCTATCGCGAGAAGGGTTATCTTCCGGAGGCTGTTGTCAACTTCCTTGCTCTTCTTGGTTGGAATCCCGGTGACGACACTGAGATCATGAGCATGGATGAGCTTATAAAGAAGTTCTCGTTCGACCATTGCTCAAAGGCAGGCGCAAAGTTCGACTATAAGAAGGGAATCTGGTTCAATCATGAGTATCTCATGCGTATGGACGATATGGCACTTGCCGAATTGTTTATGCCAGTCTTGAAAGACAAGCTCGCCGAGCATGGAAAGAGTGCCGATGATTTCGGTATGGACTATGTTGCAAAAGCCGTTGGCATGGTCAAAGGTCGCATCGAGTTTGTTCAGGATCTCTGGGCGCAGGGTGATTTCTTCTTCGTTGCTCCCGAGACATATGCAGAGAAGGACGTCAAGAAGCGTTGGCAAGAAGACACTCCACGCATCATGGAGGAACTGATTGAAGTTCTCGAAGGAATCGACGATATGAGTTCTGCCAATGCAGAGAAGATAGTGCTCGACTGGATAGCTGATAAGGGTTATCACCTTGGCAATGTGATGAATGCCTTCCGCTTGGCAGTGGTAGGAGCATGCCGCGGTCCTCACATGTTCGACATCACCGAACTGATGCCCAAATCGGAAGTAATCTCCCGCCTCCGCAAAGC
>CAZCZX010000236.1:2489-4261 GCA_964503095.1 uncultured Sangeribacter sp.
ATGATGCCGACCAGAAGCGACAAGTACATCAACTTCACTTATGCCGAAGAGGTCTATTCCCAATTAGGCCTCAATAACACTACACCCGGAAAGACCCGTGCATACATGGCCTTCATGATGGCTCCTGAAGACATCAAGGCCTATGCCGGATGCAGCGTGACCGGTTTCTCCGTCTACTCCCCAACAAATAATCCACAAACTGCCAACACCATTACCGAAGGACGATTCTTCATCACTACAGATTTTACCAAAGAAGATCAGTCTCAAGATTTTAAAATGCAGGCTAAACCATATGCTCTAAACCAAATCACTCTTGACGCTCCTTACACAATCACAGGAGAGGAAGAAACACTCGTGTTTGGTTACAGTGTAATAGTAAAGGCTGACATGTATTATATACCTGTCGATGGTGTTGCAGCTTCTGAGGATGTTGGTATCTGTTGTGCAACAGACGAAGATTCCTTCCCCACAATAGAGAACTGGATGACTTTCGGCTCTTATTATGGTGCTCTTTGCATGTCGTTAAGATTGGAAGGGGAAACTCTTCCGGAAAATATTGCCACAATCCCACTCGTAGACACACTTCCATACATTCCTTTAAGTGGAGAGGGCGCTAATTTGGACTTTTTGGTTAAGAATGCTGGTGCCAATGAATTGTCTTCAATTGAAGTTACAGCGTCTGTGACCGGTATGCCCGACATGGTACAGAACTTTGAGTTCGCTCCTCTTGCTTATGGAGAAATGAATGTCCTTACTCTTACCGGTTTGAAAGCCAATACCCCTGCCTTTGTTGATTTCTCTATGAAAATCACTAAGGTTAATGGAATAGAGTTCGATGGCTCAGCCTACACTGTCACAGTTCCTGCTTATGAGAACGGCTATCTCAAGAAAATCGTTGCAGAAGATGCTACAGGCACTTGGTGCGGTTGGTGCCCGGGTGGTATAGAGGCTCTTGATTACCTCAAGACTAATTATCCCGATCGTGCTATTGCTATCGGTGTGCATGTAAGTCAGAGTATGTCTAATAGAGACCCAATGGAGATTTCTGAATATCTCCCATTTGTCAATGCTTATGTTGAAGGTTTCCCATGTGTATGGTATAATAGAACGATCGACCAAACACCTACTGATACCTACGACAATGTTTGTAAATATGTTGATCAGGTAGTTGCATTCTTTGATTTCCCGGCATATGCACAAGTCTCTTTGGAGGGTAAATCCAACGAAGACGGAACTGCGTCAGTGACTGCATCTACTGAGTTCTCTATCTCAACTACCGTTACTCATTATCTTTCATTTGTGATTGTTGAGGATGGAGTCGGCCCGTATTATCAGACTAATTATTTCCCTCAGCAAAAAATTGCCATGAATGGATGGGAGAAACAGAGTGGAAAAGTATCTATGCTTTACGATGATGTTGCTCGTTACTATGATTCATATCCGGGCATAAAAGGTAGTGTTCCTTCAAGTATTGAGGCAAATGTAGTCAATCAATACTCTGTTGAATTGCCTTTGACTCGAGTTAAGGGCGATAAGTTCCGTGTGATAGCTCTTCTTACAAATGCTAAGACCGGCGAGATCGTGAATGCCACTGAGTATGAAATGGAGAAAGCAGGGTCTACAGCGGTAGAAGGTATCTCTTCCGACGACAACGCTCCGGTAGAATACTACAACCTAAACGGCCAGAAGGTATCCGACCCATCCAACGGCATCTTCATCCGCCGCCAAGGCACCACCACCACCAAAGTAGCAATCCCCTAATCCCCCTATCC
>CAZCZX010000237.1:0-4225 GCA_964503095.1 uncultured Sangeribacter sp.
GTCAAGGTTTCAACTTCCTTCAATCTATAAAGAGTCTTACTATGACCGCGCTTATCAATTGGAATTTATTTCCAAAGACAATGGTCAAACGGTTACAATCGACAACGATATAGTTCGTACTATAAAGAAAGACGGAGGTCCGAGATGTGTAGAAAAGATTGCAGTTCCAAACGTATGCCCTGTATATGTAAAAGCTAATTTTATCATGACAGACTCTACTATACGTAGAGGAAATGTCGACGGATATATTATTGATCCTTCTTACGCAGACTATGCAGGATTACGCTCAGCCATCACAGGCAAGAAGATCAAAGTGTTGAAAGCTGGAGAAGCCATTATAAGCGAGGATTTCGCAAAACGAATATTTCAAGATAAAAATCCTATAGGAACTGTACAGACACGAACAAAAATAAATCAACCCATTCCTGTGACAATAGTGGATGTTTTTAAATCAGTCTCTGTCACAGATTCTCCAATGGATAATGATGCACTATATTATTGCATAGCCGATGATATTTCTGATTATGATCTTGATGAATCTTTTTATTTTACAGCGTCGATTTCTGTCGTGCTGAAAAATGGATATACTAAAAATCAATTAATAAGAGAGATAGAGGATCGCATCAAGCCGCTTGGATTGAGTCTTAAGGTGGAGAGAGTTTCCAATAGAGAAGATATAAAGATGATATTAGCTATACAGGTAATTGGCAATATCGTAGGCTCCCTAATTCTTTTGGCAGCGATAATTGGTTTCATGCGAATAGAGATTCAATTATTCCGTATCAGGAGGCGTGAATTATCTCTTCGCATTGTAAATGGCGCGAATCGACTAAAACTTTTCGGATTGATTTTCATGGAGATATTTGTAGTGATATCTCTTTCATTCATAGTAGCTATTATACTTGGAATTTTGTTACAAAATTTCTGTGACACAAAACTTAATGTGATAGTTAACAACACGGGATTTAACATCCATGCGCTCTGGCTTTACAGTATGGAGATAGGCGGAGGACTACTTGCATTCTGCTGTATTATTGCGTGGATTGCACTAACAAGAATATTTCATCAAGGAGTTAGGCTTGCAGAAAACATGCAAAGGAGTCGCAATCATATTTTCCGCAATGTTATGTTAGTCATTCAGATAGTCATATGCATTGTCTTCATATGCTGCACTTTCATTCTTATACATAGAGGAAACAAAATTATGGAGGAATATAATGTTCCGGATAATGACAGCTATTATAAGGAGTATCTCTACTTTGAGCCTATGTATTCCACAGAAAAGGAGCGTTTGCTTGATGAAATCAAGCATCTTCCAAATATTGACAAAATTCTTCTTTGCGAACAATCATATACATCTTTGGATGAAATCAAAGAGAGTACTCATGCAATTGAAAAGTTAGACCGACATACTTACTTCAAGACATATTTCACCGATGACCCGTCATTAATTTCCACACTTGGAATGAAAGTGGAATGGTTTAACAGAAAGAACAATACCGACAACGAAATGATGCTAATCAGCGATAAACTATATAGAAAGTTTCAGGAAATAGGTATTTTAAATAATAACTCTCTTACAATAGAACTCAATGGAGATGTCACCTTCTCGATAGTTGGCACAATAAAAAGCATCCCATACGATATTAAGAACGAATTGCTTGTTTTTATCCGACCAAATTGGGAGGATTATGAAATGATGCAGTTTATTCTTATTCCGAAACCCGGAAAAGGTGAGTCTCTGTCAAGAAGTGTTGATGAAACTGTTGAGTTGATAGAACCAGAACTGATTAACAAAGTGGTTTCAAATTACCGTGAAAGGATTAGTCCTGTACCAGGATTTATAGAAGCTGTAAGAGATGGAGGCATAATATTGGGATGTGTCAGTTTGTTGATCTGTGCGATGAGTATCTTCAGCACGATAACACTTGATACGAGAGCCAGGAGGAAGGAGATAGCTGTCCGGAAGGTAAATGGTGCTAAAAGTCGGGACATATACCGTATGTTCGGAAAAGTATATCTTGTGATGATCGGCATCTCAATTTTTATAGCTGTGCCAATATGTATTCTTTTCAATAGGGTTGTTAAATCTATGTTTATGCTTGTTGAAATCGCCTCGGTAAGCACCTTCTCCCCTCTTTGGCCGATAATACTTGGAGTTTCTGTAGTCACAGTTCTTATCATTTCAATCGTCTGCTGGCAAATTCACAAGACAATGCAGGTGAATCCGGCAAAGATTATTGCGAAAGAATAACTATTCTTGGATGATTGGGCTCTGGAAGGATAATCTTTCTGAGATTTTGTGAAATTTATTGTTTGATTGTATGAAAATCATACAGAAAAGTGTATGATTTTATTAGTAGAAAAATGATTATTGTTTTATTATATTTGGTTATCTTCTGATATTTCGTTATATTTGCGGAAAGTTTGAGATTTATGAGTGAATTGAGATACCCTATTGGAATGCAGACATTCTCCAAAATAATTGAGGAGGGCTACACATATGTGGACAAAACTGCCTTTATTAAGCCACTATTGAAGCAAGGTCAGTTTATATTTTTAAGTCGTCCACGGCGGTTTGGGAAAAGTTTATTGCTCTCTACACTGAAGGCTTATTTTGAGGGACGGAGAGATCTCTTCAAGGGATTGGCAGCCGACAATCTGGATTTGGACTGGACTCCAAGTCCAGTGTTACGATTCGATTTCAACGCTGAAGACTATAGTCAGGAAAAGGGACTCAACAGTATACTGAATCTTCATCTTAAAAGATACGAGAAAGAATATGGTGTGACAGATAAAGCAGACAGCATCTCCGGCAGATTTTCCAACCTTATAGAAAGAGTAGTCAAATCAACCGGACGTAAGGTTGTGATACTTATAGATGAATATGATAAACCACTCTTATCAGTAGAAAAAAACGAACATCTCTTTGAGAAGAACCAACAGTTGCTAAAAAGCTTTTATGGCAATCTCAAGACTATGGATGAGTACATCCGATTCGCTTTTATCACAGGGGTGGCACGATTCAGCAAGGTCAGCATTTTCAGCGACCTCAACAACCTAAAAGACATATCTATCGACAACACTTTTGCCGACATCTGCGGATGGACAGAGAATGAACTTATTGATAACTTCAGATCCGGCATTGAGTCTTTGGGTGAGGAACGGGAAGAGGATTTCGAGTCTACGCTGCTTGCGCTACGCGATTATTACGACGGTTATCTTTTCACTCCAAAAGGTTCAAGACTTTACAATCCTTTCAGTGTGCTCAATGCCCTTGATTCAAAGGAAATTGATCCATTCTGGTTCGCAACAGGGACTCCAACATTCTTAGTGAAGCGCATTAAGGCTATGGGGACCTTCCCTCCTGATATCAATGGAAAAATGTGCACAAAGAAGGAACTGACTGCTGTCGGACTCAATGATTCCAATCCGATTCCACTGATGTTCCAGACCGGTTATCTGACTATATGGAGTTACATTAAGGAACTTGACCTCTATGAGCTTCGCTTTCCAAACCGAGAGGTCGAGATAGGTTTCTATACAGACCTGCTCCCTGTATATGCTCCACCCACAGACAATCCTTACAGCCCCTTTAGCTTTCCTCTCTTCAAAATCGATCTCTTCGAAGGGCGACCGGATGACTTCATGCATAGACTTGCCACTCTACTGAAGGATCTTCCAGGGGAAGACCACAGAGAATCCACCTATCGTGCCATCACCTATCTGCTTGCCGTGCTTTGCGGAACAAGGACCATAGCAGAGCACCATGGTTATAAAGGGAGAAGCGACATTGAAGTCGCCACAAGCAGCTACATCTATCTCTTCGAATTCAAATACAACGAGAGCATCAGCGAAGCCATGGAGCAAATTTACTCCCGTGACTATACCGGACGCTTTGCCCTCGACTCCCGGACTATCTATCTCATCGGAGCAAACTTCAACGAGAAGAAGGAAAATCGAGGCCTCGAATACAAGATTGAGAGGATTAGAAACTGAAGACCCATTAACTGAGTTTTTTTTATGGCCATATGGAATGCCATATTGAAGGGGATTTTCTCCTGATTTGGATGGATCCAAAAACAGATACTATCAATTTAGTCCGGCTTGGATCCCATTCAGAATTGTTCTGATATTTGACCCATTTAAATAATGGGCTCTTAAATATCTTTGGCAGATTGTATGAAAATCATACAGAGAAGTGTATGATTTTCATACAATCTGC
>CAZCZX010000238.1:0-4209 GCA_964503095.1 uncultured Sangeribacter sp.
TTTGTGTATTTCAGGAAAAATGATTAAATTTGCAGACTGAAAAAGCAATCAACCCAATAACAACAGATAATTATGAATCTTTTAGCAGGAAAGACAGCCATCGTGACCGGAGCTGCTCGCGGCATCGGCAAGGCCCTCGCCCTCAGATTTGCAGCTGAAGGTGCAAACGTAGCTTTCACCGACCTCGTGATCGATGAAAACGGCAAACAGACAGAAGATGAACTCCTCGCTCTCGGAGTAAAGGCAAAAGGATATGCTTCAAATGCAGCAGACTTCGCTCAGACTGAAGAGGTAGTTAAGAAGATAAAAGAAGAATTCGGCTCTATCGACATTCTCGTCAATAATGCCGGCATCACAAAAGATGGTCTTATGATGCGCATGACAGAAGCTCAATGGGACGCAGTGATTGCAGTCAACCTCAAATCTGCATTCAACTTCATCCACGCTGTTCTCCCAATCATGATGCGCCAGCGCAATGGCTCGATCATCAACATGGCATCCGTAGTCGGAGTACACGGCAACGCAGGTCAGGCAAACTATGCAGCATCTAAGGCAGGACTTATCGCTCTCGCTAAGAGTATAGCTCAGGAAGTGGGAAGCCGTGGCATCCGTGCCAACGCCATTGCTCCAGGTTTCATTGAGACTGCAATGACAGCAGCCCTTCCTGATGAAGTTCGCGCAGAATGGTGCAAGAAAATTCCACTTCGCCGTGGCGGCCAGGTAGAAGACATCGCAAATGTTGCCCTCTTCCTTGCAAGCGACATGTCAAGCTACGTATCCGGTCAGGTGATCCAGGTTGACGGTGGCATGAACATGTAAAAATTATTCAACTTTCACTATGAAAGTTGAAGCAGGCAAGACAACATGTTGACAAAATATGCAGTAATAGTCGCCGGAGGGGTTGGAAGCCGTTCCGGCGATTCTCTTCCTAAGCAGTTTCATGAAATATGCGGTCACCCAATGCTTTGGTGGACACTCAAGGCTTTTCATGATGAGGATGCCGATACGAAACTAATTGTAGTGATGCATGCCGACTATATCCAATATTGGAAAGATATAGCAGGAGATGACTGCGCTCCACATCTTATCACTGAAGGAGGCGCAACAAGAAAAGATTCAGTTGCCAAAGGGATGGAATTAATTCCTGAGTCCAATGAAGGGTTCGTGGCAGTTCACGATGCAGCACGCCCGCTTGCGTCTATCCGCCTAATCAGGGATGGATGGAAAGAAGCAAGCAAATATCATGCCGTGATTCCCGGACTAAGAATGTCTGATTCCCTGCGCGAAGGGACGCCGGATGACAACCGAAGTGTAGACAGATCAAGATTTTTTGCAGTTCAAACTCCACAAGTTTTTGATTTGAAATTGCTTAAAGATGCATTTAAACAGGCGGAAAAGGCGGATAGTTCATTATTCACTGACGATGCAAGCGTGGCTGAATGGGCTGGGAATAAGATACATATCTTTGAAGGGGACCCAACGAATATCAAGGTAACATATCCTGGCGATTTTAGAATTGCTGAAGACATTCTTTCAAACCGCAAATAACACTGACAACCATGACACCAGTCTACGAAGACAACCATATCATAGTCGTTCGCAAGGAAGCCGGCGAAATAGTGCAAGGCGACAAGACAGGCGACACTCCCCTTTCAGAAATCATAAAAGATTATCTGAAAGAGAAGTATAATAAGCCTGGGAATGTATTCTGCGGTGTTGTGCATCGGATCGACCGTCCCGTAGCCGGACTTGTCATATTTGCCAAAACATCTAAGGCTTTGACGCGACTCAACGAGATGCTTAAGAAAGGAGAGATCCACAAGACCTATTGGGCTCTTGTAGAGGGGAGGCGTAAGGAAAAAGAGGGGTTAATTGAATCATGGCTCCAGTCAGATGGACGCCTCAACAAGACGCGAGTCGTAGACAAAAATGCTCCCGAAGCCAAATTGTCGAGACTGAAATATCGCGTTATTGCTGAAGGAGAGAGATATTCACTCTTGGAGGTGGAATTGCTGACGGGTCGCAAACACCAGATTAGGGCACAACTTTCTTCTACCGGCACTCCTATCAAAGGAGATCTCAAATATGGAGCAAGAAGATCAAACCCGGGGGGTGGAATATCACTACTTGCAAAAAAAATCCAGTTCATCCATCCTGTTTCAAAGGAAAAAATCGAGATAGAAACCGAGCCGCTGCCAGAAATGTTGCCAATTCTTGGAAATTAATTTGGAAATAGCATAAATTTTCATTAATTTTGCACACAAAATAAAATGTGTGCAATTTTTAGTTGTATCCATAGATTAACAACCATCTAATGACCATAGGAGTGGGACTAAAGACGCGAGAAAGATTCATTGAAGTGGCCCGACAGCTTTTTGCAAGAAAAGGAGTCGAGAATACGACTATGAACGATATTGCATCTGCATCGGAAAAAGGACGTCGAACTATCTACACATATTTCAAAAGCAAACGAGACATCTACAACGCAGTGATAGAGCAAGAGACAGACATTGCACTCTCTCAACTTCGTACAATAGTGTCAAAGGCTATACCTGCTGATGAAAAGCTCACAGAATATATCGACGCCCATTTTGAAACTATGCAAGAGGTAGTTTCACGTAATGGATCTCTCCGGGCATGGTTTTTCCGTGACGTAAGAAAAGTAGATAGGGCGCGCCGGATAGTAAGCCGTAAAGAAACCATACTTCTCCAGCAAATACTTCGGGAGGGTGTGGCAGAAGGGATATTCGAGATAGACAATATTCCGCGCACCGCACTTGTGATTACAAAGACCATTCAGGGTCTTGACGTGCCATACATCCGTGATGATCTTTCCGAAATCGGTGTCGACAAGGATGAGCTTTCGAAATCATTCGTGTCTATCCTTCTTTCAGGATTGAGAAAACGTTAGGGGCCAATCATTTCTTTATTAATCGAAATTATTTAAATCAAAACTTATGTATATAAACGCGATAGGACATTATATTCCAGAAAGACGAATCACCAACGAACATTTCAAGTCACTCAACGGACTTGATGCGGATTGGATTGTGCAGCGAACTGGTATTGAGACCCGCAGCAGATGTGCCGAAGGAGAGAATATCGACACCATGGCATTTGAAGCCGTTGAGAATGCTCTTCCCCGACTTCCTTATCCTATAAAGGATGTGGATTTAATCGTGTCTGCCCATTATTGCGCTTTTGATACAGTTGGGACTCCGGCACACAGAGTGCAACGCAAATATGGCATTGAGGGAGCCAAAGCTGTCTATGCTTCTTCTGCGTGCAGTTCTTTTGTGAATGGACTGGAGATAGTAGAGGGTTACTTCGCAATGGGGAAAGCCAAAAGAGCGCTTTTGATCTGCAGCGAACAGAATTCCTATTATGCAAATGATTCCGATCAAAAAGCAGGACACCTTTGGGGCGATGCAGCAGTTGCCTACTTCCTAAGCAAAGATAAGGAATCGGAAAATGATATTGAAGTGCTGTCAATATATACTGAAGGTCTGGGACATATTGGGAAAGGACCTGATGGAGTGATGCTTCGCCCAAAAGAAGAAGGAATTTCAATGCCGGATGGGCGTGATGTATTCATGAATGCAGTCAAATATATGGAGCATGCCCTCAACAAAAGTCTTGAAAGTTGCGGAGTGAAGAGAGAGGATCATTCCTACTTCATAACGCATCAGGCAAACATGCGAATTGTGAAGCAACTTGCCCGAATGATGGGAACCCCTATGGATAAATTCCTGAATAATATTCAGGAACTTGGTAATACCGGAAGTGCAAGTGCTCCTCTGGTATTATCTCAGCATCAGGATGAGTTGAAAAAAGGCGATATAGTGTCGCTGATGGTATTTGGAGGGGGGTATTCTTGCGCAGCATTCACAATTCGCAAGTAAGAGGCCCCCTGACCACCTAAAGGGGGTAATATTAAGCAAAGAAAGATAATAATTATCATATTTAAATTCAACAAATTAGAAATATTAGTTAATTTTGTTAACAATTATTAACTCAAAAATACTTGACAAAGGGACAAAAATGTTGTAACTTTGCACTCGCAATCACACCGCGGGATGGAGCAGTGGTAGCTCGTTGGGCTCATAACCCAAAGGTCGCAGGTTCGAGTCCTGCTCCCGCCACTAATAAAAAAAAGAAATGATTATTTAAATAATCATTTCTTTTTTTTATTGCATAATTCATAATGCA
>CAZCZX010000239.1:0-1222 GCA_964503095.1 uncultured Sangeribacter sp.
TTTATTGTTATTGTGCAAAGATACCTAAAATTATTTATAAATACACTATTTTTCCTTTAAAAAATCAAGGTGGCTTTTCAATTGTTATCTAATTATAGATAATCCTATGTAAAAAATGGAAATAAGGAATCAGAATCTTACGCGATATATCACGCCTCTGCGAGAGGGAGGGTCGCTTCCGGCCCTTGCAGAGGCCGATGATGGATTTAAATATGTAGTCAAATTTCGCGGTGCGGGTCATCGTGAAAAGGCACTCATAGCCGATTTTCTTGGAAGCGAGATAGCACGGGCTGCCGGTTTTTTGGTGCCGGAGCAAGTATTTCTGAATCTTGATGAATACTTCGGTCAGGCAGAAGGGGATGAGGAGATTCAAGATCTTCTCAAATGGAGTCAGGGGCTTAACCTTGGAGTGCATTATCTTCAAGGTGCGATGACCCTCGACCCATATGCAAATCCTGTGGATAATCTGCTTGCTTCGAGGATAGTCTGGCTCGACACTTTTATCACAAATGTGGATAGGACAGTCAAGAACACTAATATGCTCGTTTGGCATAATGAGACATGGCTAATCGACCACGGAGCATCATTCTATTTTCATCACGCATGGAGCGATTGGGAGAAGAGTGCGTTGACTCAATTCCCTTATATCAAGGATCATGCGCTGCTTCACAAGGCTTCTCGCATGAAAGAGGCAGATGAAATGATGCGCAGCAAACTTACTCCCGAAAAACTGTCGGAGATTGTAGATGCCATTCCATCCGATTGGTTGCGTTGGGATGATGCCTCCGAAGAGGAAGGTGAGGAAAGGAGAGAGGTGTATAGGAAGTTTTTGATTAAGAGACTTCAAGATGTTGATATAGTAAAAGCGGTAGAAGATGCAAGAGCAAAACAAATATGAATATGCAGTCTTGCGGTATGTGCCGCGAGTGGAGCGAGAAGAATTTGTCAATGTCGGGCTTGCCATGATGTGCAAGCGGCGTAGATGGATACGAGTTAAGATTTTGCTTTCAGAAGAGAAGATACTTGCCATGCAGAAGGATACGGACCTAAATGCCTTGGGAGGACAGTTGCAGGCTTTTGTGGACATTGCAGAAGGGAAAAAAGGGGCAGGGCCGGTGGCGCAATATCCTGTTGAGGAGAGATTCCGATGGATTTCAGCAGTCAAGAGCAGTGTGATCCAGACATCGCGTCCTCATCCGGGTATCTGTGATGATCTGGATGC
>CAZCZX010000239.1:1322-4204 GCA_964503095.1 uncultured Sangeribacter sp.
CATAATGCAAAATGCAAAATTATTGAAGGAATGAAAAAATGGCCTAATCCCCTCGGGGACCGGCCATTTTCCGTTTTTGTATAGCGGTTTTATTATTTATTCTTTTGTTCCAACTTTGGGAGTTTTGATTGCTTTTCAGCACGGCGTGCAGCCATTTCAGCCTTGTTTGCCTGATACTGTTTGAGTTGATCCTTGTCAAGTATTTTTTCTACTTCCTGATCGAAAGCGGCACGGCGCTGTTGCATCTCTTCCTTATTCTTGGTTCTCATGTCAGCTTTTGCTTTCTGCTGAGAAGCCATATTTTGCTCTTTAAGAGCTTTCATCTTTGCCTTTTGTTCTTCAGAGAGTGTGATTCCCTTAAACATAGGGTTTTCTCCGTTGGCCCCGCGATGCATCTTTGCGTTGCGAGGAGCATTCGCAAATCTGCCTTCCCCTTTCATTTTTTTGCCAGAGTGCTTGAGCATGGCTTTTTTATCTTTGCCATCTTTCAGGCATGGCTTGTTGCACTCTTTTTTGCAGTCTTTGCAATCAGCTTTCTTGCATTCTGCATTTTTGCAGGAATCTTTCTTGCATTCCGTTTTTTTGCATTCAGCTTTTTTCTTGCAGCATTCAGTTTTCTGCTCCGGTTTTGCGTCCTGAGCGTTAGCGGCTGTTGGTATCGCGATCATCGCAGCGACTGCGAGGGTGAGGGTCATAAGAATTTTCTTCATCTTTTTTACCTATTAAATTGTTACTGATTTTCGATTGTTTACGATATTATGACCCAGCATCCGGCAGATGGTTTAACATAGATTTAGTTTTTAGTATATTTTAACAACCGAGGAGGATTCTGACGAAGGATTCGGGGAGGCGGACGTTGTAGAGTTTTAGGGCGTCTTTGAAGAGGGGGGCGATTTCTTCGTCTTTGAAGCCGGCAATTCCGCAACCTATTCGGGTTACATAAAATGTGTTCTGATCGCAGTTGCTGGCAAATTCTATAAACTCGTCAACGTACGGTTTGATGGTCTCTACGCCTCCTTGCATTGTCGGAATAGCGTAACTTTGTCCTTGCAATCCTACTCCGTTGCCCCATTCGGCTCCGAACTTCTGCATCGCAATTCTGGCTGCTCCACCTCCATGATGTCCTGCCAAGTTGCTTCCGAATACAAAAATATCATCAGGTCCGAGTTCTGTAATATTTTCAGGAGTAAACTTCATGCCGCTGATGAATTTCAAATCCTCATCGATGCCATAAGGATGATGATTCAGATACCTCTCTTTCATTTGGTAGGGCGATGAGGCTCCGGCGAGGTCGTCGGCAATGGAGAGGATGGGATTTAGAAGTTCAAGGTGGTTTCTGAATTTTTCAGGGATGCCGGTATATCCGA
This sequence comes from uncultured Sangeribacter sp., assembly GCA_964503095.1. GTDB lineage: Bacteria > Bacteroidota > Bacteroidia > Bacteroidales > Muribaculaceae > Lepagella. The sequence continues at coordinate 2,690 of CAZCZX010000239.1, forward strand.
GTATTGTGCCAATGATATTCCCGGCGACTGCACCGGTGGAGTCGCTGTCGCCGTCATGGTTTACTGCTGCGACAAGGCATCCTTCGAAATCTCGAATATAGCGAATCACACAGAATAGGGCGATCGCAACAGTCTCTTCTGCTACCCAACCTTCGCCAAGTTGGGAGATGGCATCCCCGTCGGTCAATGAGGAATTTGCAAGAGTGAAAGATTTTTGGATTATTCTCACAAACTTCTCTGCGTCTTTACTGTTGTGGACTGTTTCCAAAGTCTTGGACAGGGCTTCTGAAACTATGGAGCGAAACGTCAGGCGGTCGATGACATGAATTGTCATGCACTTGAATATTACGAGGGCAAGGAATACGGAAGATAGTGTGCTCAAATCATGATGGTGGGTGATTCGGGCTGCATCAGCGGCTACTTTTGCACATATATCAATTATACATTTTGAATTTTGCAATTTGCTTTCATCGGAGTGGGCCGCATAGAAAATGCCTATAGGAGCTATTCGCATCACGGAGCCGCATCCTTTAGAATCGTTTTCTGCCGGCTGTCCATTTTGGAGGGAGGAGAGAGCATTAAGACAGGTATTACCCGGAGCCCGTCGCGCCCAGAGATCTCTGATATGAGAGAGCCAGGAAGAGGGTAGTGGCAGTTGGAAGGCCGTCTGCGTTGCATACCATGCGAGATATGCTTCTTCCATATGCTTGAGAATTTTTTCGGGAGTCGGGTCTGCATCTTCTGCATAGGCTGAGAGGAGTCCTTCTGCGGTGAAGAGTGTCATCTGGGTGTCGTCGGAAAATCGGGCTATCCCTTTGGCGTCGAGAACATAATTGCATATACCTTTCGGTCCGAATTCCTTTAGTATGTTAGACAGGTGATCGAATTCAACGGCATATCCGAGGGCGTCGCCTGCTGCACCTCCTACGAGGCATCCTCTTGCTTTATCTATTAGGATATCTTTCATCTTAATTGAGAATTGAGAATTGAGAATTGAGAATTGAGAATTAAGAATTGAGGGTTGGTGGGGTTATGGGTTTTTGAAGTATTTGAGGAAAGAATATGGTTTTCTGTTTTTTAGATAATTCATGTTGTGGCCGTGGGAGTAGGCTTCGCGCTCGAAGGAGATATTGCGGTAGGCCTTGTCCCAATCTCTGAATTGAAGGAGCCGGAATAGCCATTCGATTACGTAGAGGATATAGAAAGGTATGAAAAGAAGTTCTTTCATTTGGGCATTGTGGATACGCTCATGGTTGACGACGTGAGTGTCAATCCATGAAGTGTCGCGCGCCCACAAAGTGCCGAAAAGATTCAAGCAAAATCCTTTAGGCATTAGCGAACAGCGGATTAAGATTGGCTTCTTCACTTTACTAATCTAACCTTTATATAGACCTTTTTCGATGAGATAGGAGTCAGCGATATAGTAATCGCTTTTCTCTTTAACCTCAGTATTTTCTTGCAAAGATACACTTTTTCAACCGAAAAAACAAGAGTCGTTACACTTTTTGGAACGAA
>CAZCZX010000240.1:0-4181 GCA_964503095.1 uncultured Sangeribacter sp.
TATAAAGAGGATCTAAGACCGGACATACCAGTAGATTACGTCCGAACATAAACTCCCTTCCATTATTCCAGGTGTTCTTGTCTTCCTTGAAGTCCATGAATAGTGCACGCATGAAGCTGTCGTCGTTTGCGCTGACCCTTCGGGCAGTGCTATAGATATAAGGCATCAGGCGATAACGCATTTTGATTGCGTCGAGAAGGGCGTCATAGACGGGTTCGCCGGCTTTGCCATAGTAATATAGTTCACGATATGAGTCAGCACCGTGGCTTCGCATCATTGGGGTAAAGAGACCGAATTGCATCCAACGCACAGAAAGCTCCTGGAATTGCGGATTCTTCGCCGCAGATGTTGGATCCCAATTCTTGTTGTAGCTTCCGGAGAAGAATCCGGCGATGTCGGTGTTCACGTTTGGATTTCCGGTTAGGGTATGGTTGAGCACAAGGGGCACCTGATTACGGAGAGTTTGCCATGAACTGCCCACGTCGCCACTCCATGACTGGGAGCCAAAGCGTTGCTGACCTGTGAAATAAGAACGGGTCAGGATAAACGGACGTTTCTGCTTATCCTCTGCTCGCTGATGAGTGTCTACGCCGCTTACACACATGAATGGATAAAGGTTGCGAACCGAGCGATAAGAACCGAGGGCTGAAGGCTGGTCGAGATCCGACTCCTTATATTGCATATGATCCGGATCTGTTGAGTCCATCCACCATGCGTCTATACCCATGGAATGCAGACGCTTAAGATGTTTCCAATAGATATCGCGAGCCTCCGGGCTATAGGCATCATAAACGCGCACGCCCGATAGATAGTCGCGACGTGGAGGCCATTCTGTCAAGCCGGATTCAGGCCATGTCTCAAAGTCGAAAAGAAGACCTTTATCCTTTAGTTCCTTATATTGCTTGGTCTGAGGGCCGAAACTTTGCCATATGCTTATACTGATGTGGGCATTGTTGTCGTGCACCTTGTCAATCATTTCCTGCGCATGGTTGAAATCAGGGTTTATAAACTCCATGGCGTTCCATGTATAATTGCTTCCCCAATACTGCCAGTCTTGGATGATGCCATCGAAAGGAACACCAAGTTCACGGTATTTATTGACTACTTCAAGGAGTTCTTCCTGGGTCTTATAGCGTTCACGGCTTTGGTGGAAACCGTAAGTCCAGAGTGGCACCATTGGCACGCTGCCTGTCAGCCAACGTATATCCGCAATGACACCGTCAGCATCACCCCCGTACATAAAGTAATAGTCTACAAGGTCACCGACCTGACTTTCGAGTTCGAGTGTCTCGTTGTCGTTGAGATTTGTAGGGGAATAATTGTCCCAGTAAATACCATAGCCCTTGATACTCTGGAAAAAGTGGGCAAAATCCTCAAGGTTTGACTGCTGCATCTTGCGATGCTCTCCACGCTGCGACATCTTGCCATTCTGAAGCATACCTATGCCATAGATTGGCTCATCTGCTTCGAGAGCAAAACTCTGCATCACTCTGTAAGATCCTTTGTCTATTCCCTCAGTGATAGGAGTGAAACCATGTTTCCCCTCAGCCACAAGGAGTTCGCCATCAGGCTTGTAAAAACTAACTTTGCCGGTCTTGTTGTCGGTAGTTACTGTCAGTTCGCTACTTTTATAGACGGTTACATTGTCGTCGATAGTGCCGGTCACTTTTACGTTTTCAGGCGTTGCAATGACCACGAGCGACTCCCTATCCTTTGCTTTTGAAGCATCGGGATATTTAGTGACCCTTACGATTTCAGGGGTGTAGAACTTGACTGCAACCTTTTCCTCTGCAGATGAGGAGAAAGCAGTCGCGACTGTGAATAGGATTCCCAACAGAGAAGCCTGAGGTATTAGATTTCTTTTCATGTTACTATGATTATTTGAGTGCAAAAATACAATTATTTTTTTGAATTTCGGAAATCACCATTGAATATTTTCATAATGGTAGACGATTATATATTAAATTCCGACAAATATTAAAATCTGATACTAAGTAGAGGCTTTATATAGTATAACTCATTGTCCCCATATACAGTCTCAATGTGATGGAAGCGAGTGTCATTCTTGAGTTCATCTTACGAATTTGTATGAAATAGATACATTTTACTCAAACTTAACAGATATTTTGAATTATCTTTGCATCAGAATAATTTTTTTAACTAATGAAGTTGTTTAAACTTATTTTTTTATTAAGATTTCGTCAGGTTTTCGAGCAGATTTTTTATCTTGAAGAAGGAGCGATGCGGGCATCGTGACTGATGAAAGATGGAAAATATGCCGAAAAGATGGCGGAAGATTAATAAAAAGAATCTTGAGTTTATCTCTTCTTGGTGATTTTTTCAATTCGTAAATAAGTTTAAACAACTTCAATACATATGAAACATCTTTTTACAATCTGCCTTGCCGCATTGGCAATCTCTTCGGCTTCCGCAGGAGCGACATGGGAGAAAATCAAAGTGAACGGTACTAATCGTGATATGAAAGTATATGTACCACAAGACACTCCGAGTGGGGCTGCTCTTGTCATCGCTTGCCACGGTATGAACCAAGATGCCAATTGGCACGACAGCAATTCTAAATGGGCTGCAGTCTCTGACACCGCGAAGTTCGTACTCGTTTTCCCCGAAGGTATCGACAAAGCATGGGATATCTCCGGAAACAGAGACGTGGATTTTGTACTCGCCATAATCGACGAGATGGAGAAAAAGCACAACATCAGCACTGGTCGCGTCTATCTCACCGGATTTTCTATGGGAGGCATGTTCACATATCATTGTGCCAACCGAATTTCCGACAAAATCGCGGCTTTCGTTCCAGTCAGCGGATACCCTATGTGGGACAAGACTGCAGCAAGTTCACGCCCAATTCCCATCATGCATGTGCATGGCACAGGCGACGATGTATGCGTATTCAGTGGCGTGCAGCCTACTCTTGACAATTGGATCAAACGCAATGAGTGCAATACAATTGATAAACTTATATCTCCCTATCCGGAAGGGAACAGGAATCAAGGTGCAAAGATGCACATTTGGGATGAGGGTCTCGATGGTGTCGAAGTGCGCCTCCTCGAATTCAAGGACAAAGGACACTGGCAGTCGGAAGACCCTTTGCTATGCCTCACAAGCATTGAGGCATGGAATTTCATGAATCGATGGAGCCTTGGCCCTGATGCGCCCAAAGTGACTTCAGTCGAACCTGAAAACGGTTCTTTCGACCTCCCACTCGATGGAATGGAGATTATGCTTTCTTTTGATATGAACGTTGATGATGCTGAAGCAGAGGCTCAGCTCATCAAAGATGGCATGCCGGTGAATCTTGATGTGAAAAGTGATGGCAACACTCTGGTTTTGACCGTTCCCGAGATTGAACGTGGCGAATACTCGCTCGCCGTCCGCAATGTAAAAGGAGAAAACGACGGGGTGATGAAAGTATTTAAAGCCACTTACACTTTTGGCGTTGAGGAAGTGGGTGATGTCCCTCCATATAATGAGGTGTTTAATCCTGATCTAAGAGCCGAGGAAAGTTCTGTAGGAGAGGGTATTCCTACCGGATGGTATCGAATAAACACTCGTGCTAACGGCGAGAAGGATGAAAAGACTTCGGGGAGCGCAAACACCGGAGGTGCACGTATGAAATATTTCATGACAGGTGGCGATTTCAACGAAGGTTTCTACCTAAGTGCCCGTGACTATGACAAGTGTGAGATCACTTATGGCAAATACACTCCAGATTATGCCCTGCATTTCGATAAAGGTCGCTATGTGGCAAACTTCAACTCAGTATTTTGGAACAAGGGTTCTCTTGACGGGAAGGTGACTTTTGATTTCACTGTCAGAGATCTTAAAGGAAACGACGTGGCTAAATTCGCCTCTCTCCCATCCACTGGAAATATGGACGAACAGACTGTGCGCATTACCGGTTCGACACCCCATTCTCTCGAATTCGATATTCCTGAAGATGGCAACTATACTGTCACTTACGGCATGACCTCCGGATGGAATGCAGTGATAGTAGGAAATCTTAAAATAGCCACTGCCATGTCAACTGCCGAAAGATATAAAGGCACTTTCCTTCGTACTCTCAAGGAAGCGCAGAACCTATATGCGTCATTGTCGGAAGAAGAATTGAGTTCCGAGGAAGCCCAAAATCTTCTCGAAGTGATATCCAAATATGAATCTCT
>CAZCZX010000241.1:0-4158 GCA_964503095.1 uncultured Sangeribacter sp.
CACGCAATTTATCCGGCATATCTTTACTAAGCCGATAAGTTGCCACACCCATAGGTTTAGCATAGTCCTGAATGACGTACTCTACGAAGTCTTTATTAGCATTCTTACACAGTACAATTCCGATAGAGGGATTCTCATGAGGTTTCCTGACCTTATCATCAAGAATACGGAGATATGTCATGAGTTGTGCGAGATAGCCGGGTTTGAAATCTCCTGTCTTTAGTTCCACAACTACAAGGCAATTCAATTCTCGGTTAAAGAAAAGCAAATCAGGGAAGAAATCCTCCGAAAATGCCTCAAGATGATACTGGTTGCCAACGAAAGCGAAATCGCGTCCGAAGGTCATTATAAAGTTCTTTATATTGTGGATAATCTCTTTTTCAACCACACGTTCGTCAACATCCTGCCAATCGCGGATGCCGATTTCCTCGGTGTTTATAAAGTCAAGCAGATACTCGTCTTTAAACATATTCAGAGCTTTTATCGCATCTCGGCTATCCTTCATCGCGTTGCTGAAATTTGACGGCATTGCCCCGTACTTATCAGCTGCATTGTCCTTTATCTGCTGTTGAAGATAGCGAGTGTCCCATTTATTTTCAAGAGTCAGTTTTATGTATTTCCATCTTTTGTTTACATCTTTTTCTCCGTTGAGAATTCTGACATGGTGTGTAAAACTAAGATTACCAAAGAGCTCTAAATCGTCAGTCGTGATTGGCGATTTAGGAGTGAGAAGGGTTGTCGTTTCTATTTCGCCAATCATGATTGACGAATTAAGTGATTCAGTCGGTGAAGTTTCAAGAACAGGAGACCATTCTTCATAAAACATTCTCATATTTTTCAGGCTACTCTCTGAAAAACCTTTAAGACCTGGCAGTTCTTTTTTTAGTCGTTCTGAGATGGTCTTAATTGCTCCGGTTCCCCAGAAGCCATCACGGGAGTTTGCTGAAATATATCGACCTATTCCGTAGTATAGTGATAGCATTTCACGATTAACCAACTTCGTTGCCTGATACTGGCTGCGAAGAATAGCGTCTTTTATTGTCTGAACAGCGATATTATAGTCTGCTGTGTTATGCTGAATAATTGATTTCCTTGCCATAATAAAGCAACATTACTGATTATTTGTTGATTGAGGGAATCGGAGTGGCGGCTGACGTATTCCTGATTGCAAAGATAGTAATTTTTCTGGGATTGCTGGTATGGTTTTGTTGGGGAATTTTGGGTGAAGAACCGGGTTTTGGGACTTCGGACTTACCGTTTAAAGTGAAAGAGTCCATCCGTCAATTTTGAGATGGACTCTTTTGTTAACAAATATTTACTTATTCTGTGGTTGATGACTTTTATTGTGGGTGATGTCAGTCTTTTTTCCAAAGATAGCCAGCATACCATAGCAGATTCTGGGATTTGTCATAGACAACCGGGTAATCCACATAGTCTTCCGGGTTCATGATACTGTTCCCGATATATAGCACGCTCTCACTTCTATTTTCAATGACACCACTTCCCCCCTGTTCTTGCATCTGTCTATTTTTTACCAGAATATTGAAGCGATACCAATCATTACCCCATTCATCCGTTTTATCCTTTTCAAATTCGAGCATTCCATAGTTGCCGCCATCGTCAAATGAATATGAGGAAGAGAGTGCCTCCGGTGTCATTTCATTGGAATTTAAGACTTTTACGAATTGGGCGGATATGCATGGATACCATGAATCAGGACCTTCTGAAATTTCAATCACATACCAATCTCCTATTTTCTCCTCAATAGGATGAATATCTCCAAGATTTGCTTTGCCTATGGCTTTGCTTGAAGTGGAGGGACCTTCCCTTAAGTTCACATTCTGTTTGGTGACATAAGCGTAAGAGCCTTCCACTTGCGCATATGCTCCAAGGGTAAAAGCAAGTCCCAAAATCAATGTAATAATTTTTCTCATACTTTATTGTTTGAAATTATTAATGTGTTTATAAATTATTTTTACAAATCTATGAAAAGGTCAGATTCCCGCCTCAACTGTTTACACTCACAAAGTTAATGTAAATAATTTTATAATGCAATATTCTTAATAAAAATATTATCTTATTTCTTCGCAAAAACAGTTTTGTCATTTGATTGCCCTCAAATCGTACATATTCATTAGTATGATGAACTTCAATATATATATTACCTCAGAATAATTTTTGAAGTGTTAGAGAAGTAGAAGATCATGGTATGGTTGGAAAATTTTGGAAGAGAAGCATAAGACCGGGACTTCGGACTTTGTCCTCAGCACAGTGTTAGGGGATTGGCGGGATAACAAAGTCGGTGAGGCTTTACCTCACCGACTGGTCTTTTTTTAATTTGAAGGACTTATAAAGCCCGTTATTTTTGTTTTATTTTGAGATAATCTTTTTGGTGACTTTGTTGTTCTCGCGGATTAGATATATTCCTTTTTCTGGAGCACCTATCTCTATGCCCTGCATATTATAGTATTTCCTTGACGCAGAAGATGGAGCACTAATCAAATAATCGACTTTTGTAGAAAGATTTGAAAGATCCAGTTTGAAATCACCCGGAATGAAGCGAGGAACATCATAATTGGGATCTGTCTTGTATTGCTCAATATCGAAATCTGGATTGTTATGTACGCCTCCATACCACCAGTAATCCGGATCCTCTTCTGTGACATGAATCATTATATTGCAATCTGCACCAAAGGTGATCACGCCATCTTTTAACACTCCATCAGAAGTCTCGCCACGGCTTTTTAAATAATCAAAGCCAAGATAGTCGCCACGATCTGAGTATTGACTTTTTACTGCATACTCACCATGAACTGGATCATTGACCCCAATGATTGAGGGTTCAAAATAGACGCAGTTTGGATCTGTTGCGTTGATATAGAGATAGTGATGGTGGGCATGATCAGAACCTTTAGTATCAGCATACGACCAATTTTTATAAGGATCTACCAAACGATAATATCCCGGATATTCTACATGCTCTTCTACTTCTACTTTGAAAGTTTCCGGCTCAATTCCATCTTTGCTATAGATTGAGGAGACCAGTCCTTCAGTCATGTCAGCTATACCCAAAGATTTCCAGTTTTCGATGACGTCTCCGACCGTATAGAGGCATCGGTAGTCATAATCTTCCCATTCGCCATCTTCATTCAGGGAAGCAAAGATTGCGTAAATATGTGAAGCATCAATGCCAGAGACATCAATATCGACACAATCGCCTGGCTCGCAAGTGAGACCAGCCTCCACTATTGCATCAACATTCGCACTTCTAACGCCGGTGCTCAAGCCATAAGCAATGGCAGGAATTCTATCATCGCAATCCACGGAGATGCTGTATACCCCATCTTCCGGGCATAAATCATTCTCGATTTCCAATTCAACGGAGTAGTCGATCGGCAATTCACCACCGGGGAGAATGAGGGCAAACTTACCATTTAGATTGCTTGCGTAAGCATAGTTGCCTTGAATCATGAGAATAGAAGTGGGGGCTGTGAACGAGATGCAATTGTCTTCCAGCACTCCAGCCATTGCGGATGCCTTAATAGGATCAAGACCTTGAACCATGTCCAACAGTCCGAGCAATGAACCAATATATACAGGTCCATCACCATCATCAACACCTATATTGCACAATGGAATAATAACTTGGTCGGGATCGGTGGCATCAATCTCTATCACTATGTCATCGCTTACTGTAAGAGTACCACCCATCATACCGATTATTTTCGCCATAGGATACATAAGCCATGGGTTTACGATACGATAGTATCCGGGATTGTTGGCATCTTCCTGAACCATGACAGGGAATTCTATCGGATCGATATCAAAAAGCCCGGTGAGAATATCATCCACCATCATGCAATCATCATCAGAATCCAGATCTACCCAATCCCGATCAGAAGAAACTGAGTTAGTCACTGGGGCTACCGAGCTTGATATTGCTTTCTTTACTACGACGCTCTCTATTCCAGAGATGTATTCTTTATGGAATGAGTAACCATAAAGACAGCCAAAAATGAGGCTTACAAGTAAACATGTTTTTCTCATAAGAAAAGAATATTGATTAATTTTTGGACAAAATTAACTCTTTTATCTAATATATCAAATATTTTTCTAAATTTTAACAGTTGCATCTATAAATTAGCATGTTGTGGATAG
>CAZCZX010000242.1:0-4151 GCA_964503095.1 uncultured Sangeribacter sp.
TGTCATTCTTGGCAAAGAGGGACTCAAAGTGAAGTTAGATGATAAATTATAATCAATTTTAGTTGGCAATGACAAGTTTTTTTATTAACTTTGCACAAAAATTGTATTCAAAGATTACAACGAACAATTAGATATGAAGGCTTACCAATTATTAGCACCCATATTGCTTCTTTGCGCACTACCAGCGATGGCGCTCACAGACTCTCAAGTGGTCGACTATATCAAGACTCAAGCCGCAGCCGGCAAATCGCAGGAACAGATAGGCAAAGAGTTAATGGCACAAGGCATATCTCCAGCACAGGTGAAACGCATTTTAGCCCAATACGAAAATAATCAGTCAAGTAATGGTATGCCATCGTCAGGCAACGCCACAGCCTCTCGTACGCGAAATAATACAAGAAGCACTCGCAACAACGGCACAAATCCCCGCACATCCGATAACTACTTGGATGATAATTCTTCCAGCCTTCAGATAGAAGATGTAGCACTATCTACGTATTCTCCAAGGCCACAATCCAAAAGCAGGATCTACGGACATGACCTCTTTGACTCCACAGAGCTCTCATTTGAGCCAAATACAAATATGGCAACTCCCCAAAACTATCGTCTTGGTCCCGGAGATGAAGTGATCATTGACATCTGGGGAGCGAGTGAGGATAATATCCGCCAAGAAATATCACCCGACGGACGAATTATGATCTCCCAACTCGGCCCGATATATCTTAACGGACTTACGGTTGCTGAAGCCAACAAACAAGTAAAAAACTTGTTCGCAAAGAAATATTCAGGAGTAGGCAGCGACACTGACATCAATCTTACACTTGGGAATATACGTTCCATTCAAATTGATGTGCTCGGTGAGGTGCAGATGCCCGGCTCTTTCAGACTTTCTCCTTTCTCCAACGTATTCCATGCTCTTTATAACGCAGGCGGCATTAACAACATTGGTTCGCTTCGCAACATTGAAGTGGTACGTAATGGAAAACGAATTGCGACACTTGACGTATATGATTATCTCTTCAAAGGGAAAGACACTGGAAATGTCCGCCTTCAAGAAGGAGACGTCATAATAGTTCCTACTTATACAGAACTTGTGGAAGTGGATGGAAACGTCAAACGCCCGATGCTCTATGAACTTAAGAGCAACGAAAGCCTTGACAAACTTCTTGAGTATGCAGGAGGATTCAGTGGAGATGCATATAGCGATGCGGTGAGAGTGACACGTCAAAATGGCATAGAGAAGGAACTCTTCACTGTCACAAAAAATGAATATCCGTCCTACATGCTTCGTGACGGAGATATTGTCACTATTGGTAAGGTAACCGACCTTTATTCCAACCAAGTAGAAATTTCAGGGTCAGTCTACCGTCCCGGCACTTATGCACTGAGCGACAACATGAAGACACTCCGTCAGTTGATCGAGTCTGCTGAAGGTCTGACAGACGACGCTTATCTTGACCGTGCCATAATTTATAGAGAAAAGCCAGATCGCTCATTGGAAGTAATTGCATTTAATCTTGGCGACGTCATGTCGGGGCTAACTTCCGATATTGAGCTCAACAAGAACGACGTGATTACAATCACCAATGCCAATGCTATTAAAGAACTTGGTAATTTCACAATTCAAGGTCTTGTAAAGAATCCTGGCCAATATAAATATGCTGAAGGCACATCTCTCAAAGACCTTATACTTCAGGCTGGTGGTTTGCTCGAAGGCGCTTCTACAGTCAGAGTCGACATCTCACGCCGCATAGTAGACCAAAATGCTACAGATGCCACAGATCAACTTGCTCAAGTATTCACTGTTGACATCGAGAACGGACTCGGTGCAGGAAGCAACTCATCGGAGTTTATACTGAAACCTTATGACTTAGTGCAAGTAAGAAAAAGTCCTACATATGAGGCTCAGCAGGTGATGAGAATTCAAGGAGAGGTGCTTTATCCAGGCAATTATGTAATCGAAGAACGCAATGAACGCATCTCTGACATAATTAAACGTAGTGGCGGACTGCTAAAGAGTGCCTATATCAAAGGAGCATATCTCCAGAGAAGGGTGAGTGAGGAAGAGAAAGCGAAACTTGAAGAGACAAGGCGTCTTGCCATGGCTAATAAAAACAATGAAACAGATTCCATTTCAATCGAAGAAATACAAATCAACGAATACAATAACGTGGGCATAAATCTCGAAAAGGCAGTAAATAATCCAGGCAGCGCCTACGACTTCACTGTCAGAGACGGTGACATTCTGGTAGTACCCGAAATGCAGAGCACCGTCAATATTTCCGGTGACGTTCTGTTTCCTAATACTGTAGTATTCGCACCGGGGAAAAAGCTCAGCTATTATATAGATCAGGCAGGAGGATACGGAGAGAGAGCCCGCAAAAACAAGGCTTATATAGTTTATTTAAATGGAACAGTAACCAAGGCAAAGAGAAATACAGAAATAGAGCCTGGGTGCCAGATTATAGTTCCATCCAAGCCTGAAACTCAAGCTTTTGATTGGACTAAAGTTCTTTCTATCGCCACCACGCTTGGCTCTCTCGCATCTATGACGGCTGCTGTGGCTGCAATATTCAGGAAATGATCTAATCTACAAGAATTACAAGCATGAACTCCACCGATAAAGAAATAAGCGGAGATGAAATAGAACTTCGCACAACAAATGTTGCGCCATCAGACGGCAATAATAACGAAGATGAACAGGAGATAGATCTTCTGGAGCTCGCCATGAAACTATGGCAGCAAAAAAAGAAAATAGCCATTTGGTGTATAATTGGCGCTGTAGTGGGTCTTGTAGTGGCATTTAGTATTCCTCGAGAATATACCACAGCCGTAAAACTGGCTCCGGAAGCCGGAAGCGGGCAAAAAGCCGGAGGAAGTTTAGGCGCCATGGCAGCGATGGTAGGACTTGGAGGGGCAGCCCAAGCTGGAGCTGATGCTGTCAACCCAACGCTATATCCAGATGTTGTAGAATCTGTTCCATTCCTTGTAAGCCTATTTGATGTCCCGGTGGAAGATATAGATGGAACTTATAAAGTTACTCTTCGCCAATATATAGAAGATGATCTTAAATCACCTTGGTGGTCAGCTGTAATAGGGCTTCCTTTCAAACTTTTGGGCGCTATAAAAGGAGGAGATGACGATGATAAAGACAAGCCTGGGAAAACTACAGATACTTTTAAACTCACAAAAAAGGAAAATAGTATAGTAATGGCTCTTCAGCAGAGAATCTCCGCCTCTGTTGATACAAAAACTTCTGTAATCACAATATCCGTAATGATGCAAGACCCTCTTGTATCTGCCACTCTTGCAGATACAGTGGTGAGTCGTTTGCAAGATTACATCACAGACTATCGTACGAATAAGGCCCGTAAGGATCTTGAATATGCTGAACTTCTCAACGAGGAGGCTAAAGACAATTATTATAAGGCACAGCAAAAATATGCTGATTATCTTGACCGAAATAATGGCTTGATATTACATTCTGCTCAGACCACACGCGAACGCCTCCAGAATGAAGCCACATTAGCATTCAACCTTTACAATCAGACTGCCCAGCAAGTGCAAATGGCAAAGGCTAAAGTTCAAGAGAACACTCCGGTATATGCAACTGTCACCCCCGCAACAGTGCCAATTAAACCCACATCGCCTCGCAAACCATTAATACTTGTAGGCTTTGTATTTTTAGCATTCGTAGCTTGTTGCGCATGGATTCTCTATGGCAAACCTCTTGTAGAGGAAATGAAAAATAAGAAGATAGAAGATAAATAGAGGGATAAGATCTAAATTGAAAAGCATAAGGATTATATTCTTTTTGCTCGCGACATTTGCCGCAGGCACTTCCGCCACAAGAGCCGACGAACTTTCGGAACTTGTGGCGGCTGTCACTGCATCAGTTGATACGACAATGATGATGCGCGATGTGGAACGTCCGAACTTAGGGAATAACAAACAACGATACAAGGCCAATGTTGCTAAAAGAGACATCAGCATTGAGTTTCTTACAGGAATATGGAAATCAATGAATCGGCAAGCTCTCGAATCATTGAGACGCGATAATGAAGATTATGAGCATCAAGATTTTTTCCACCCCACATTAGGAAGGGCGGATTTCTACCGCCCTGTTGGGGGTATCATAACCTCGAAATTTG
>CAZCZX010000243.1:0-4117 GCA_964503095.1 uncultured Sangeribacter sp.
GACATTCAACTAAAGGAATTGGTAGAAGATGGATTAGTTGGAAAGACAATATATCTGGAACTTCCTCCACGCTCTGAATACACTATAACGGACTTAGGCAAATCACTTCTTCCTATAATAGATATGATGCTACAATGGGGAGAAGAGCATTATGATATTTTCGAAAAGAAATATGGCACTAAATAAGATATAGCTTTATAATTCTGGCGAACTTAATTTACTTTCTTAAATGAACCAATAAGTACTTTCTTCGTTGAAATTATAGATAGAGACGTTACGTCTCATTCAATCTTCTACACAATAGTAATTTATTTCTAATACACATGGAAAATACCAACAAAATGTTCTGCTACCAGTGTCAGGAAACAGCTCACGGCACAGGTTGCGTACTTCAAGGTGTCTGTGGCAAAAAGCCCGAAACCTCTGCCCGCATGGATCTTCTTCTCTATTGCGTTCGTGGAATTTCTCTTATCAACCGAGCTCTCAGAGAGAAAGGCAATGCTTCGCGCGAAGCAAGCCATTTCGTAATGGATGCCTTATTTACTACCATCACCAATGCAAATTTCGATAATCCATCACTTGACGACTATATACGCCGCGGTTTTGAATTGAAAAACATTCTCGCTGGCACAGCCAAGAAAGAGGGTATCGAACTTCCTGAACTTCCAGAAGTGGAATTCTATGCAAAACCAGAGGAGGCCATGGAGTTAGAAAAAATTACTGGTGTGCTTGCTGAGCCCAATGAGGATATCCGCGGCCTTAAGCAACTTGCCATATATGGTTGCAAGGGTATGGCAGCCTATGCACGCCATGCAGCTAATCTCGGCTACGAAGATGAAGATGTCTATGCAATTATAGAAGATGCAATGGCAGAGACTGCACGTCCTGACCTCAGCATCGATGGCTGCTACAATCTGGTGATTGGAGTAGGAGATGGAGGCATCAAGGGTATGGCTCTCCTTGACAAGGCAAACACTGAGACTTATGGCAATCCTGAGATTACCAAAGTAAACATCGGAGTAAGAAACCGTCCAGGTATCCTCATTTCAGGCCACGACCTCAAGGATCTTGAAGATCTTTTGGAGCAGACTAAGGACAAGGGCGTAGATGTCTACACGCACTCCGAGATGCTTCCCGGCCAATATTACCCATTCTTCAAGAAGTATCCTCACTTTGCTGGCAACTATGGCAATGCCTGGTGGAAGCAAACCACTGAGTTTGAGACATTCAACGGTGTATTCCTCTTCACTTCCAACTGTATCGTTCCTCCACGTCCGAAGACAACATATATGGACCGTGTCTATACTACAGGCGTTGTAGCTATGCTGGGCACCAAGCATATCGAACCAGGGAAGGATGGCAAACCGACTGATTTCTCAGAGCTCATCGCACACGCTCAGAAATGTCCGCCTCCTACAGAGATCGAACATGGCGAGATCATCGGAGGTTTCGCTCATCATCAGGTGCTTGAGCTCGCCCCGAAGATTATCGAGCTTATCAAGAGCGGAAAGATACGCAAGTTTGTAGTGATGGCAGGTTGCGACGGACGTATGCCATCCCGCGATTACTACACAAAGTTTGCTGAGGCTCTTCCAAAGGATTGCGTGATCCTTACAGCAGGCTGTGCAAAGTATCGCTACAATAAACTTCCTCTTGGCGATATCGAGGGTGTACCCCGCGTGCTTGATGCAGGACAGTGCAACGACTCTTATTCTCTTGTCCGCATTGCATTGGCTCTTAAGGATGCTTTCAATCTTCCCAGCGTCAATGATCTGCCTCTCGTCTTCAACATCGCTTGGTATGAACAGAAAGCAGTCATCGTTCTGCTTGCTCTTCTTGCTCTTGGCGTCAAGAACATCCATACCGGTCCAACGCTTCCAGCTTTCTTTACTCCCGATATATTGAAGGTCTTGAAAGAACAGTTCGGTATTGGCACCATCGACACAGTAGAACATGATATCGAGACTTTGATCAACAACTAAGAATTAAAACTATTAATGAATTAAAACTATTAATATAGAAGGAGCATAAACTGACTGGTGAGTTTATGCTCCTTAAAATTAATATAGAGATTATGAAAAATACAATCGTTACAAAAAGGGCCTATGAGCCGGAATCGCCTGAAGATGGGTTCAGGGTGTATGTAGATAGGCTTTGGCCCCGTGGGTTATCCCACGAAACTTTTCACTATGACCTCTGGGATAAAGAAGTGGCTCCATCGACTGAATTGCGCCAGTGGTTTCACGAAAATCCTACGTCTGAATGGACTGAGTTTGAAGAGCGTTATAAAAAAGAGTTGCTCGCCAATCCAGCTTTTGATGCCCTAAAGAAGCAGATAGCTGATAAGCCTGTAGTGACACTTCTTTATTCTTCTCACGATACTGAGCATAATAATGCCCTTGTCCTCCAGAACCTTCTTCTCTCAAAATAATCCACGAATGCCAATCCAAAAGGCAAATTAATCTGGTAGTGTCACCACAGTTTTTCCTATCTGGCCACGCTGCTCTGCCAGCAGATGAGCCTCAGATATCTTATCGAAAGGGAAGCATTCGGCTATCACAGACCGAATCTTTCCTTTTTCTATCAGCGACATCAATTCCGACAAATCCCTCGTCCCAATCATCATGCAGCTGACCGAATGGGCTCAAAACAATATGAAAACCATTATCGAGCACAGAAAAAATAACCCCTAAAATCTTTCCTCTCTTGGCTCTTTATTTAGACTTGATGATTGATAGTTCTGGATTTTGCGACGATTGCGGAATGTCACAATCCATGCCGCAGTGAAAACTCCGACGAAAAGAATTCCGGCTATTATGCCGAGAATCAGGGGTATGGTAGCTGAGATGTGCATGATTTAAAAGAGTTTTTGTTTGGTAGCCATCAAGCGTGGAGGAATGCGGCCGTCCATATACTTTTGCCATCCGGCAGTAAGAATTATTAGAAGGAGATAATACCAAGAAGGATTGTTTAAAAACAATATTGATAATGTCGCATTGACGGCGATATTAACGCAAATCCAATGCCACATTCCGGCTTTGCGGAAGTCAAGGCTATATCCCGATTCAGAAGCAGCCGTCTTCAATGTTCCCAATCCGCTTTCACAAAGATACGCCCCATAAGCCACGAGTGTAGAGAGCAATAATGCTTCCGCTGCGTCAAATGATGGCGATAGATGAAAGAAAGCTGCAAAACTGAGGGCTGCAATCCAAAGCAATGCATGGTCAATGGCCATGACATACTTATGAATAAACTCATTCTGCCGAAGAGCCTTTTGAATCAATTGTTCTCTATTTGATGTCATAAATGGAATCTGGTATTAAATTCTGCAATATTTATAAGGACTAACAAGGAGGGAAAGATGCTATTATCTTTACGAGAGTAAAACATCCTCCCGAGAGAATTTGTTCATCTTTAAGAATATCAACAACTTTTACGATTATGAAAGAGATGAGAAAGAAAAACCGCCAGAAAGATGCCCAATGGGCCCTGGAGGTATTCGATAAAGCCCCGTTTGTCACCATGAGTATGGTCCGTCCTGATGGTACGCCCTATGCAGTACCTCTGAATATGGTGCGCAAGAGTGAAACTATTTTTTATTTCCACTGCGCATTCGAAGGAGAGAAAATAGACTGCTTGATGCATAATCCCATCGTCAGTCTATCAGCAGTCAACCGGTGTACTCCGAAATATGAGGAGGAGAAAAACAACTTTACGGAATATTTCAATTCAGCTATTGCCATTGGAAAAGCCGAGAGGGTAGAGGATAGGGATGAAAAAATTGAAGCGTTAAGGCTTCTTTGTAATAGATTCCTTCCCAAATATATGGAGCATTTCAATCAAGCTATCTCCAGAAGCCTCGACAAGACCAATGTGATCAGAATTACGCTTACAGAGCCTCCTGTTGGGAAAAGTAAACCGTAATTTGCCGATTATTCTTGTATCAATTCAACCTACAAAAAAAACGGGGTGGCAATTCCGGGAAGATGGTTTTTGCAACCTGGAAATTCGTATCCAAACTTTATCGTCAATTAAACTAATTCCCCTTGAATGACAAAAAACTGCAATTTCATTAGAATATGAAATTGCAGTGCTTTTTTATAGATTTGTGGATTTT
>CAZCZX010000244.1:0-2534 GCA_964503095.1 uncultured Sangeribacter sp.
GCGGATGCTAAGACAACGGTGTCGGGATCAGAAAAAGTCTTGGTGTCGGGATTGAATTTGCGTCTGAGTATGTCATAGCGCATTTCTTTATAATGGTCTTTCTGAGTTTCGGCTGTGACGCCTTCCGGATACCTGGCGGCGGCATAGAAAATAGAGTTTCCATCCGGGTGCCAAGCGGGGTAGGTCTCCAAAATATTGGGGTCGTTTGCGACGTTTTTGATCGTCTGATTCTTTATGTCGTAGAGGATTATGTCTGAACGGAGATCAAACACTTCAGGACGTGTGTCGCTGAAGGAGAAAAACATTTGTCGGGTTTCATTGGTGGAGTAGGCGATGAAGTCGTGGGTTGGATGCCAAGCGGTGTAGACTCCGGAGGTGAGTGTGCTGTCGCATTTCATGTTGACTTTGACAATAGAGTCGCCTGCCATAATCAGGGTGCCTCCATTGTGTTGGCGAACGTGGATTTGGGAGGCTCCATCGCGATAATTATTGCGTGGTACGTGGCAGTTTATGCAGAATTGACGTCCATATGTGGTGTGGTTGGTATTGTTGAAAACAATATCTTCATCCCACGATGTGAGGTCGCGTTGGCAAATGGATAGGTTGCCATATTGAGTATAAAGGGGTTCGATGAGTCGATAGCTTAAATAGGGATCGATTTCTTCTTCTGCCACTTTATTCTTGAAGGTGTATTTTGTCCATTTCCCGGATTTTTCTTTTACAAAGATTTCATATATGAGGTTGTCACCTTTTGATTCATCCAGCAGTTGATGCCAATCCTTGATGTTCAAATCTATTGTCTTTCCGCCGGCGAGAAGTTCCTTGCCTTTTGAGTTGGAAATTCTGACCACATATTCTTCTCCCGGGTTTTTGATTTCAAAATTCAGAGGGGCGATGTTTGGAGGAATCACGAGTGCGGTGTAGTCCGGGTAAATTTCAGGAGTTTCGGCTACGGAAGTAACGCCCTCGGTTGGGACGGAAATTTTTTTGCAGCCACTGCAACAGCATATGGCTATGATGATGTATAGTAAGTTTTTGAGTTTCATTTTTGAAAATTGTTGCGTTATTCTCCTCTCATGATTTCTTCGGCACGTAGGGCCATAAGATAACCAAAGTCGGGGAGTGTGTTGATTAGTTCGGGGTTTTCAATATATCTGTTCATTTCCAGTGCCCATTGGCGATGGAACATTGTGCGCATCAGCAGTTGATTGTATTTCCTTGCATAATCAAAGTTGCCGTTCATGATTGCATTTCGGACTATGTACTTGATGTAGTATGCGCGATTGCCATATAGCACATTGTTTTCAGTGGCCCATCTTAGCGACTGGTTGAATCTTCCAATAAAGTGATTGACAGGGACATCGACAAAGGTGTTGATTGTGAAGTCTTCATTGTGTCGGAAGTCTTTGTTGACGGTGGTCATGTTTGCGGTGGATTGCCGTTGCATGCCGCTGTAGGCTCGTGCGAGATTGTCGAGGACGCACATGGAATAGTTGGGCGATTCCTTTGTCAATGACATTATATGAGAAACTTTTCTCCAGTCATGATTTTCAATGGAATTGACCATAAGCACTGTTGCTCGCAGTTGCTCGCTTTTTTTGCTGTCGGCACTGATGCTTAAGATTATGCCAAGTAAGAAAAGACACCATGAGGAATATTTGGTGATTTTCGATGAGTTTAGTTTCAGTTGGTCGGTAAAAGGAGAGAGTAAGGAGAGTGTGAGCAATATAACTGATGCTATGGCAAATGGTTGCCAGAGATACCAGTCATAGCTTTCCATCGTGAGTTCGGGGAGTCCTTTGAGGTAAAGGTAGTCATTGTCGACTGTGGTGCCATTGCAATATCGATAATATACCAGGGGAATCACTACAATAAGCAATATTGACAATATCGAAGCGGCAATTGAATATAAGTTTTTGTTTCTTGCTGCGGAGATGCAGAGGGAGAGTACGCAAATGAATGCTGGGAGGAGTGCGAAAAAGCCGGCTATCGGATAGAGAAGGGGGAGGATAATGGCAATTGCTTCTTGGGCAAAGGTGTTTTGTCGTGCTTTTGAGAAAAGGGCGAGCACTGCCAAAGAGAATGTGAAGCCGAGGGTGTTGTAGAATACGTATCCCTGCGACTCAAAATTGAGATAGGCTTCATCCATGTGAAGAATGGACGCCAACATGCAGAATGGCACTAAGAAGCATAAGGGAGTGGAGACGCCTCCAAGTCGGAATGCAATCTTTGTGAGCCATGCCAAGAGCAACCAGATAAGAATCAGGACACTGCTGCCGAGGGCAGGATAATAGAGCAGTTGTGTGAGATAAGTGCCGGCAAAGCGGAAAATGCCGCCAGGATAAAGGAGAAATTGGCGTAGACTGTCGGCTCCGGGCTCAAATAATGACATTTCATCGTACCAGCGGAGCATAAAACCGTTCTTTACAGCCAGAATCCAAAATGAGAAGATAATGAATAGGGATGTGAGAACTATATTTGGTAAGTGTCGTTTCATGGTGCAAATATACGAAAAAAAACTTGCAGTGGCAAAA
>CAZCZX010000244.1:2634-4110 GCA_964503095.1 uncultured Sangeribacter sp.
ACGAAGTTGGCGAGGCGGGTGAAGAAGGATGGGTCTTCGCCTACGGTTAGGTCGACAAGTTTTCCTTCCGGATTGATGATGGCTTTTGTTGGGAAACCGGAGATATTGTATTCTTCATATAGTTTCTGGTCGCGGCCGTTGTAGACATTAATCCACGGGAGTTCGTGTTTCTTTACTCCTTCACGCCAGTCGGCCTCAGATTCGTTGCAGTCGATACCGATTACTACGAGTTTGTCGCCATAATGCTGATATGCTTCCTTTAGTGCAGGGAAGCCCTTGATGCACCAGCCACACCAACTTCCCCAGAAATCGAGCACTACCCATTTGCCCTTGAAGTCGGAGAGGCTTACTTTCTTGCCAGCGAGGTCGGGAAGAGTGAAGCCGGGAGCAGTGATGGTGCCGGAAGCAACTTCAGCCTGGCGTGCTTCTTCGGCTTCTCTTTCTTTTAGCATCTCTTCCACTTGCTGATTGTAGAGCTCGGCAAATGGCATAAGGATTGAAGCCTTCGCTTCAGGAGTCATATTGTCGTAGGCAGCCTTGAAGTCGTCGCCACTCAGATCTTGGATGACATATGGTATGGCTTGACTTTTTGGATTGTCGGCTACAAATTTCTTTATGGCGTTGTCGTAGCGGTCTCTTATTTCCTTCACTTGCTCAGGGGTCACATTGGCATTTTTAGTGACGAGATCCATGTATTCGTTTTGAATGGCTTGAGTTTGTGAGGTGATTGCCATTATGTCTTCCATCAGTTTTGTGCCCTTCACGTCATAGTCGAGTGGCTCAAAACTTACTATTGTGACGTCTAAAGATTCATCGGGGGAGGCATAGAATTCGGGTTGCATTCTTGCCATGACCGGAGGCTCGATGCTGTAACGAGCGGCGCCTGCTTTGTCAAGATGCAAAGTTGCAACGCCATTCTTTACCTCAAGAGTGTCATATATCACTTTGAGGTCTTCAGCTTGCTTGGCATTGAAGATATTGTCGAGTGTCATGTGGCTGACAACGATACTGTTTTCTGAAAAATCAGAGGGAAGCTGGATTGTTGCTGTCCCATTTGCTTTTGAGCAGGATGCGAATAAGATGGCGATCGCTGCGAATGGAATGATTTTTTTCATTGTTTATGTTTAAAGGATTTATTGACTATAAAAAAATATAATGGTAAATATTATCTGGAAAGTTCGACCCCCTCCGGGGTCGATGAAGGAGGGGTGTTGACTTTCCCCGAGCTGGCGCTCGGGGTTTTACGATTACCTATTACATTAACAAAAAATTAGGATATATGTTTGAAACTATGTAAAAAAGGAAGCACTCGGGAAATCACATCCCAAGTGCTTTGTATGAGAGGGTTTAAACTCTTACTATTATTTGAATGGAATCTTACTTCATTGGAGTAGGAAGGATATCCAAGTCGCGGAGAGCCTCAATAAGCTGGTTGAGAGTGTCTTTAATTTCGGCTACTTCGTCAGCGAGGCCATC
>CAZCZX010000245.1:0-4103 GCA_964503095.1 uncultured Sangeribacter sp.
TTCAAGGATGGAGTGTATCATGTCACCGAGCCTTACGGCCAAGACGGAGAGGCCACAATCATCCGCACTGCAAATCTTGACCACCGGCACTATTTTCAGGCATTCGTAGGAGGGAATTTCCAGTTGGGTATATGGCAACCCAAAGTGAATGTCGGAATGATGAAACAATGGCTCAGTCTGCCAGTCAATGGTGAACCAATGAAGATGAATACCCCGATATTCATGTTCCAATGGCAAAACTCGGTACATCTACCTTTAGACATCTGGCTTAACGTTGATGCGCAGCTGATGACCCAAGGTTGGGATAACAATACTCGCCTGACAAACACACCATGGCACGTCAACGCCAAAATCTATAAAGGATTTTTCAACGATTCTTTCAGCGTTACTGTTGAGGCCAAGGATCTTTTCAACTCTGCAAAAAGCAACTTTAATCTTTGCAGCGATGCCGTTCAAATTCAGCAAAAGAATTTCTCTCCAGGACGTTCGATAATGCTAACACTGCAATATCGATTCAATACAACGCGCGACCGTTATCGAGGCACCGGCGCCGGCAACTCAGAAAAATCACGCTTTTAAAATGTCAGATAAATGTCATACAAATTTTAGTGCTTGATTGCAGATTTATTACTTGTTTTGCAGAAAAATTCGAATCAGTATGAAAAAGTTACTTTTGCCTCTATTGTTGGCTTTGCCATTCATGGTTTTCGCCCAACAGGAAGTCACGACTGACTCCATTTCCACCTCACTTGATGAAGTAGTGGTTACAGCCGAGGCGCAAATTGAAACCGCCAAGCAACTGATACTACGTCCTACCAAGCTATCCCTGATGTTTACCCCCATAAAGAGGTTCTTAAATTCACCTTAAAGAAAAGAGTGAGAGGCAAAACAGTCCCTTCTGATAATTTCTTCCTTTGTTCCTTTGGATTTTTTTATTAATTTTGCACTATGGATTCAAAACAGGATTTAACTATTCATGCTTCAGATAAGCAACTGGTCACAAAATGTGACCAGTTCATGATTCCAATCGAAAGCAGAATTCTGACTCTTCGGGGAAGGCAGGTTATGATTGACCGAGATTTGGCAGAATTATATGACGTGGAAACCAAACGGTTAAATGAGCAAGTAAAAAGGAATATCGAAAGATTTCCTGATAGTTTTAGATTCCAATTGACAAATGTAGAGAAAGAGGAACTGGTCGCAAATTGCGACCGGTTCAAGGGCTTTAAGCATTCTTCTGTGAATCCTTATGCTTTCACAGAACAAGGAGTTGCCATGTTGTCGGCTGTATTAAAGAGCGAGACTGCTGTCAGAACCAGTATCCGAATCATTGAAGCTTTCGTGGCAATGCGAAACTTTCTGAGGGATAATGCCTCTATCTTTCAACGTATGGAACGTATAGAGATGAAGCAACTTAGAACAGATGAAAAAGTGGATGCTATTCTTGACAAACTAAATGACAAATCAGCTGTAAAACAAGGATTATTTTTCGATGGTCAGATTTTCGATGCCTATGCCCTGGTGTGCGACCTTATTCAGGGTGCGAAGAAAAGAATAGTGGTGATTGACAACTATGCTGATTATTCTGTCCTCAGGCAACTTGACAAAAGGGAAAAGGGTGTGGCTGCAATCGTATATACGTCAGATAAAAACGAAGTTATCAAAAACGACATCAAGAGACACAATGCACAATATCCTCAGATTGAACTTAAAATTTACAGCAAGGCTCATGACCGGTTTCTTATAATAGACAATACCATCTATCATATTGGAGCATCGCTGAAGGATCTTGGCAAGAAAATCTTCGGGTTTAACAAGATGGAAGAAATGACGGCGGATGAATTATTGAAACGTATAAACTCAAAGAATTAAGAAAGCAATAATTGTTCGTCATTTTATAAAGCTATGTTGATAAATCACCTTATCAAAGACGATTTCCGATAAAAAGTATGTCCATTTTCATTTCTTTTATGTAAATTTGCATAGGACATATTTATTTAGCACAATGGACAGTAACAGACTCAAAGGATTTTTCTATCTCGGTAACACAGTGAGTGGCCAACCAGACTATGGGTTTGCCGAGATATTTGTGCGTTCTACCAAAGCCAGTGCAAATGTCATATATAGGATATATTTATTTATATCATTTCTTATTCTTTCATGGTCATCAATTAGTGGCGTTAATATTGTTACTTATACGTGTTCGGAAAGTTTAAAAACTTCATCTGATAAACTCGAGATGCAATTTCGGCATCTTTCTAATGATGATAATAAAGTTAGGATATCTTTTGACTTAAAAAGCGATAATATTCCGTTTACAATTTATAATGCTGAATGGATAAATGGTGATAGCATTTATACACCAATTGAAGAGTTTTCACTTGTAGCACACGACAAAGAAGTTGTCGGCAAATGTACAGAATGGCATATAACTCTTGATTTTCCCTTTTCAGAGACATTTGAAGAAAGTGATGCTTTAATACTTCATACAAATAGAGGTATCGTTCGATGTCCAACCTCAAGAGCCGGTGAGCTGAAAGATACTATCGATCTTCTACGTAATGACTATGAGATCCAACTTGACACTTCTAAAAAGAAATCCCGTAACGCATGGTTGATTTTGACGTTTACACTGACTATTATTTTTGTGATTGGTTGTACTATTCTTGTAATGGTAAGACAAAGATTTATAAGAAAGCGCAAAGAGATAGAAGAACTGTCCATGCTTATAGCAGAGAGGACAAACCGAAATCTTGAATTAGAGGCAAAGGTAAATGCACTTTATGGTAGCCGACTTGACACCCTAAATATGCTATGTAACGAGTATTTTGAAAAAGGTGAATCAGAAAAGATAAAGCTGACTCTTTATAATGA
Source organism: uncultured Sangeribacter sp. (assembly GCA_964503095.1). Classification (GTDB taxonomy): domain Bacteria; phylum Bacteroidota; class Bacteroidia; order Bacteroidales; family Muribaculaceae; genus Lepagella. The sequence continues at coordinate 2,875 of CAZCZX010000245.1, forward strand.
AGTGGAAAAACATATACTGGCTTTGCGCAATTCAAAGAGTATTGCAGAACTTGAAAATATTGTAAACACATATCTTGATAATATACTTGTCAAGATAAAAGAACAATTGCCTGAATTGAATCTGAATGACATGAAACTCCTCACCTATTTATATGCTGGCTTTTCTCCAAGAGCAATATGTATATTCACAGATATAAAAATTAAGAATTTCTATAATCGTCGCAGCCGCCTTAAAGATCGAATTCTCGCATCTGACGCACCTGATAAGGAATATTTCGTGTCTAAAATGTAATCGTAACCGCTTGATTTTCATGGTGAGGAATTTCGATTTATTCTTCATATTGATTATCAACATTTTAAATATACCATTGAGGAATGATTTTCTGAGAGTTTTTTTGTATGTGATAGAATTCTAGGCTAATTTTGCAGCATCAAATTCAAATTCTAATCATATGAAAAGATTATTTTTTATGTTGGCATTATGCCTCCTCATGGTCGAAGTTTCTGCAGAAATTAGGTGGAAGAGTATTGACAACATCAACGGTACAAATATAGTCCTTGTGGATAAAAACTCACCTCAAAAGGTAGAGATTACCGAGGCCGTTCTATCTAATAATGGGAAAGAATATCCCGCAAAGGAAATACGGTGCGATGTCGTCGATAATGTTGCAACCTACAAATTGAAGTTCACTCGTTTCACGGTTTTCAAAGATAGCAAAGTAATTCTAAAAGTCAATGGCGAGAGTGTTACTATTGATATACAGAAAGAGATACTTGGTAATTTCCAAAGCACAAGAGCCCAGAACCTTAGCATCTGAATACATATTTTTTGATTGAGGAAGTGTTTAGGAAGTATAAATATCTATATAATTGAATATACTCAATATAATTATGATTAAATTAATCATTCCACTAAAAGCCTGATTTTTATAGCATGCTTTTAGTGGTAAGTTGTCAAAACTATGACAAACCAATTTACATATTCTTGGGGTGATTCCGCATTCAGTTATGATAGTGCACGTATCTGGATGGATGATGTGCTTGCTTACGATGATTCAAATTGTGTTAAGAAAGTGTGAAGATCATAAATCGTGATTGAGAAGTGTGTGTTAAAGAAAAAACCAAATATTTCACATAAATGTGAAATATTTGGTTTATCTTTGCGTTATAATATAAAACAAGGCATTATGAGTGAAGTTGAGCTACTACTTTTGGATCAAACAGAGAAC
>CAZCZX010000246.1:0-4059 GCA_964503095.1 uncultured Sangeribacter sp.
TTACGAGCTGACCGGCTTCGGGATTAGCCACTTCCACACCCTGGAGGTTGTAATAGATAGGAGCTACTTGAGAATCTGCATTCTCGATTCCTTTCACGCCAGTTCCTGCGGGTCGCTCGATAACAATCTTTGCCTGCATTGCTTCTGCACGACCATTCCAAGTATACTGCTTATCCTCGGCACCCGGGTAGTTGAAGCGACAGTTAGGAACTGTAATAGTTATATCCTTGTCGTCGGTTACGGCAGTAGACCATTCTAAATCTGTAAGAACTGATTGAATAGTTTCCTTGTCATAGCCTGCAGCCACCCAGAAACCCTCAACATTAAAGCAATAGATACGGTTTGATCCGTTCATGAAGCCACTAAAAACGCCGGGATATACGAGTACAAATTCAGGATCTGCAATGTCAAGCACGATGAAGCCATCCTGTCCACCACCGAGAGGGAATCCGGAAGCCTCAGTGTAAGGATTTGCAAGAGCAAATAGATTCTCATCCTCATTATTCTGATATACCTCTACGCTGAGGGGGAAGTCAGCAGGTTCTGCAAATGTGTCATCTTGATATTGAAGAACTGGAATAATCCAGCCATCTTCCATAGTGGCTGTAGAGTATTTAGTCCACTGGCTAAGATCAAGAGTGTCATCTGGCTCAGCATATTCAACAAACTCGTTTTCGCATGTGAGCATCCACCAGCCCAGAGCTTCATTATCGAAATCTCCTACTGCAAAAACACAAAGTTCAGGGAAGATGAACGACTTGCCGTCGATGGTAGCCTCCACACTCTCTGCCTCAGATGCACCATCCACAGTATATCCCTCATCGTCGATTTCCTTTAAGTAGAAATAGTTGGTATCGCCATAAGAATCGGGACCTAAATTCTGTTTGTTTGGAACGGTAAGTTTACCTGCTTCAAGGTCTACATATCCTTTTACATGACCTGCTATACCAGTACCAGCTGAGAACAGACCATTAATATTAACCTCTCCAGTCGCAGCATCCACTACCTCAAGGGATACTATACCGCTCAAATAACCATTTGCATTTTGGAGCATACCATAATAGTTCCAGGTGTACTCCCCTGCAACCTCATCTATTGTAGCAATGGCGGGAGCCTTGGCTTTTGCATTGATACGAGATTCCAGAACTGTTTTCTGCTCTTCCACCTGAAGGCGTGAGCTTACTTTACCTTCGATTGCTACCTGACGACCTGCGCCAAACGCTGAAGCAGCTGTAACTGCTGCCAATGCTAATAAGGAGAATTTTTTCATAAAAAATCTCAATTAAGTTAATAATCCGATTGTATACTCTTGTCTACCTCTACGCACCACGCGCTACAGATTGCAAGAGATTTTCTTAATTATTTTGCAAAGTTAATTTAAATTTTTTAATAAAACAATAAAATTGTTATTTTTATTTATCGATGCGATCATTTTAATTGAATTATCTTCCATGCTATTTTTATGCATAAATTTCTATGCTTTTTTATCTATTTTTTAGTTTGTATTTGACGTGGTGGGGCGCATGCGGAGCATGCTTTATTACGTTATTGACGCGGTGGGACGCGCACGGAGTGCGCTTGCTACTTTTTTTGACTCGGTGGGACGCATGCGGAGCATGCTTTATTACGTTTTTGACGCGGTGGGACGCGCACGGAGTGCGCTTACTACTTTATTTGACTTGCCATGGGGGCTTGTTCTTTGGGGCTTTGATTAGGATATTGATAGCCCCTCCTATCGGATGGATGGGAGGGGCTTCTTTTATTTTGCTGGAATTATTTTACGGTTACTTTGAGTTTTTTGGTGGGGGTCGATACTATGTAGATGCCGGGGACGAGGCCGGATTTGGGTTGCGGACGCCCTGAGAGGTCGAATACTTGAGCGCCATCGGGAGCGTTGATGCAACCTATTCCACCTGAAATGGAGTATGAGCCTATTTCAACGCTATCTACGGCACTTCCTTGCAATGGGAGCTCAGACGGCTTGAATGTGACAACATTCGAGTATGAAGTGGACGGCATACCGTTGACAACACATTGCACGAAGGCCTCGAGTTCAAATTTCCAATAAGTTGAGGAAAGACCTGTAACCCATGCAGAAGTTTCCTTACCAACGTTTTTTGCATCAAAATCGGCAATGACACGTCCTGAACTCTTTATGCGGACAGTCAACAAATAATAGTCGGCTTCATCAATAGGGTCCCAAGTGAGACGGAAAGCCCTTGAGCCATCAGGAGCAGCCTCCGGGACATCATGAAGAACTGTGGAAATATCAGAAGGAAGAACCATATTATAGTCGAAGCTGCCTTTTTTGTTTATATCATCGTAGGCAATTCCAGTAATGATAGGAGATTTCCAAAGAGAATAATTCTTTGAAGGAATCAACTCCACTTCAGCCCCGCTATAAATTGCCCCTTGTGTAAAAATCGGCAAATTCTTGTTTTTGGCATATACAATCTCTACATTTGAGCCACGCTTTGAATTGACAGCGTTGCTCTGCCAGGTGTTCTTATTAAAATTGATGCGCCAAACGAGCAATCCAGATTCAGGGAAGCACTGATCCCAAACAGTTGAGTTATCCCTTGCCTCCAAAACGAAATATTCATTTTCAAAAGTGGTTTTGTCGGAATTTTTAGGAATTCTTATTCTCAGAGCCGAAGGATCATCGGAAATTCCTAAAGCAGCGAGATCATAATGAGTGGCATCAACGGCATCAGTGAATTCAATCCAATGGCAAACCCACTGCTCATATGCAGACATCAAGGGAGGTATGCAACCATTGTAGTTGTAACTGCCGGCATCCATGACATCCCATTTGCCGGGAGTCACGACCTGAACGTCGGTGGAGTACTCTACATCATAAAGGTCGGGCAAACCAAGCACATGGCCATATTCATGAACGAAAGTGCCAATTCCACCGATCCAGGGTTCGGAACCATCTTTCCACGGATTCTTGTGAGTGACCGGATTATAACCATCAAGTTCGTTGGCGCAAGCATACGGACCTACCTTCTTGGATTCAAACATAAGACGATTGGAGCCTGCGGTAGCACCGCACCATCTGTAGTCATATTGATGTGGCCAAATGGTCTCGGTATCTGAATCAGCCTGACCGTAACCGGCATAGTAGAAGAATACGGTATCTATTACCCCGTCATCATCAAGATCATAATTTGAGAAATCGACTTCCCCGGATTCGTGAATTTGCGTAAGTGCTTCCTCTATGAATAATTTCATGCTGTCGTCGCCCATACCTGCAAAATAGGAAGCATCCTTGCTCACTTTCACGGGACCATATACATCAAACTGAGGTTGGTAAAGGCCATTGGACGACGCCAAATAGTAGTCGATTGCCGAGCCGGAAGCACCATAATCTGAAAAGCCCCGTTCGTTGAGTTGACGGGTATAGTATTCTTTTGGATTTTCAACTGTGAAAGAAACATCGTTGAATTCGACGAGCACAACGAGAGAGCGGTTTCCTTGACCCACGGTAGGGTAAGTGGAACGGCCTTCATTGTTAAGGCCTCCCATTCTCTTTTTAGTAGACACGTCGTTGGCGCCAAACTGCTGGGCTGACATTTCAGCCTCGGCACGAAGCAGATCGACATTATCCTTAGAAAAAGAGAGGGTCTCACCATATCTGACAGCATCTACTACAAACCCACGTGAGTTTTTTTCGAGGATTCGAGTGCAGTCTGTGTCAGTCATAAAATGGAAAAACTCATCACCGTGCATTCGGACCATGACAGTGGAGCCATCGGGATTAGTTACAGGACGAGGACGGGGGTCGGCTGGGACAGCAGCCATGAAACCGGGAAGAGAGAGAGCCATTGCGGCGGCTATGTGTTTTATCTTCATTATCGTTAAGTTGGGTTAGCAATTGGAAATAAAGGCCTCCTGAAGTTGGGAGGCCTTTATAAAAGGGGTGGTTGCCTTACCAAGATTCGAACTTGGACAAACAGAACCAAAATCTGGTGTGCTACCATTACACCATAAGGCAATCCTGGGCATCAGACAGACTCTACTGTCTCGAAGCGAGTGCAAAATTACAAAAAATATTTT
>CAZCZX010000247.1:0-4057 GCA_964503095.1 uncultured Sangeribacter sp.
AGCGAGGAGTTTTTGTTGCTTCTCCTGCTCTTCCTTTTGCTTTTGCTCAGCGAGGAGTTTTTGTTGCTTCTCCTGCTCTTCCTTTTGCTTTTGCTCAGCGAGGGCCTTATCCTGTTCTTCCTTGCGTTTCTGCCGCTCTGCTATGATTTTTTGATACTCTTCTTCCTTTTGCTTTTGCTCAGCAAGGAGAATCTGTTGCTCTTCTTCCTTTTCTTTTTGCTCTGCAAGAAGTCTTTCCTGCTCTTCTTCCTTCTGCTTTTGGGAGGCAAGTAGTCTTTGTTCCTCTTCCTTACGCTTTTGCTCAGCGAGTTTCTTTTGGTCGTCGGTATTTTGTTGATTTCTTGAATTTTCTGCTGCAACTAAATCTTGCAAATTTCCAAATTTTGGTCTTGACGATATGGCAGCCATGGCGCTTTTTTTGTCCTTATGCTCTGCAGGCACAATCGTTCTACCTCTTTTGTCGACAACGCCGATTTTGTTGCCACTTTTGATATAAGCATATCCGGACTTATCAAAATTCTCAACTTTATCATAGATTACAGGAAGCACAACATTTCCAAGAGTGTCAACAAGCCCATATTTACCTTCATATTTCACAATAGCCAGACCATTCGACTGGTAATCTTCAATCTTGTCGAAGATTTCCTTAACAATAATATACTTTTGAGTGTCAATAACCGACCATTTTGATCTCGCATGCTTTATGATCGCCAGACCAAATTGGTTGAATGGACGGGCTTCTTTTAGACCTACTGGCATAAAAAATTCACCCTTGGTATCAACATAACCATAGTAGCCATCTCTATACACAAGAGCAAGTCCAACTGATGAAAATGGGCTGACTTTTTCATAAATCGGATCAACAATTCGCTCACCATTTTCATTCGCGAATCCATACTTAGTCACTTGAGCACCTCGTTGGTTGACCGAAGTAGCGGAGATTATATGAGGAAATTCATCTTTTGCGGCACTGCATATGCTTATATGAATGGAAAACAATGAAAATAATATAAGCGCCAGTAATCTTAAAGTTCTGTTCATGTTAATCATTGAAATATGTCTAATATAGTCATTAGAGACACGAGGGTTTGAATTAGATTGCAAAGATAATGAATTTTTCTTTAATTTAGAATTTTTGGGTAAAGATTATGTCGATTTCGATTCAAAAGAGTATAATAATAGGTTGGAAATTGTTATTATAATGATATAGAGCTTATCGGTAAAACAGGCTGGATAAGTCTTATAGGATGTATAGGGGGCTATTTGATGTTTAATTCGTATAAAACATATAAAACCTTATGGGTGTAATTATAGAAATTAAGGATATCGAGGATCTTCCGCGGGCCGCTGCAGATCTACTTGATGCTATAGGAGAGAGACACATTGTAGCTCTACGTGGTAAGATGGGAGCTGGGAAAACTACCTTGGTTGGGGAGATGATGAGGCAGTTGAAGATGGATGACGAAGCATCTTCACCTACATTTGCTATCGCCAACGAATACCATTCCTCGGAGACAGGACAAACAGTATATCATTTTGACTTTTATAGGCTTGAGTCATCAGCCGAGGCATATGATATTGGCATTGAGGATTATTGGGATAGCGGCAACCTCTGTCTTATGGAATGGACTGAGAATATCGAGGATATTCTTCCAGAAGACACACTCGTTGTTGATATAGAAGAGCAGGCAGATGGAACACGTCGGGTTGTAGTTGAGAGTTAAGAGTATGGTGATTATACATTTGGAGGGGGTTGATTCTACCAACGCTTACATAATGCGTGAGGCAAATCATCTTGAAGCTCCCGTGATGGTCGTGGCTCATACCCAGACAGCCGGGCAAGGGCAACGAGGGAATACTTGGGAATCTGCACCTGGGAAAAATCTTACTTTCTCAATATTTTATAGGCCCATGGGGTTGCCCCCGATGGCCCAGTTCTCTATGTCTGAGGCCGTCGCTCTTGGAGTGGTAGACCTATTGGGTAATCATGGCATTGATGCGAAGGTAAAGTGGCCTAATGATATTTATATAGGGGATAAAAAGATATGCGGAATATTGATTCGGCATTCCATTATGAGTTCTTATGTGGCATATTCTGTTATAGGCGTTGGGATTGATGTAAATCAAAAGAAATTTCTCAGTGATGCTCCTAACCCAGTTTCTATGACACAGATAACTGGAAAGAACTATGATTTATCGCAACTCGAAAAGGAGATTGCTAAGATTATGGAGTCTCGACTCGCACTGATCCAGACCGAGGAGAGTCGATTGGCATTGCATAAGGAATTTATGAAGAAATTATGGAGAGGAGATGGCAAACTTTATCCTTTTGCAGACACTGCTACGGGAGAATCTTTCAATGCAAGGATCGAAGACATAGCCTTCCATGGGCCGATGACACTTCGTCTTGCAGACGGGTCTGTTCGTACCTATGCCTTCAAAGAAGTTTCCTTTCTTTAATTAGTATTTGAGAATAAGTTACTATTAGAGGCGCGGTGACGCGCACGGAGTGCGCTTACTACTTTGGCCAGCATTCTGTTTCTTCGGCTATCTCGGGAATAGTTGAACTGTGATAGACAGGATTTTTGCCTTCCCGGAGTTGACGCTGGTAGTCTTTGAGCAGACGCATTGCATATTTTCCAAGCAGGAAAATCGCAAGAAGGTTGCAGAGAGTCATGAGCCCCATGAATATATCGGCCAATCCCCAAACGAATTCGAGGGAAGTCAACGAACCCACCATAACCATACCTCCAACAATAACACGATAAACTGTCACCGGCCATCTTTTATTGCTTATAAACTGGATGTTGGTTTCTCCATAATAGTAGTTGGAGACAATACTTGTGAACGCGAAAAAGAATACGGCCACTGCCACAAATGTACTTCCGATGCTTCCCACTTCCGACTCCAGGGCAGATTGAGTAAGAGCTATTCCACTCTCGCCATTTTCATATATTCCACTTAGAAGGATGATGATTGCTGTGCAAGTGCATATCAGAAGCGTGTCGGTGAAGACAGCAAGAGTCTGAAGCAGCCCCTGTTTTACAGGGTGACTTACTGACGCTGTAGCCGCGACATTAGGAGCAGACCCCTCCCCTGCTTCGTTGCTAAATAGGCCACGTTTTATGCCCATCATTATTGCACTTCCTACACCACCACCAAGCACAGCACTTCCAGTGAAAGCCTCGCTTACGATATGCGAAAGCATTTCCGGGATTCTTGTCACATTCATTACCAATATCGACAAGGCAAGCAGAATATATGCAATAGCCATCACAGGCACCACAATTTCGCTGAACTTGGAAATACGCTGTATTCCACCGAATATCACCAACATTGAAGCTATTGTCACTGAAATACCTACTATCATTGGATCCCACCCAAAAGATACCTTAGCAGCAGCTGTCATTGTATTAGCCTGTACTGAATTGAAAGCGAGACCAAAAGTGATGGTGATAAGCACTGCAAAGATGATTGCCCACCATTTTTTGCCGAGACCTTTCTGAATATAATAAGCCGGCCCCCCTTTAAAAGAATTTTCTCCTTTCACTTTATATAGTTGGGCAAGCGTGGACTCCACAAAGGCAGAGGCAGAGCCCAACAAAGCAATGATCCACATCCAGAATATCGAGCCGGCTCCACCAATGGCGATGGCTGTTGCCACGCCCGCAAGGTTTCCAGTGCCAACACGAGAGGCGATTGACACAGCAAAAGCCTGAAACGAACTGACCGTATGGTGAGAATCCTTCTTGCCATCGCCTTCTTTTTTACCAGAGTTTGCCAATAGACGGCACATCTCGCCAAACATGCGGAATTGCACCCCACGGCTTTTTACGGTAAACCATACTGCCGCAATCAGCAACAATGCAATCAGCAGATAGCTCCAAAGCCAATCATTCAGAGTATTTAGTATTTCCATTATAATGTATTTCTAATGTATTCAAAAATCGGTATTCTCTTTAATAAACAAAATTAATAATAAGATTCTTGTAATTTGGCCAAGAAAATAAGTATCCCGTAAAAATTGGTTGTTCTTCAATTTAGTTAAAGGATGGGA
>CAZCZX010000248.1:0-4041 GCA_964503095.1 uncultured Sangeribacter sp.
GAATCTGGAGTCCGGCCTCTGCCCTCCGGCCCCTGGGCGACTTGAACGGTAGTGGACTGCGACGGCGAAGCAGCAAGGGCTGCGCCGGAAATGTCGCCCAAGGGAAATACGTAGTCCACTAAGTCAAAAGGGGGCGTTGCGGGTTTAAGAAGTTGGGAAAGACGTATAAGCACCAATTCCACAAGGAATTGCTTGTTGGTCGCGGTGCGATATTGCACATCTCCGTCGTTGAGCACCTTCATTGCGGCATAATACCACTGAAGGGGAAGGCTCTTCGCCTGAGCAGTGTATCTTTCAGCCACATCTTTTGATGTCTCAAGCAATTCGGCAGTGCGAGGATCTGCAGCCACCATCAGATTTCGCACATGGTCGGCAAGGCCATTGAGGAAGAAAAGGGAGTCAAAACCCTTAGCTCTCACGTCGCGATAGAGAAGCAATGCCCCGGAGATATCACCTGCACGGAAAGACTCTATCAGACGGAAATAATAGTCGTAGTCGAGCACATTGAGATTTTCTATGGCACTCTCATAGGTGATGTTTCCTCTGGAAGATGCTGCCACCTGGTCGAAAATCGATAGGGCATCGCGCATCGCCCCATCGGCCTTACGGGCTATCACTTCCAAGCCTCGAGGCTCAGTCTTTATCCCTTCCTGCTCACCGATATATTGCATCTGCTCCACCATATCCTCGATAGTGATGCGGCGGAAATCGTAGGTCTGGCATCGGCTTAGGATAGTGGGCAGCACCTTGTGCTTTTCAGTGGTAGCAAGGATGAAAATCACGTATTTAGGGGGTTCTTCGAGAGTCTTGAGGAAAGCATTGAAAGCTGCAGAAGACAGCATATGCACCTCATCAATGATAAACACCCTATATTTCCCACCTTGGGGAGGTGTCTGCACCTGATCGGTGATGTCTCGGATATCGTCAACACTATTGTTGGAGGCGGCATCGAGTTCTACGACATTCATCGAATTGCCACGTTCGATTGCCTTGCAGTTTTCGCATTCACAGCAAGCCTCGCCATCAGCCGTAGGATTAAGGCAGTTGATGGTCTTGGCAAAAATTCTGGCACACGACGTCTTGCCGACTCCTCGCGGGCCACAAAAGAGATAGGCTTGCGCAAGACGGTCGGAGGCGATGGCATTCTTCAGCGTGGAAGTCAGAGACTTCTGCCCCACCACACTGCGGAAAGTCGCGGGCCGATACTTGCGTGCGCTCACTATATATTTTTCCATGATGCAAAATAAGCGAAAATTTAGCAAACTGCCAAATTTTCGCTTATTAAGTTTATTAGTATAATTGTTTAATCGTTTATCTGTTTAATCGTTTGAGATAATGGCAGTGACGATTTCGGAGAGCAATGGAGGGTAAAGGGCTTGGGGGAGATGGAATGTTCCGGCTGCATCGGGCGATGGAGATCGGCATATCCGTAGAAATTCAAGAGAGCCGATACCCTCCTCACTTCCCATAAGGCGCAATTTCATGGCATTTCCCTCGCATACAAGATATGCTCTCGGGGCGTCAGGGCATCCGGCTATCCCTGCTTCTGCCGACCATTGTCGATTCCATTCCATATCGCTGGAGCAAATTGCCTGAGCCACATTGCGTTTCCACCCCTCCATCTTGACTGCGACAAGCCGAAGGAAATCTTCCGGAAGCGCAACCTCACCGGCAAATAGGCCACACGGCATTTTTCTCATCGTTGCCACCTCTTCTATCGGCTCTCCAACCCCAAGCCTATCGGATGGCGAATCCATGATGAGTCTACTCCCTATCTCCGGCAGAAGAGAGGCTATCTTCTTCCGGATCACATTGGCTGGAGAAGGAATATCCAAACCCTCATACGAGACCAACGGCCGGGGATTTTCCCCCAGCCGTGACATTACATCGCTTTGCAATTGATCTAATGTGCAGACCATTATTTCTTAAGTTTAAGTTCAAAACCAAGTTTTCTTGCTTCAGCCTTACACGACTCTTCATCCTTCAGAAGTTCTAAAGGCACTTTATAATCATAGTGAAGTCCATCTGAAGCCAATTGCCAAGAATCGTATTCAAGCACTTTCAATTCAGAAGGCACATCCAATTGAGAAGGCACTTCTTCCGTGACAACTGACAAAGCCGCCATTTTGGGAGGCGAAACAGGGATATCAATCTGGCTTCTCAACCGTATGCGATTTGATTTATAGGCTGCGGATCTCTCTATGATAGTCTGCACGACAGGATCGGAGGTTTCAAATGTGGCAGGAGTCACAGCCCCGTCGCTGAGATAGCCTCCCGTAAAAGAGACTTGTATGCGAGTCTTGCCGACCGTGAAAACAGGATGCCATTCCATCATCCCTCTCACTTCGTATGTCTTCTTCATAATTTAGAATTTTGAATTTTGAATTTAAATTGTTTTGAATTGGGGATTGAGAATTATTTTAATTTTAGCGCGCAGCCCATGGAGAGCAGGCTTTCCAGCCTGCGATATAGCGTCTTGGGCGTACACAATACTTGCTTTAGTTGGGGCGCAGGCAGGAATGCCTGCTTTCCATGGGCTGCGCATTGTACTCCCCCTTTAGGGGATCGGGGACATGGGGCTTTGAGCCCTCCTTATCCTAATTGGAGATCACCTGCGTATTCTTTCCAGGCTGTGCCATCATGGGTCCACATTGTGCCGCTCTTGGCATATTTCGAGATGCCGGGGCAGTCGCCGACAAGATAGTAGATTATTCCTGATATTTCCTCTGGAGCATCATCAGATTCCCAATGCTGGAATACCTCGCTGCCGGAATTAGCGCCCTCACCTTCACCGTCGATCCATATATGGCAACTTCCTTTCAGAGCCAACGCATCCCAGATCAAGATGCCGCTTCGAGTTGCCTCATGACCCTCCATGCGGTTCTGGAAATGATGTTCGGCGCTGTAGACATAGTGCACAAGACGATCTTCTCCAATCAAGGCTCCGCTATGGCTCCATCCAAGACGGTCGAGTGTAGGCTCTCGCTTTATTTCTATGTCGCCGAATACAGTATGGAAATTGGTGACAGTCCAGCCAATGCTATTCACCTTGGTTGAGATTTGAATCTCGGGATGGCGGGAATAGTCTACGCACTGTATCTGCTCAAGAAGATCTTTTCCAGCAAGCAGAAGTGCTGTCTTGGGGACATCCTCGCCAGTGAAAAACATCTTTGCCAAAGCAATGATTTTCTCGATCGACCAACATCCGGAATGCTGGAGTTCACGCTTGAATTGCCAACGAAGCCCTTCAGTTGTGTATATCGTCTGCATTCCGAGCTGTGGGACATTTATTCGGAACTTACCGGCGCGACCAGCCCATAGAGTTCGGTTGCCACGCACCTTAAAATTGGCGATTGCTTGCTCAGCCACTACTGCCTTAGCAAAAGGCACTCGCATCTTTTGGCTCTCAAAGTAGTCGCTTACCACCTGATTCATGCCACGCTTCTGAAGATAGATGCGTGTCGGTTGGGGAACGATGAGATCAGGGTCAACCTGCTTCTGAGTTTCATGAAGGGAGTTGGCAAGCATCACAAGTTTAGTGCCGGCAGGAATGCGAGGGATCATCGACACCTCATCATCGGGCGAATATTTCACGCCATTGACAGCGCGCACAATCGGATTGCCGGAAGATGCATCATGTCCCACCACAAAGAGCATCAATGATTTGCCAGGAGTTGCATTCTTCCCATCAAGGTCATAGCCATCCACACCTTTCACCAAAAGAGTAGTGTATTCACGAGGAAGATTCTCTTCTCCGGATTGCAATTGCAGCACCTCCTGCGTCTTTCCGCCGGAACATTCGGAAATGGTGGTGAGGGTAGATTTGGGTTCGTCGATCATAAAGTGATCAACCTCCGGACTGCTCACCTTGACGCGCTTAGCGCGCAGCATAAGGTTCATCAAAGGTGTGTCGTCGCTATTGAAGCGGAAGAGCTGCTGGTCGATATCCGGCTCAACGAGGTTTCCGGCATCGATGCCGCCGGTGGCATTGGCAAGCGCGCCGACTGTAGCGGGCTGCCCTGGGATAATTGTCTTGTTCAT
>CAZCZX010000249.1:0-4023 GCA_964503095.1 uncultured Sangeribacter sp.
TAAAGCAAGCCCCCCAACCCCCTAAAGGGGGAGATATAATTCTCAATTCTCAATTCTCAATTAAAAAAAGATGATTCTAATAGTAGATGACGATAACTCAGTAAGAGTTTCCCTAAAGCTCCTACTCAAGCGCAACGGCTACGAAGTAGTGGCAGCAGCCTCTCCCGCCGAGGCCATTGCCTTCGTGCGCTCTTCGCGTCCAGATCTCGTCATCATGGATATGAACTATTCCCGCACCACAACAGGCGAGGAAGGTCTGACCCTTCTAAAACAGATAAAGGTGTTTCATCCGGATGTCCCGGTCATCCTTATCACTGCATGGGGCAATATCCCACTCGCCGTTGAGGGCATTCGCGCAGGTGCTTTCGACTTTATCACGAAACCGTGGGACAATTCGTCACTCCTCGAACGCGTTGCCACAGCCCTGACCTTAACCTCCAAAGACTCGCAAGATTCTTCTTCTTCCTTCGACCGCTCCGCCATCATCGGACGCGACCCCAAACTGCTATCCGTTCTTGACACAATAGAAAGAGTCGCCGCCACCAATGCTCCCGTCCTCATCTTGGGAGAAAACGGCACCGGCAAGGAACTGATAGCAGAGGCTATCCATAAAAACTCGCTTCGCCGAAACGGTCCAATGGTGAAGGTAAACTTAGGAGGTCTATCTCAGTCTCTTTTCGAGAGTGAGATGTTTGGTTATCGCAAAGGAGCCTTCACCGGGGCTGTCACTGACCGCGAAGGTCGTTTTGCAGCTGCTGAAAAAGGCACTATTTTCCTCGATGAAATTGGAGATCTTGACATAAATTCGCAAGTAAAACTCCTGAGAGTGCTTCAGGAGCATACCTACGAGCCATTAGGCGATACCCGCACCCGAAGGGCTGATGTCAGGGTGGTATGCGCCACCAACGCCAATCTCACCGAGATGCTAAAAGATGGCTCTTTCAGGGAGGATCTTTACTATCGTATCAACCTTATCACGGTGACACTTCCCCCTCTTCGTGAACGACCTGACGACATACCACTCTTAGTAGATCATCTTCTGCGTAAAGTTTCAGCGACAGCAGGAAGAGACGTCCCCAAAGTCACCCCGGAAGCAATGGAATTACTGAAACTCCAACCTTGGCCTGGCAATATCCGCCAACTCGCAAACATAGTGGAGCGTACCCTCCTTGTCACTCCGGGCGACACTCTCGATGCACGCGATTTCCAAGCCCAAGGTCTCTCCCCCGAAAAAACCAACAACGAGAACTCCAGTCGACTAAAATCCGCAGAAAAAACAGAAATCGAGAACGCCCTGACCGAAGCCGGCGGCAATCTTTCCCGAGCCGCCTCCCTCCTCGGCATAACCCGCCAAACCCTCTACCGCCGAATAGCAAAATACAAAATAAAAGCCTAAGCCCCACCTAACTTAAGCGGAGTTAGTAAAATAACACAAAGCAGATAAGCCCGGAGGGCTGAGTATCTTGTTAACCCCGAGCGCCAGCTCGGGGAAAGCAACATCCCTCTCGCATCGACCCCGGAGGGGTCGCACTTATTATTCTAAATTCAAAATTCAAAATTAAGAATGCGCATAAGCTGGATATTCTCCCTAATAATTCTTTTACTCACCGGAGCCGTAGTAGCACTGCTACTCATCGACTCCGGAAGCGTTGCCTATAAGATTGTATGGGCGGTTGCGGCCATAAGCATCCTACTCGTCATCGTATTCTACCGCAACGTAATGAAGCCTCTACGCTCTATTGCCAATGGCATTGACCTCCTTCGTGCGCAAGACTTCTCCAGTCGTCTCTCCCATGTGGGGCAAAGGGAAGCCGACCGAATTGTAGACATGTTCAATGGCATGATGACATCATTGAAACAAGAGCGTCTTAAACTACGAGAACAGAATCACTTCCTCGATCTTTTGATCGATGTCTCGCCTATGGGTATCATCATGATAGGTACTGACGGAGCCATCACAGGAGGAAATCGGGCAGCCGCAAAATTTCTTGATATAGACTCCAACAAACTTATGATTGGCATTAAGCCTGATAATATCCACTCCCCTTTAGGGAAAATCATTAGTTCATTACAAGACCGAGAAGTAAAAGTAGTCCGGCTAAACGACTCAATGGTATATCGATGCTCACGTCTATCATTCATGGAAAGCGGAATCAGCCATCCTTTCTATCTAATAGAAAAACTCACCGATGAAGTAATGAAGGCTGAAAGGAAATCTTATGAGAAAGTGATCAGAATGATGGCGCATGAAGTCAACAATTCCTTGGCTGGCATCATCTCTGTAATGGAGACAACGGAAGAAGTCGTAAATGATCCAGACCTTACTGAAGCCATTGTTGCTTGTGAAAATCGTTGTCGTGACATGGGGGCATTCATCACTAAATTTGCCTCTGCAGTGAAGATTCCGGAGCCTATCAAGAAAAACATTGATCTTACTGAATTGCTCAGAAGCAGAATCTCAATATTTGAAAGTATCTGTTCGGCCACCGGCTCGACTCTGACTATGTCACTCCCGGAGAGCGAGACCCCTGTGTTCATTGATCCCGTATTGATGGAGCAGGTGGTCACAAACATTGTCAAAAATGCTGCTGAAAGTGCTGGTAAGGGCGGGAAAGTAGAAATCAGTATCGAAAGCCCGGGCACCAGACTTGTCATCACCGACAATGGCCCCGGCATAAGCCCCGAAGCCGCAGAAATGCTATTCACCCCATTCTTCACCACAAAAGAATCAGGACATGGGTTAGGATTATTGCTGGTAAGCGAAGTCCTGAACTCCCACGGCTGCCGTTTCTCATTAGAGACTGGAGAAGACTCCCTAACCCGCTTCTCCATCCGCTTTTAGCACACCATATAACCCACCAAGTCAAAAAAAGTAGCAAGCGCACTCCGTGCGCGTCCCTCAAGCGTCAGCCCATGGAAAGCAGGCATTCCTGCCTGCGCCCTATGGAAGAGACGGCTTCCCAGCCGTCTCCCCTCCCCCATGAAAAGCATGCTCCACATGCACCCCACCAAGTCAAGCCCTAACTCCGAAATATCTTCTTCAACACCTCATAATTAGCCAAATAAAGCGCACGAAGCGACTTAGGGAAACGAGGCCCAAGAATCATAGCCCCAACAGTCATCCCGATGAGAATCTTTATTTCCACTCCATGATTAGGACCAATAAACGCAGCCAAAAGCCCAACCATGCTCATGAATGCCACACACACCACGAGCCCCATCAATGCCTTTAAATATCCAATCATAATATTCCTTCTTTTCCCCACAAAATTAATAAAAAAATTTAAGTTCCGCAAACGGAAGTTGAATTATATAATATTGCCACCAAACTTCACATTTATCTATATTTTTACCAAAAATATCACAACTTTAACAATTATTAACATAATGGGGGGGGGGGTGATTTAAAAAATTATAATTAACTTTGCACCCAATTTATAAAATCTGCGCAGATTTTTATCAAATTGCCATCATTTTTGGCAATTTAATTAATTTATTTTAATAATTTTAATATGAAACTTAAATTCGGATCCCTCTTGTTGTCAGCCATTTCAGTTGCGACCATGAGTGCCCAGACTCCGACTGCTGTACAGGATATCTACTCCCAGACTGGAGTTGCAGCCCTATCCTCAGGAGAATCGGTGACTTATAGTTTCGGAAATTGGCATTCTGCAAGCATTGATGGAGATGTCTCGTTATTGTCTCCTCTCTTTGCACAAATGATTGCCGACGGAGCGCCAACTCTCGTAGAAGGTGTCACTGCCGAAGCTGATGGCATTTCAGTGAATTGGAATAGCATTGACAAACAAATCACAGTGACCTGCAAATCCGAGAAACTTGGCCACACTTCCGTGCTAATTGCTACTTTGGATGGAGCGACACGCGGATTTGTGAACGTAAACGAAAGCCCGGCTGTCATCTCACTTTCAGACTACGCTCCTGCTATTTATGCTGTGGCTGTAGCCGTAGACGGTAAACTAATCAAAACATTTAAAATCAATCTAAAATGAAAAAGATTTTACT
>CAZCZX010000250.1:0-4019 GCA_964503095.1 uncultured Sangeribacter sp.
AAAAATGATAAAAATAGGCGATACAGTAAGATATCTCAATGCCGTAGGAGGCGGCGTTGTGCGTAAAATAGAAGGAAAAGTTGCATACGTCGACGAAGACGGTTTCGAGACTCCGGTACTTGTCAACGAGTTAGTAGTAGTGCTTCCTGCCGGACATGAGAAAAAGTCAGGCGCCCCAAACCTCTTCTTCGACCAGAAAGCATTCGACGCAGCCAAAAACCGTCCATCACAACCCTCCAAAGAAATTCCCGCTCCCAATGCCCCAACCCCACAACCGGAGAAAGTAGTAGAAACAGGATACGGCGACAAACTCAACATAGCAATAGCCTTCGAACCAATCTCGATCCGCGACCTCAGCAAATCCGACTTCAACGCTGTCTTGGTCAACGATTCAAATTATTTCCTCTTTTTCTCCTTCCTCCGCCGCAGTGCAGAAGAAAGAGGATGGCACACTGTCTATGCCGGCGAAGTGGCTCCAAATGAGCTCATCGATGTGGCTGTGATCCGTCATGGCGAACTCAACGACTACGAGAAAATTGCAGTGCAATACTTCGCATATAAGAAAGAGAAAGAATTTGAGATGAAGCCCGCTGCCACCATCACCCGCCGTCTCGACCTCTCCAAATTCTTCAAACTCCATTGCTTCCGTCCTGGAGTATATTTCGAGTCTCCTGTAATGGAAATCTCCTTTGTCAAAGATGATAAAGCACAGGCTGACACCTCTTCATTAGTCTCTGACTATGCCGCAACCTTAGCAAAAGCCCAACCCAAAGACACTCTGGCAAAAAAGCAAACAAGAGGGAAAGAACTGAATCCGCATAAACTTCTGCCCCTCATCGAAGTGGATCTGCACATCGACTCATTGGTTGACACCACAGCCGGAATGGAAAATAAAGACATGCTCCAGTTGCAGCTCGACACAGTCCGCAAGACCATGAAAGAGCATGCCAAGCGAAAAGGTCAAAAAATAGTATTCATCCATGGCAAAGGCGACGGAGTGCTCCGTAAGGCAGTCCGCGACCTCCTAAAGAAAGAATACCCCCACAGCGAACTCCAGGACGCCTCCTTCCAAGAATACGGCTTCGGAGCCACCCTCGTCACCATCCACTCCTAAAATCCATATGATTAGAGCTCACAAGACGGCAATCTCCCGAATATTTGCCAACATCATTAAGTCTGACCATATCATCAATTCCCATGAGATGGAATATTGGGGTATGGTCAGCACCAAATATGGCATTAATCGGGAGATTGAGACCGAAGCTCAATCTATCTCATTAGCAGAAGCAATCGAGACAATATGTGAATCTGAAGACACTCACCTTAAAGAGGAACTTTTAGAATATTGCAAAGCAATGACCACAAGCGACGGCTTCTGCTCCCCATCTGAAGCGCTGATAATGTTGGCTCTGATTCTTAAGTTTGAAAAAGAGCCGCCATATAGCGTGGAGATCATATCATTCCCATGCTCCAATTTCAACATAGAAGATGACACTGCACTTTATATTGAGAGTGAGTTTGACATCCCGACAAATAATGCGATTCGCTCCAACTATCGCTCCCTATACAAAGAATTTCAGTTGGCAGGATTTCATTTTGTCTATCTTCCCAAGATAATAGAGCATTATAAGGAGACTGATCCGAAATTATTCCGAAATATCCTCTCATTCCTTGCCCCTTATATGAATGAGGAGGGTATTGAAACAGCACAGAATGCCCTCTTGAGTATTACAACTCCAGAATTCTGCAAGGATTTACTTTGCAATAAATGCTGCATAAATGATCTGAGAGACACCTACCCTTCCTTGCTTATAAAAATAGGAAATAGCTATGTAGGAGAAGACGCATATACCGACTGCATGAAGATTGAGGTGGATGAAGACATAGTCTATATCGTCCAATCTTTATTAGACAGATTCTCAGACATGCTTAGCAGTGATGTATATGTGGTCAAAGCCCCTGCTGAAAAAGACAATCAATTCCATTTCCACGGATTCTATAAGCAGTTGCTTGAGATATTCCTAAAGCGCAAGAATATCCGGAGTTCCATTATAATTGACCCATATAAAGAAGAAATATACTTCCCCGACATAGATGCAAAAGCCACAGATATGCATCGAAGGGAACGAGCCCTATATGCCCTATTGCTTTGCCAAGGGAGTGCAGGACTGAATTTTACTCTGCCAAAATCAAGCGATGAGTTTGCCAAGTATAATAAGCGTATAGAAAGAATCCAATCCGCTTATCGAGCAATATATTCAATGTTTGGAGGAGAGCCGGAAAATGCTCCGGATTTAAGCTTGCCGGAGATCAGGCGCCCCATCATCAGTTGCCTAAGACGCTCATTAAATAAAATTAAGGGCCTGTATAACCCTCAGGATTATGGTATCACTAAAAACCGAGATGGAGTTTTGACAGTCAATGTAGACACTGACATTGTTTTCGTCAGGCAACTTAACTCAGATTCCCCGGCACCTCTGATTGAATCAGAACTCTATCAGAGATGGAAGAAGGCATAGTCTGCAACATTGCAGACTAAAACCATTAAATTAGCCTCTATTTAAGTTGAAACGTTTTGATAATTCCAATAAAATGGAATAAAAGTTGCAACTTTGCAATATCAAAAAGTTCTCAAACTTAGTAGCAGGCTAATTTGGAATCACAGCGAGACCCGACTGACTTACAAATAAACTTGCTCACTTACCAACCAGAGCGCAGTGACCCCCCAAACAAAGCCTCTACTAAGTTTGACTTTAGCACCCCCTCCACCGCGACTAAGATTGTGGTCCGAACAAAGTGAGGACACCCAAGCAACTCCCCTACCGTCTGCCCCTGACATCTGAAAACCGGAAACCTAGAAACCTGATCCCTTAAACCTGAAATCCACCACCAAAAACCTGATATAAAATAAGACACCTCAAGCATACGCCGGGTGTCTTAACATCCATATTATAGTGCAGATATAGCGACATTCCACTAATGGAAGCCTATAGGGCACTGTTTCAGATGCAAAATTAATGCATTTATTTTGAATTTCCAAATTTAAATGAAAAATTTGTACAATCATTAATTATTTTGTTAGAAGATAATTCACGATCTGTAGTAAGCAACCGACCTATTTGATCTGATAGTTCAGCCTTCCTATTCACAGAAATCATCCCTAACATATATAATATAACACATACAGCACCTCTTATGTTGTGTCTATCCAAATTATTAATACCAGCTGGTTTAGCCTTAATACCTTTTGAAAGTTCAATATTATATATACAGCTTCCATGAGCACATTTGTTTCTCAAAACTCTTATAGTTTCAAGATAATTAATAAATACCTTTAGGGAGCAGCCATAATGTGCCGCAATTTCCTGCTTAACTTTTTTGTCTTTTATGGCTTGGTAAAGAGTGATTAGATTCCCAAGAGTAAAGAATTCAATTGTCTTCCAAGCAGGAGCATATTTATCATTTATATATTTTTCATGATGGCGTTTGATGACAGGATTTTCTAAAAGCTTATTATAAACATTACCTCGAAAGGTCTTGATAAAATTAGAATCCACAATGTTTTTATCAACAAACCATGTAGGAGAATTATTATAATAATTTGACACATAATAGGTAATATAAGAGCGAAGATTAACTTCTATCCTATCAAGCGCATTCAGCAAAATACGTCTCAACTTCGTATCAAATAAATACAAATCATAAATAGACTTAAACGTTGTATTCGCCTTAAAATTATGAGTACGGTTCTTTTTAGAAGGAAAAGACTTCTCAAAAGGGAATGAATAAAATCCCAATCTATAATATCCTATATCAAGTAGAATCTCCTTCGCTTTTTCAACATCGTCAAACAACACACCTCTATTCTTTAGAAGCTCAATCTGTTCCTCAATATTCAGTGCTCTCTTCATAGTTCTAAAAATTTTTGACAAAGTTAATAAAAAATCTTAAATTTTTCCAAAAATCCCAACCAAACTCTTGCAAAAACCAAAACAAAATTGTAAATTTGCAACTGCAGA
>CAZCZX010000251.1:0-3964 GCA_964503095.1 uncultured Sangeribacter sp.
GTCTGGTTTGCTAAGATTCAGACGATCGCCAATATGTATCGTCCCGGAGTAGAATATGTCTTATTCGGAAAACCCTCTTTTAAATATAATGCATGGCAATTCGTACATCCTGAAATAGAAGTATATGATCCGCAGCGACCTCCTCAAGGACTACGAGGCATATACGGTCTGACCGAAACGCTCCGTAAGCGGGGCTTCACGACCCGCCTGATGCAGAATTTGACTGCAAATCTCCTTGATGCCATTCCGATGGGAAGCCTGCCGGAGAGTCTACCTGCTGAAATAATCAAGGAGCGGAATCTCCTCCCATTTGATGAGGCAATCCGCAATATGCATCGCCCATCTTCAATGCAGATGCTGCAGAAAGCATCGGAAAGACTTAAGTTTGAAGAACTTTTTTATCTCGAACTTCATATCCTTGAGTTTTCGCGTCGCCGAAACCTTCAATTGCAAGGACACATTTTCTCAAAGGTTGGTCCGCTGTTCAATAAATTTTATTCAGAAGTTGTCCCATTTCCCCTGACAGGAGCGCAAAAAAGAGTGCTGAAAGAAATACGCGAGGATATGCGCACCGGTCGCCAGATGAATCGCCTGCTCCAAGGCGATGTAGGGAGCGGCAAGACTCTTGTGGCTTTCATGACTATGCTTCTTGCTGTCGACAATGGTCTGCAGGCAGCGCTGATGGCTCCAACCGAAATTCTTGCCACCCAGCACGCTGAAGCCTTGGCAAAATGGGCAGAGCCCCTTGGGATTGGAACTGCTTTGCTCACAGGCAGCACTCGCGCTGCCGAACGTCGACGCATTGCAGCAGGACTCGCCGACGGCTCCATCCACATGCTTATCGGCACTCACGCCCTGATTGAGGATGCCGTGGAATTCCGCAATCTCGGAGTGGCTGTGATTGATGAGCAGCACCGTTTCGGGGTGGCTCAGCGCGCCCGGCTCTGGAAAAAAGGTGCAGTTCCCCCTCATGTGCTCGTGATGACCGCCACCCCAATTCCACGCACGCTTGCCATGACTGTCTATGGCGACCTGGATGTGAGTGTCATCGACGAGCTCCCTCCCGGGCGTAAACCCATCCAGACATGGCTCCGATACGACGACAACCGTAATGAAGTCTATCGCCACCTTTATAATGAAATAAATAAAGGGAGGCAAGCCTATATAGTATATCCTCTGATTCAAGAGAGTGAAAAGTCTGATCTCAAATCGGCAGAGGAGGGATTTGAGCGGATTAAAGGTATATTCCCGGGGATTGGCGTAAGCCTTGTGCACGGGAAGATGAAACCTGCCGAGAAAGATGCTCAGATGCAAAAGTTCGCTGCCGGCGAGACCAAGATTTTAGTGGCCACAACTGTAATAGAGGTGGGAGTCAATGTGCAGAATGCCTCAGTCATGATAATTGAGAATGCTGAGCGTTTCGGTCTTTCGCAGCTTCATCAGTTGCGTGGCAGAGTAGGCCGAGGAGCAGAACTAAGCTATTGCATTCTCATGAGCAAGCATCAGATTGGGGCTGAGACAAAAAAACGTCTTGGCATTATGACAGAAACCACCGACGGATTTCTAATCTCCGAAGCCGACTTAAAACTTCGTGGTCCCGGCGATATGGAAGGCACGCAACAGTCCGGGCTTGCTTTCAATCTCAAAGTCTCCAACCTTGCCCGCGATGGCCAGATTGTAGGCCAAGCGCGCGACACTGCCATGCGCCTTCTTGACGGAAAGATGCTCCTCCACCCCGAAAGCATCGCCATCCTAAACAGAGAACTTCAGTCTCGATTCGCACGGGCCATCGATTGGAGCCGCATATCATGATATTAACATTATTTATATCACAACTGCCCAATTTAGGCAGTGAGAGGTATTAACTTTGCATTCGATAATCAAAAATACAGAAATTATGAATGCAATCAACCGGAAAAATGTAGAATTTAATGGCTACTCTATGTCGATCGAACTCTTTCAAAATGCCCGCCAGACGATGGGGGAACTACGTGATTTCCTGCGGGCTACCGGAATTTCCTGGGATTTCATACAGCATCAGATTGACCTCGCCAACCAGCCCCATTCCCCCATTGACCATGCTCTCGACTCAATGAATCCATATTCTACAGGTCCGGGCAAATCACTCCACGACCTACCCTCCAACGTCTGGTAGGCGACACATTTATTTTGCTCTATGGATTAATTTTACTAATTTTGCATTAAAGAATAATGGAAACATGGAAAATAACAACAATATAGAGTTAATTGAACTATTACATAACAAGGATAAGGCAAAGATTCTTTTTGTGTGTCTTGGAAATATCTGCCGAAGTCCGGCTGCCCAAGGGGTTATGGAGAGGCTGGTGAAGGAAAATGGTGCAGAAGATAAATTTGAAATTGATTCTGCAGGCCTTTATGGCGGACACGCCGGTGACCTTCCCGACCATCGCATGAGGGTGCATGCCCAATTGAGGGGATTGAATCTGACACATCGTTCGCGTCAGGTGAAGGAATCAGATTTCGACAGGTTTGACTTGATCGTGGCTATGGACAATTCAAACTATGACCGTCTGCGCGCCATGGCCCCTACTCCCGAAGATGAGCAGAAAGTTGTGAAAATGGCAGATTTCTTTACTCTTCATCCTTGGGCTGACTGCGTCCCCGATCCTTACTATGATGGAGCGCAAGGTTTTGAAAATGCCTTGGATTTAATTGAGGATGGATGTCAATCCTTATTGGAAAGCATAATGCATAATTCTTAATGCATTATTGCTTTTCAGCGACAAATAATTATGAATTATGCAGTATGAATTATGAATTACGCAAGTGAGTATAAGTTGCTGTTTCGGTTGGGTATGCCGGTAATGGCTACTCAACTTGGCATCATAGCGGTCTCCTTTGCCGACACCGCTATGGTAGGGGCGTATGGAGTCGATGAGTTGGCGGCAGCCGCGTTTGTCAATTCCATGTTCATGATTCCGGTTGTGATGCAGATTGGGTTTGCTTCCGGCATCACCCCCCTAATCGGTGCGCTCTTCGGCCGAAACGATCATGAAGAGGCTGGGCGCACTCTGCGCGCCGGTCTTCAGGTGAATGCATTTCTGTCGGTAGGACTGACAATATTGATGGGAATTCTCTATTTCTTCCTTGACTGTTTTGGCCAACCACCGGAACTTCTCCCTCTGATTAGAGGATATTATCTTATTATCCTTGCGTCAATGTTTCCAATGGCTATTTTCAACTGTTCGCAGCAGACAGCCAACGCTGTCAATGACACAGCGATGCCAATGTGGATAATTCTCTCTGCCAATGTGCTGAATATATTTGGAAACTACGTCTTAATTTATGGCAAATTTGGCTGTCCGGAACTCGGTCTTAATGGAGCCGGCATCTCTACTCTGACAGCCCGATGGCTCTCTACGATAGCCATTCTTATTGTGTTCCTTACCGCTCGACGCTATCATCCTTATAAAAAAGAAGCTCTCGGAGCAAGCCATGTCGGACATATAAGAAGCATCGTTTGGCACACTTCTTGGCCTATCATGATTCAGTCTGGAATCGAGTGCGGTCTTTGGAGTCTCGGTGCTATTGTCACGGGTTGGTTTGGCAAGATTCAGTTGGCTGCATATCAAGTGATAAATACTATCTCACAACTTGGATTCATGACTTTCATGAGCTTTGGCGTGGCAGTCTCTATCAGGGCATCCAATGCTACCGGTGCCGGTGACATACCCGGTGTCAGAAGAATCACTATAGCCGGACTGCATCTGAATCTTGTGCTTGCAGCCATTGCTTCGATAGTTTTTTGGGTATGGGGCGACAACCTTACACATCTTTTCTCTCCGGATCCGAATGTGCTTGCTTCCGCAAAACTATTGATCATCCCTCTTGTGCTATATCAATTTGGAGATGCCACACAACTCACTTTCGCCAATGGCCTGAGAGGCACCGGCAATACAAAACCATTCCTTTGGGTCTCCTT
>CAZCZX010000252.1:0-3956 GCA_964503095.1 uncultured Sangeribacter sp.
GATAGTGGCCAATAGAAGGAAGATGCATCATCGGGTTGAGCAGGGGAGTACTTTGCATATGGTTTCAGGTGCTTTGCCAATTCAGGTAGTTGCTCTGCTATTCCCTCTCTTACACATTTTGCCACCTGGGTTGCCCCATAAGTATTGAAGTGTGTGTTATCTGCAAGTTCTTTATCCTGACCTTTAAATGTTCCGGCAGGATAATGCACCAACGCTTTCTTACTTCCTTCTACTCCTAACGTCTCATAAAGGGAAGTGGTCATCTCTGTGATATCTATGACAGGCACATTCTCTCTTTCAGCCACCTCTTTCATAGCTTTTGGATAGTCGCCATGAGTATTGATGAGTTTTCCATCTTTGTCAAAACTTCTACGTGCGGTAGGAGTGAGGAATACTACATTGAGACCTTGCTTTCTGGCTCTGTCAACAAAAATCTTCAGATTGTGGGCATAGTTATAATATGCACCGGATCCAGGACCTTTGTCTTTCTCATCATTATGTCCAAATTCTACGAAGACATAGTCTCCGGGTTTAGCCATTGATAAAACCTTGTCATAACGTTTGCTGCTAAAGAAAGAAGAAGTCTTCTGTCCACTTTCAGCCTGGTTTGATATTGCAATTTGGTTGTCAAAAAAGGAGGGAATAATCTGTCCCCAGCTTGCCCATGGTTCTTCTGCCTGATCTACAACAGTGCTATCTCCACAATAGAATAGGGTGGTCACGTTATCTGAATCTTCAACCGGGCGGATAGTGACGCTTTCTACAGCAGGTGCATCTCCTGTGAATTCAAGTGTTAGTTTGTCATCCCAATTGCATACTCCAATCTCTCTCTGATTCAATCTTACGGTATCTTTTAGATTGATACCGGGAGAGCGTTTGTTTACAATGAATGAATACTCCTCAAATTTGTTCTTAGGAAGATATTTGGCATCAAGCATCAGTCGGCGATTTTCAGCCCTAACCATGGTATGGGATTTGCGTTTTTTATCACCAAGTTTCACTGTTACTATATAGTTGCCATCCGGAACTCTGACAGAGAAGAAATAAGGGTTGTTTCCCTTGGCTGAAGGTTTGCTTCCAAAGTCATACCCATATCCGTTAAATTCATCATAAGTAGGAACTGTTGCATCCATTTTGAATGTCTTAGGATACACCGGAAGCAGATAGTCCTGAAGAGAGCAGTCTGTGGCGAGTAGCCCCTCTGCTATACTTGCAGCATTCAATCTTGCACCTTTTTTTGACGTGTGGGTATGATCTTTTTTGAAGTAGGGTGGTGTTCCTGCTTCAGTGAGTGCTTGGAATTTCTTACCTGAAATGGAGTTTAGATCTATATAATAAGCCCCGGCTTCTCTGGCAGCATCTTTAGCCCACTTGCCATAGCTGTCAGCATTGCTCTCGATTTTTCCATCTTTCCACTTATTGCGTGGTGTGTGGCTTAATACAATTGGAATAGCACCTTTTTCTTTCGCATCCATTATAAATTTGCGGATATACCATCCGTAAGTATACACCACTTGGTTGATGCCGGTCTTTTCCATCTTGAACACTTTGCTTTCAGGTCCTGATCCGTGGAGTTCTCCACGTGCTTTTCCGGTATTGATGTCTCCACCGTCATTGTGACCAAACTGCATTATGACATAGTCGCCAGGTTGGAGTGCATTGTATACTTTATCCCAGCGTCCTTCATCAAGAAATGTGCGTGCGCTTCTGCCCGCCATAGCATGATTTTCTACTGTTATCTTTTCCGGATCAAAGAGTTCGGCGATAACGCTTCCCCAGCCCCACATACTGTCATCATCCTTGTCTTCATTTTTCACAGTGCTGTCGCCAATGGTGAAAAGAACCGGTTTCCCCGCTTGGCGTGACTTTCCTGTGATTGTGTCTACAGGGAATGGGAGAAGATAGTCTTTGAGTTCTACTCCCTCCAAAGCGGCAATACCTTCGGCTGCAGATTGAGCGTTGACTTTTGCTCCAAATGCAGAAGTGTGAATTCTATCTATGTAGAACATTGTCTTCACTTTGTCTTTGCCGAATTTTTCAAACTTGGTGGCAGTAATGTCGTTTAAATCTACAAAAGGCACATTTTCTGCTTCTGCCACCTGCTTTGCCCAGAGTCCGAAAGTTTGGTTTACTCTTGTCACTTTCGTGCTGTCCTTATCATCCCATGCCATGCGAGGGGTTAGAGAAAATAGTATTGGATGTGCTCCTTTCGCTTTCACTTCTCGCACATATCTTCTCATGTATTCTCCATAAGAATAGACTGTGTCTCTTACTCCGGTCTCTTTTATCACAACTGGCATCACCTCGTCTCCGATTCCACGAATCGTGGCGCGTGCTCGTCCGCTGTCAAATGGACCGTTATCATTATGCCCAAGTTCTATGATTACCCAGTCGCCGGGACGAACACCTTCTAATACATCTTTCCATAATACATTGTAGAATGTTCTGCTACTCATTCCACCCAAGGCATGATTTTCTACCGTTATTTTGTTCTTATCGAAAAAATCAGGTGCATAATATCCCCAACCCCACTGGCCGTTATCTCCATTGCCGAGCGTGCCGGTTCTCATTGTAGAGTTTCCCACAAGAAACAATACCGGGTTATTGCCGATTCTTGAACTTCCTGAAATAGGACGTGCTGTCCTCGCCTTGTTAATGCTGTCAGGGGTATTGTCTACCACTTGGTTTACGTCGGGCATCGGTTGCTGCTTGACATCTTGCACCGACCCCACGGCCAACGCTGCGCAAGCAAGCCCCGCAACTGATAAAAACTGTTTGATAGGTTTCATTATATACGATTATTAGGTTAATTAATATATACTTTTTTTGTGTAATTCCTATTTTTAATGATATACATTCCAGATTTTAGAAGAGGTATTTCTTCTATTAAACAATTTTCAAATATCAAATTCCCATTAATATCATAAATATTTATAGGCGATTTAGAATGATCAGATATTCTTTCAACCTGAGATAATCCCTCAATGACTTCTATTATACACTCCGCACTGACTTTTCCGCATCTGGCTGTAATCACAGTCACACCCAAAGCCAAAGCCTTGACATTTCCTAAATTATCTACGAATGCAATATCCTCATTTTCCGATGACCATTCTACATCTTTGTAAGTTGCATTTTCAGGAATCACAGTCGCCTCCAGCGTCAGACTTTCACCGACCTTAAGTTCTGCAGACTCAATGTTCAGCAGAATGTTCTCAACCGGAGTCTCGCCAACAGAGATCCTACACTCGTCACTGACATTTCCGCATCTGGCTGTAATCACAGTCTCACCCAAAGCCAAGGCAATGACATTCCCATCAGAATCTACAGATGCAATCGCCTCATTTTCCGATGACCATTCTATGTCTTTATGAGTAGCATCTACTGGAAGCACAGTCGCCTCCAGCGTCAGACTTTCACCGACCTTTAATTCCGCAGATTCAATATTCAGCAGAATACTTTCAGCAGGAGTCTCTACAACAAAGATCCTACACTCCGCACTGACATTTCCGCACCTGGCAGTGATTACAGTCTCTCCCAAAGCAAATGCAGTGACATTTCCATCAGAATCAACATATGCAATTGTTTCATTTTCCGATGACCATTCTAAGTCTTTGTAAGTTGCATCTTCAGGAAGCACGGACGCCTCCAGAGTCAGACTTTCTCCGACCTTAAGTTCAGCAGACTCAACGTTCAGCAGGATCCTCTCAACCGGAGTCTCCACAACAGAGATTCTGCACTCGGCACTGACATTACCACATCGAGCAGTGATGACAGTCTCACCCAAAGCCCAGGCGGTTACATTTCCATAAGAATCTACGGATGCAATATCCTCATTTTCCGATGACCATTCTAAGTCTTTATGAGTAGCATCTACTGGAAGTACAGTCGCCTCCAGAATCAGACTTTCACCAACCTTTAATTCCGCGGATTCAATATTCAGCAGAATACTTTCA
>CAZCZX010000253.1:0-3936 GCA_964503095.1 uncultured Sangeribacter sp.
ATTAAAGAGGGATATTCCTTTCCCCGAGCTAACGCTCGGGGTTAACAAGATAATCAGCCCTCCGGGCTGAGATTTATCAGGACTTTACAAGATAATCAGCCCCCCGGGCTGAGATTTATCAGGACTTTACAAGATAATCAACCCTTCGGGCTGAGATTTATCAGGACTTTACAAGATAATCAACCCTTCGGGCTGAGACTTATCAGGACTTTATCGATTTATTTTTTCTATTAATTTAGAATTATTGTATTTTGAATGGCGACTAAAATATTTAAAGAGGAACTTGAGAAATGCCTCACTGAAAATATACTTCCATATTGGATGGAGAAGATGAAAGATCCTCGTGGTGGCTACTATGGTCGCCGCGATGGTCATGACAATTTGTATGAGGATGCTCCTAAAGGAGCTATCCTTCAAGCACGAATTCTCTGGACTTTCTCAGCTGCATATAACATTCTCGGAAATCCTGCATATCTTGAAGAAGCTCGCCATGCCTATGAGTTTATAAAAGGTCATTTTATCGACAAAGGAAATGGTGGGGCATACTGGAGCGTGACTGCTAATGGAGAACCACTCGACACAAAGAAGCAGTTTTATGCCATTGCCTTCATAATTTATGGTCTTTCGGAATATTACATTGCTTCGCATGATGAGGAGGCACTCAAGTTAGCCTTGCAACTGTTTGATTCAATCGAAGAGCATGCTCGCGACAGAGATAAAGACGGATACATAGAGGCGACCAACTGCGATTGGAGTGCGATCGAGGATATGCGACTGAGTGAACGCGATGTTAACGCATCAAAGACAATGAACACTCACCTTCATATTCTGGAGGGGTATACAAACTTATTGCGTGCTCTGCGAGTGGCAAAGATGAGAGGGGTGAAATGGGTTGGTAACAAGGATATTGAAAGAGTGACAGAGTCTAATGTCTATTTGCTCCGAATCTTCCTTGACCGGATAGAAAATGAAAAGACCCATCATTTGACACTGTTTTTCGATGATGACTGGAACAAATTCGACGATGCAGAGTCTTATGGACACGACATTGAAGCCTCATGGCTTCTTCTTGAGACTGCTTATGTGCTCGGCAACGAAGATTTGATTGCGGAAACTCTGGAACATACCGAAAAGATCGCATTGGCGGCCCTCAAAGGGAGTCGGAAAGATGGAAGTATGATCTACGAGATGCATGCCGACGGACATCTTGATGAAGACCGACACTGGTGGGTACAGGCAGAAAACGTAATCGGCCAACTTTATCTTGCCAGATTCCATTGCGATCCTGAGGAGGAAGCAGAGATCACATATTGGATAAAATCGGCTCATGAGAGCTGGAGATTTATCGCCGAGAATCTTGTTGACCCTAACGGGGAATGGCATTGGTCGATAAAGGCAGATGGATCTATAAATAAAGATGATGATAAGGCTGGATTTTGGAAATGTCCGTATCATAATTCGCGAATGTGTCTTGAGTCGATGGGAATACTTGATTCTCTGTACTACCCCTCCGGGGTAGATAAGTGCGGAGGAGCATGACACCCCTCGGCTGCGCCGAGGGTTAACAAGATTATAAGCCCTCCGGGCTATTGCTAGATTATAAGCCCTCCGGGCTATTGCAATAATTACTAACTAAATTGTAATTACGAACTAAACTGACATATATGAATAAAAAACTTTTATGGCTGTCTTGCGGAATGCTGGCTCTTGCTTTTTCGGCAGCGGCAGAGACTGTGCATATTTCAACTCCGAATACTTCACTGGTGCTTGATGCAACAAAAGGGGAGCAACCGAATTTTTTATACTATGGCAATTCCCTTTCCGGCTCCGACCTGCAGAATCTTAAAGATGCAGGAACCCCGCAACTGAACGCATATCCTGTCTATGGCCTATGGCCGGCTAATGAAGCGGCATTTGCTGCTGTGCATTCAGATGGGAATATGACTCTTGACATGGTCATTGACAACGTGTCAGTCACTAAAAATGCTGATGGAGGAGAGACTACGACAATCACTATCACCGATAAGGTGTATCCATTTTCCATAGATTTAAACTATCGCACATTCCCCGGACTTGACGTAATTGAGACTTGGACTGAGGCTTCACATCAAGAGAAAGGGAATGTGAAGTTGACCCGATTTATGTCAGGTTATCTTCCCATCCGCCGCAGCGATGTCCATGTATCTCAACTATATGGCACTTGGGCTAATGAGGGAAGAGTGGAAGAGGCGCCTCTACCCCATGGCGTAAAGATGATAAAGAATAAGGATGGAGCCAGAAATTCCCATACAGCGCACGCGGAAGTGATGATCTCTCTCGACGGGAAGGGCAATGAAAAGGATGGGCGCGTGATTGGAGCGGCTCTCTGCTATGGAGGCAACTACAAACTGATGTTTGACACTGACGATACTGACTATCATCATTTCTTTGCCGGAATAAATGAGGAAAATTCATCTTACAATCTCAAGAAGGGTGAGAAATTCACTACGCCGCCTCTTGCGCTGACTTATTCAGAAGATGGCCTTGGAGGAGCAAGCCGCAATTTCCACAAATGGGGTCGTGAGCAAAGACTCGCCCATGGCGACACTCCTCGCAAGATACTTCTCAACAGCTGGGAAGGGGTATACTTCGATATCAATGAGGAAGGTATGCAGCAGATGATGACCGATATTGCCAATATGGGAGGGGAATTGTTTGTGATGGACGATGGTTGGTTTGGCTCAAAGTATCCTCGCAACAACGATTCCAGTTCTCTTGGCGATTGGACAGTAGACACCGCTAAACTTCCCGGCGGCATTAAAGGTCTGTGCGACGCTGCAAAAGAACGAGGCATCAAATTTGGCATCTGGATTGAGCCTGAGATGGTAAATAGCGTTTCGGAGCTTTACGAGCAGCATCCGGAATATGTGGTGAAGGCACCTAAGCGTGAGCCTGTGTTTGGACGTGGAGGGACTCAGATGGTTCTCGACTTGGCAAATCCAAAAGTTCAGGACATAGTATTCAATATAGTAGACACTCTACTGACTAAATATCCGGAAATCGACTATATCAAATGGGATGCCAACGCTCCTATTATGAATCATGGATCACAGTATCAGACCGCTGACAATCAGAGTCATCTTTACATTGATTACCATAAGGGATTGATTAAGGCTTTGGAGCGTATACGCGCAAAGTATCCCGATGTGACAATTCAGGCATGTGCAAGTGGTGGCGGACGTGCCAACTGGGGAATTTTGCCTTACTTTGATGAGTTCTGGGTAAGCGACAATACGGATGCGCTTCAGAGAATCTATATGCAGTGGGGCACAAGTTATTTCTTCCCTGCTATCACTATGGCCTCTCACATTTCGGCTTCTCCGAATCATCAGACCAATCGCATTGTGCCATTGAAATTCCGTACTGATGTGGCCATGAGCGGACGCCTTGGTATGGAAATCCAGCCAAAGAATATGACTGAAGAGGAGAAGGAGCAGTGCCGCAAGGCCATTGCTGACTATAAGTCGATAAGGGAGGTGGTGCAATTTGGGAATCTTTATCGTCTGCTTTCTCCCTATGATGGCAAAGGGGCAGCATCGCTAATGTATGTGTCTTCTGACAAGAAGGATGGTGTATTCTATTGGTGGAAGATGGAGCAGTTTATGGACCAACATCTGCCACGCATCACAATGGATGGTCTTGACCCTGAAAAGATTTACACCATCACAGAGTTAAACCGCATTGACAATGAACCCCTCCCCTACGAAGGGAAATCCTTCACCGGAGCTTTCTTGATGTCGAATGGCCTGGAGATGCCCCTCTCCCACAAAGTAGACTGGAACAAGCGCAACGACTACGCCTCCCGCGTCCTGAAACTGACAGCAAAGTGAGGATTCTCAATAAGTATAATGAAAACTCAATCGAAAGGCGACCTCCCGAGGGGTCGCCTTTTATTTT
>CAZCZX010000254.1:0-3923 GCA_964503095.1 uncultured Sangeribacter sp.
ACGAAGCCACTGCAAGCGCAAGCACTCCACGCACCCTCCCAAGTTTCCTATATGCTGATTGTATCTTCATTTCCGTTGTATTTTCAGTGTGATTATTTCCCCTTTTAGGGGGTCTGGGGGCTCCCCTCAATCATTATTCCCCCTTTAGGGGGTTAGGGGGCTTTTATAAAATGTATCTTCCTCTTGAATGTATTGACTGCATCGCCATCTGTAACTTTGACTTCAATTGTTACCACAGATTTTGCGCCCGATTCGAGTCCTGACTTGATTTCTCCAGTCAATTCGCCGCTTGACTCAACTCTCGGTTGAATCCGGAAGAATCCGGTATTGCTTACTCCATTATCCACGATTTTGATTGAGACATTCTTCCCGGCTATCTCCGTGCCATCTGCCTTGTTGACTACCGTGGTATACAGACCAAACCAGCCACCGGTCCCAAACGTGACATAATACACATCCTCCATTTCTGCAGTGGTCACCGGCGGAAATCCACCAATCGGTGGATAAAACTCAACATCAAGCTTCAATTTGTAATCTGTCAGTTTGATGGGCACTCTTATCCAGTCGTTGCGCTTGATCTCTGTCAGATCATAAAGCAACGCCGTCATTGTCTCCTCTTCTCCAGAATTCCCTTTCTGGTACTTTATCCGTATTGGAAATTGACCCGTAGGATGATTCGATACCACTTCCCTTACATAGAAGGCAAAGTTTTTCGTCTTAATTTCTTCTCCATCTTTTCCTTCAATGGTAAATTCAGAAGGAGTTTTCGTAATAGAGTCACCAAAGATCATTCCCGTAATGTCCGGACTCTCCACCGTCTTCCCAAATTCTTTCCATGTCGGCAATAGTTCTACCTCTCCCGTGGCTTTAGGCTTGACTGATATCTCTGTTATGGTGATGTCGGTTGAAGAGTCATTGCTAAACTGAAACTCCAATTTCCCTACCATCCTGACTACCGGTATGGTAATTACTGTCGCTGCACTACCATACAATTTCACAGTGCCATTTTTTGCAACCTCTATCTCTTTCAGATATCCACTCATCGGAATCAATGACTCCAAGGTCAGGCCATCTGCGCCAACTTCCATTGTAAGTTTTTCAAAATCTTCCAATGTAAGTTCTGTATCTTCTTTCAAATTTAGAGAAGATAAGTTAGCATCCGTGAAATTGGCAAAGGCATAAGCCCGGTATGTTCCTTCATTCAAAAATACCAAGAATTCCTGTTTATCAACTCCTGTGCTGTTTGCAGGCAAATCCAATACCTTGGCCACCTTGCCGCTTTCTTCATCCACAAATGCCACAACACATGTGTGAATCAGTTCATTGTCTGCTGCATCAGCCTCAAAAGAAGTTAGGGCTCTCGTAGAGATTTCATTAGTCGCTACTGTAACTCTGATTCCCATGTCAGGTTGCGATGCCGGTTCTTCCAGCCCTCGCTCTGTGACATCTTCCGAGCAGGACACCAGTCCCACAACTGCCATCAGAAGCAGCGACAATCCTTTATATATTTGTTTCGTAAGTCCCATTTTTTACATCACTATTTCTTCATGCACCAGGCCATTCCAAGGAAGTGCCTCCACTTTCCACTTTATTCCCTGGTCTACATGCTCAATCGTAAATCGGTAAAGATTATTTCTCTCAATGTTCATTTTCTCTCCGGGTTCGCCGTCTGTATATGTGGCAAATTCTATAGTGGCTATGTGTTCTTTTCCATCTCTTTTGAGTGGCACTGTTATCCGTGCAGGGATGGGGTCGGAAGCATTGACGGTCGCATTTTGGTAATCATTGTTGCCAGCAGCCAACGCGATATTCTGATATTCCGGCAGATATGCCACCCAGACAGTCTTTCCATCTTTATTTGTGGTCTCAGTCATATCCAGTGTCTTCTCACCGGAATCATTCTTGCCCCCTACGAGATGCAGATTCCCTTTCCAATAGTTCGTTGCCCAAGTGTTGTGATAGTAGTCTCCTTCCGAATAACATCCTTCCGGTGCGCACATTCCTTCTGCATTGTAATTGGTGATCTGTATTTTCTTTTTCGAGTCAAGTGTATAATTATCTTCTGTGTCAAACATCACTTCCACTTTCGCTATGGCGCGGAGCATATTCACCACCCCATTGTTGGTCAGGTCATCATAAAGCACTGTGGTATTGTCGTCTTTGTCTACACTGAATTTCACTCCGGTGTAGTCTTTCACTCCATACATCGGCACATACCGGTTTCCGTCCTTTATCTTAAATCCATCTCCGGTGAAGGGTCCTGTGAAGGCTTCAAACCGTCCCAAAGTCACGTTGTTCGGGCAGCATAGGCTATCTATACTGGTGATGCCGGCTTTCATCTCAGGATAAGTCCCCCAATTTGCCAGCACCACAATCTTGAAATCGGAATAAAACGTAAGCACTCCCGGCACTTCCCCCGTCAGCGTATAGTCTATATAATTCCTGTTTTCTACCGGCTTTATTTCTGTCGGAAAAAACTGCGTGATGCATCTATTGTCTTTGTCGAAAAATCCGATTCTATAGTCGCCATGCTTAATGTCGATATAGTTTTCCCAATCTGTGGCATCCTCGTATTCATTGGAGCCGCCTTCGCTCGCTCCTCCGCTCCCGCCACGCGTCTCGACACGGAAACTGACCGACATCTCAGAGCGCGTAGCCGGTGCCGATGGTTCTGACTTGCAGCTTTCCAAGAAAAGCATAAGCAAGAACGCCAATACCAAGGTATTTGATATGTATGGATGTTTGGGTTTCATGTGTCGATTTTTTAATGCATGTTGTCGTTGACATTACGCACTATGCGCCATGAATTGATATAGATCAGGCTGCTGAGCCATTCGTTTTTGTCATCCAGGAAGAACGTCATCGGATATTCGTCCTGACGGTCGAGATATTCCTGGTCGCTCATCTCGCGGTGGCTCCCAGGCTCATAGTAATGACCCTTCACGAGTAGGGCATAGTCTGTCACAGGGATAGAAAAGATGGTGTGTCCATCGCTTTTGGCTTTCACTGTAAGTACAGCCTGACTTCCTTCCATCAGTCGCCCCAGAGTGAATTCAGTCACCACTGCGCTCACTGAACCGTTGGCTATCCCGCTTTCCCCTTCTTCAGCCTTGGTGGTGCCGACGGAGGCGGTTCCCGAACGTTGAAGCCATGGATGATACGTAATCTGGTTGTCGGGAAGTATATGGTTGGTGGCTGCCATCAGACCATTTTGCTCTGTTATTGTAAAGTCAAAATCATTCTTATCAATGGGAGCACCTGACATGTGCTGGAGCACGATGCGCACCACATTGGTGTTCTTCTTGAGTTCCACAAGATGATCGTGGGTGCCCTCATCTTGAGTCATATCCACGCCTTTCAGTGTGCCGTGATAGAGACGCCCGATATCCTTGCGGATATGGTGTGCATCTTCCTCATCTATCTCGCGCTCGATGCGGCAGGTGTGATGTTCGAGTTTCGGGTCGGCTTCTCCAGTATGGTTTACGGTGAAATGTTCACTGTCTTTGACGCCACACCATGCAAGGATGTCGTATTTGCCGGGCTTCACATCGCGAAGTTCTATGGCGAAATTCTTGGCTCCCTCCGCCGGCACATCTTCCGAAACTGTGCGCACCAATTTCCCAGACTCATCGAAGAGATACAGGTTGACTGACGGCACTTCTGCAGGGAAAGCGTCGGCAAACTTCAGGTTGTAGTCATATTTAAAAAGTATGCGGTGCACCGGTTCGCAATCACCCTCCGGCTCATAGATCACTGAGTCGCAAGATGCGAGAAGTGCCAGACCGACAATTCCGTAGATCGAAGAAAAGATTTTGTGAGATTTCATTATTGTTAGTGTAATTGTTGGTGAGCGACGCGAGGTTCAGGTCGCGCCGCCCTGTATATATTTCAACTTAATGCAAAGTCACCTTGCTATCGACAAC
>CAZCZX010000255.1:0-1642 GCA_964503095.1 uncultured Sangeribacter sp.
TCGACGTGCAGCCTAAAGAGATATCTATAGCGCTGCTCGAAGACTCGCGTCTTGTCTCCCTGCAGAAAGAGAGCAGAAATGTCG
Organism: uncultured Sangeribacter sp.; assembly: GCA_964503095.1. Taxonomy (GTDB): domain Bacteria; phylum Bacteroidota; class Bacteroidia; order Bacteroidales; family Muribaculaceae; genus Lepagella. Next base: position 85 of record CAZCZX010000255.1, read on the forward strand.
TCTACTCAGTAGGCGATTTCTATCTCGCTAAAGTGAAAAAACTTATGCCGGGACTCAACGCTGCCTTTGTCGACGTAGGGTATGAAAAAGACGCTTTTCTTCATTATCTTGACCTTGGTCCGCAATTTGAAACCTACAACGCTTATATCAACGAGGCGTTAGAGCATCCTGAGTCTGTCCCTGAAATGTCAAAAATCGAGTTTAAACCCGATATTCCAAAGCAAGGCAGAATAGCCGACCTTCTTCAGCCGGGACAGAAACTTCTCGTACAGATTGCCAAAGAACCCATTTCCACTAAGGGACCACGTCTCACCACCGAATTGACCCTCACAGGGCGCTATATGGTGCTCATTCCTTTTGGCAATAAGATCTCCATCTCTCAGAAAATTAAGTCTACGGAGGAGAAAGTGAGGCTCAGGCAACTGATCAGCAGCATAAAGCCGAAGGGATTCGGCGTGATAGTGCGCACATCGGCAGAAGGGAAACGCGTGGCAGAACTCATCAATGAACTCCGGACTCTTGTGGAGACTTGGAAGAATTCAATCGCCAAAATGCAACGCAGCACTCCCCCATCTCTGATCTATGAAGAAGAGTCAAGGGCTGTAAGCGTGATCCGAGACATATTCAATCCCTCGTTTGAAAGCGTTTATGTGAATGATGCAGAGATTTTTGAGCAGATTCAAGGCTATGTGTCGCTTATCGCTCCCGATAGAAAGGACACCGTAAAACTCTATGCAAAAGACATACCGATTTTCGACAGTTTCAACATCACTCGTCAGATTAAATCGGCTTTCGGTAAGACTGTTTCGTTCAAATCCGGTGCATATCTCATTATAGAGCATACAGAGGCATTGCATGTGATTGATGTCAATTCCGGCAACAGAAGCAAGGCTTCTCAAGACCAAGAGACGAATGCTCTGGAAGTCAACCTTCGTGCTGCAGATGAAATTGCAAGGCAACTCCGTCTGCGCGACATGGGAGGCATCATCGTGGTGGATTTCATCGACATGGCAAAAGCTGAGCATCGGCAGCAACTTCTTGACCATATGCGCGACAACATGTCGAAAGATCGAGCACGCCATAATATCTTGCCACTGTCGAAATTCGGACTTATGCAGATCACTCGCCAGAGAGTGCGTCCTGCTCTTGACATAACTACGGAAGAAACTTGTCCATCTTGTTTTGGGAAGGGAGAAGTGCAACCCTCACTGCTCTTCACCGATAAACTTGAGGAGAAACTTGAATATCTCACGGAGCATCTGGAAATAAAGAAATTCATCCTTTACGTTCATCCATTTGTAGATGCCTACGTAAAAAAGGGGATGTTCTCACTGTATGGGAAATGGAAACGTAAGTTTGGAAGAGGCCTTAAAGTGGTACCCGACGAGTCTCTTGCCTATCTGCAATATCGTGTCATTGACAACACCGGCGTAGAAGTACTCCTTCATGAGGAAAGTGACATGAACTCCGCCCAGTCAAAAAACAAGACCCGCTCCGAACGCCTCCTCGAAGAAGAACCATCTTCTACCGACAATTCAAAGAAGGACAGCAAGAAAGA